>VGOC01000106.1 GCA_016865865.1 Chloroflexota bacterium
GTTGTAGAACAATATGCTTCGAAAGAATACTGAAGCTCAAGGAATGTAATGTGCCTGCATGCACTTCGGTTGCTTGTTCCATTCCAATTCTTGCCAAGTCCTTCGTCAAATCCTGAGCTGCCGTTCGAGTAAATGTGCATACCAAAATACGCCTTGGATCTGCACCTGTTTGTAGTAAACGTGCAACCCGACGCATAAGAGAAAAAGATTTCCCAGTTCCAGGGCCTGCTAGAACCCGCAATGGAGTTTGTTCGGTTTCGGCTATCCTCCGAGCAACACCCTCAATTCCATCATCCCATCTGTTGTAGTTTGGTAAAGTCATAGCGTGATGTTCCTATATTGGGACTTCCTCTCCATATCGATTCCAGTTTTGCTCATCAACTAAATATTGTACCTGCCGATAGAGCATTTCGGGCGAGAGTTGCGACATCGGATCCTGAATGATGCGCAGGCTGGGCTTCTCGCCTCCTTCGACTTCGCTCAGGACAGGGCGGCACTGCGTGACGATATACAGGAAGGCGCGCTCGCCCAACTGGCGCAGTTTATCCACTTCGGGGCTGGTCAGCATCACCGCGCCCGACTCGGCTCGTCCCTTCACCTCGATGAACCGCACTTCGCCGCTCGGCGCTTCGGAGCGGATATCGTAATGCTCGCCATCCAGATGGACGTCAAACGGAATCCAGCCGCGCCCGCGCTCGAAGCGCATGACTACATCCATGGCGATCTGCTCCACCTCATCATCCCGCCTCATCGCCACGCCGTGTCTGGGTTCCGTTCCCTCATCCATTATCGCCACTGGAGCAGGTACCACCAGCGCCGACGTGAGCACCTCGGGCAGGTTGGCGCTCAGGCGCAGCATTAGATCCAACTCTGCCAGACGTTCCTGCTTACGATTCTTCAACTGCTCGATGCGCTTCTCCAGTTTTTGGCGTTCTTCCGCTTCGCCTTCGTCATCGCCCAGTAGTTCCGCCTGTTGGTAATCGTTCAACTGCTCGGTCAGGTCAAGGATCAGGTTGGTGAATGTGTCCGTGAGATACGTGCGCCGCAAATTGCACTCTTCGACGCGGTGCGCTTCCACTTCCGCCTTTTGCTTCTCGGTCAGGTTCTCGAACGACCACATCTGGATCTCTTCGAGACTGTGCTCGGGCGTAGCCCGCGCAACGGGCTTTTCCAGCGCGCCATCGGGCGCGGTAAAGTTCAACATATTGGCGGGCGACGTGGCGCGCAGCCCAAGATGGTCGGCAATGACCATACTCAACTGCTGATGCGCCAGCCGCTTCTTCTCTTCGATGCGCTCATCCTGCACGCTTGAATTGACCAGCCACACCCGTTCGGGCTTGGCGATGTTCGGATCAATCAACGTCGCGCCGCGCGCAAACGAATCGCGCGCCCGCCGAATTGCCCACTCGATCACCGCGTCGAACAACGGGTGACCAGGACCCAGCAGGCGCGTATTTTCGGGGACACTCGTACGGCTGGCAACGCTCACCAGTTCCTTGTCGAACACGAACGGCTCGTCATACTTATCGCTCACCGACAGGCGATCCTTGCGCGCGGCTTCCTTTACTGCCGCAGGCGTCCGCCCCAGATGAAAGACGGGGAAGTGACGGTCTTCGGTGATCGTCCCGCCAGCGGCTTGATACGCGGTCGTAAAGAAGCGCTGGATGAACATTGGCTGCAAACGGTGCTCATCCGACGTATCGCGCAAGCGCCGCGCCTCGCGCAGATCCAAATGCGAAGCCAGCGACTGTTTCTTTTGAAGGGCGATCAGGTTCTCGGCGCGCTGGTCAAGGTCGGTGTTCATGCAGCGTTCCATCTCCGCCGCGGCTTCCCTGCCCGTTTCGCTGTCAATCGAATTCTCGATCAGATCCACCAGCGGCACATCTTCGAGCAGATCGTCAATCACATCGTACACGCGGTCATCCCCCATCTGGTCGCGCATCACGTCCATCTTGCGCAGGAGTTTTTCCAGCACCGCGCCTTCGCGCGTGTTGGTGGCGACCACGTTATAGACCCACACATCTTTGTCTTGACCATAGCGGTGGATACGTCCCATGCGCTGTTCCAGGCGGTTGGGATTCCACGGGATGTCCCAGTTGATCATGTAGCGGCAGAACTGCAGGTTGATGCCTTCGCCCGCGGCGTCGGTCGCCACCATGATCTTTGCCCGCCTCTTGAACTCCCTTTGGGCTTGCTTCCGTTCATCAACGTTCATCCCGCCGTGAATGGTTGTCACCACATACCCGCGCTTCGTCAGACGGTCGGTCAAATTATTGAGCGTATCTCGATGCTCTGTAAAGATGACAAGTTTCTCATCCTCATCGCGAATGACATTAGACTCGTCCAGCACCTTGAGCAACTGCGCGAACTTCTCTTCAGGATGATCTTTCAACGCGAAAGCCATATCCACCAGCGCCTTCACCTCGCGGATTTCCTTTTCCACGTCCTCAGGCTTGTCGCTCAACACCTGGCGGAAAATGCGCTTGTCTACACTCTCACGTTCTTTATCATCAAGGTCTTTGTATTCTTCAAAGTCCTGCGGAATATCTTCCCAGTTCCCATTCAATATTTGCTTACGCTCACTGGCGCGACTTGGGTCTCGAAGAATTTTGAGTACCTCATTCAGCGCGTCGAGACGGTTTTGCAATGTCCGCGTGATGGCATAGATACTGCTTGCCAGGCGTCTCTGCATGACCATCAAGGTCAACTCGACGTTGCGGTTCTTGCGTTCCTTTGCCTGCTTGCGCTTCGAACGCACGTACTTTGTGACGGCGTTGTATAAGTCCAGTTCTTCGGGAGTGAGTTCGTAACCTGTCGTCTTGGTGTGGCGGTCTTTGAATAATGGATTCCTATTCCAGTCTACCATCTCTTCTTTGAGACGGCGCAGGAAGAAACGGTTGCGCGCCTTGCTGACCACCGCTTCACCTTCGAAGGTTTCCGCGCCCGTAAACGTCGCTACCGCTTCATGAATTCGTTCCGTGACCAGTTCATCCTTCTGGAACAGGTCTTCATCCAGCAACATCAGCAAACGTCGGAAAGTATCCTTGCGTCCACGATGCGGCGTGGCGGTCAGGAAGATCAAATGATCTGCCCGCGGTGCGAGTGCTTCGATTGCTTGATAGCGGTTACTGCGGTCAATCTTGTTGCCATACTCAAACGCCGACAGTTTATGAGCTTCATCCATCACAATCATGTCCCACTGCGTTTCGCGCGCCGCGTTCAAACAGCCTTCATGCCGCGAAATAAAATCAATAGATGTGACGAACAGCCCTTCATCCGACTGCGAGAACTGCCCTGGCTTTGCCTCGAACGAAGCGCGGTTCACCAGGTCGAACTCCAGGCCGAACTTGGCGCGCATTTCATCTTCCTGCCACTGCTTGGTCAAACCGCCAGGCGTGATAATCAATACCTTGCTGATCACGCCGCGGAAAAGCAACTCCTTGATGAGCAACCCCGCCATGATGGTTTTACCTGCACCTGTGTCATCAGCCAGCAAAAAGCGAATGCGCGGCAGGGGCAGCAGATAGCGATACACCGCCTCCACCTGATGCGGCAGCACATCCACCACACTCGAATTGATGGCAAACAAGGGATCAAACTGGTACGCAATCCGAATCCGATGCGCCTCCACCCCCAACATAAACGCTCTCGCGTCGCCATCAAACGTATACTCCGAGCCGCGCACCTTCACCAGACGCGCCAACTCCTCCGCCCCCAACAGGCGCCGAATCTCCCGCCGCGAAGTCACCGTCACCCATTCGATCAGTGTCCTATTCCCAAACGGCGCCACCCGACGAATTTCTACGTGTTCGTCGGGTTCCAGTCCAGATACGATGTCACCTGGGAGAAAGGTGTCTGTCATTTTGGTTAGGTGGATCTTGTCGATGACAAGCAATACTGCCGATCTCGGCTTGTTTTCGTTAATTGTAACAAATTACTTGAAATAAACGTCAAAAAAAAGGATAATTCATAGTCAATACACCGTCAAGTAAGTATTAGAAGAATATGACAAAACCTGCCTGTTGGATGAAAATGGCAGGATGAAAAAACAACATGTCCAACTCAGTCCGTTCGATCGAGAGTATCTCGAAACCCTGACTCGTCAGGGAGAACAAACCGCCATAGCCTATCGCCGTGCGCTTGCCTTGTTGGAAATGGATCGGAGTATCATCCTGGTCTAATGTACGAGTGGTATCCTTGTTCAGACCGAAGTTGGAAACAATGAGGTAGTATGAGCAACCGACGTTCACACTCAAAGAAACCGCCTCTCTCCCGTCGAGATTTTCTCAAATTGTCTGCCGCCGGGCTTGGGGGTTTGGCCCTCAATCCCTGGCGGCAGATTTTTCAGCTTGCAGATTTCCCTCAGGCCGAGAAGCTGGGAAGGGTATGTTTCGGCAGCGTCGAAATCAAAGCCCAACCCGATTACGACGGCCAGACTGTGGGTATCCTGTACGAAGATGCTGTCGTGCCCTGGATTCGAGAAGTCGTTGGCCGCTGGCCCTGGCGCAACAATCAACGTTGGGTCGAAATCCCGGATGGGTATGTCTGGTCCCCCTATATGCAGCCGGTAAGAAACGAACCTGCCCAACCGGTGGACTCCCTGCCCCAAATGGGAGATCAACAGGGGTTATGGGTGGAAGTATGTGTTCCCTATGTGGATGCCATCATCGCCAATGGCCCGCCCCGCTCGGCCTGGTGGCGTTACCGGCAGGAGAATGGGCAGCTTTTCCGTTTCTATTACAAGCAAGTTCTGTGGGTGGATCAGATGAAGGTGGAAAGCGATGGCGGCGTGTGGTATCGCATCAACGAACGCTACGGAAGCCCTGGCGATATCTTCTGGTGTCCCGCGGAAGCGTTTCGCCCGATTACTGCCGATGAGGTCTCTCCGATCGATCCCGATGTGGAAGATAAACGAATCGAGATAGATATCCATTGGGGAACTCAGACTCTCTCGTGTTACGAAGGCAATACAGAGGTATATTTCGCCCGTATCTCGTCGGGTAAGGCGGAGGGCGCCACGCCCCTGACCCCTCCATATACGCCCGGGTTCATGATCTGGCGTAAATTATTCAGCCTGCACATGGGAGGCAATACCGCCGCCGGCAGTTGGGATGTGCCTGCGGTGAGCTGGACTTCTCTTTTTCATGGCGAAGGCGTGGCTATTCATTCGACGTACTGGCACAACAATTTCGGCGAGCCGATGTCGCACGGCTGTATCAACGCCCGCCCCGAAGATGCCAAATGGATATTCCGCTGGTCGCTGCCCGCTGTACCCTTCGAAACAGGTGATATTACCATCGTTGGGAGCGGCGGTACTCGTGTAATCATCAATCAATGGTAAAGGGTTATTTATGGATGTTTTGAATATCGGGTTGGGCCTGTCCTTCCTGGCAGGGCTGGCCTCGTTCTTATCTCCCTGTGTGTTCTCTCTCGTCCCGGCCTACATTGGTTACCTGGGTGGGCGCTCCGCTGCCACCGCGCAGAGCGGGGAAGAGAATCGCTGGCTGACCTTTTCGCACGGCCTGGCGTTCGTGTCAGGTTTCAGCGTGGTATTCATCCTCCTGGGGATCGCCAGCTCGGCTATCGGGGGGTTGCTGTTCGATGTGCGCCCCTGGTTGGCCAGGATCGGCGGTGTGGTGGTAGTCATTTTCGGCCTGCACATGACCCATATCATCCGCATACCTTTTCTGGAGTACGACTTGCGCCCTCGGAGCCATCCGGATCGCCAGCGCGGCTATTTCTCCTCGGCGTTGATGGGCGTCTTCTTCTCGGCGGGCTGGTCCCCCTGTGTTGGCCCGGTCTTGGGCGCTATCCTGACTCTTTCTCTGAGCGGCGGATCTGTATACCAGGGAGCCAGTTTGTTGACGGCTTACTCTGCTGGCCTGGCGATCCCCTTTTTGATCGCGGCCTTGGGTATCGGTTGGGTGACCACGATCTTGCGCCGGTATGGCAAGGTGATGCATTACGCCGAGATCGTCATGGGCGTTTTGCTGATCGCCGTCGGCGTGATGCTCTTCCTGGGGATTTTCGAACGCCTGTCTCGCTTTGGCTTCTTCGTTGATTTTGGTCTTTAGGTTTGCTTGGGTTCCGGTTCGTCCGGGTTAGGAAAGAGAACTTGTTGAAGGTGACCTTATTTGGCAGGAAAGAATGTCATTTATGCGACGAGGCGGAGACCGCCTTGCGGGCTTTGCAGGATCGCTTCCCTCACGAACTGGTTATCGTTGACATTGATGGCAGCCCGGAACTTGAAGCCGCTTATGGCGTCGCTATCCCGGTAGTGGAAGTGGGGCCATACACCCTGAAAGCTCCCTTCGACGGGCGCGATTTGGCGATGACCCTGGGGGCTGCTCGCGACCGGGAGAAGCAACTCGAATCCATCGGCGATCGAGGCTATCAGAAGCGCCTTGAGCGGGGGTGGCGAATCTCTGGCGCCGACCGATTTGCCTGGTGGTTTTCAGAGCGCTATATGTTGGTGTTCAACCTGTTCGTTTTGATCTATGTGGGCTTGCCGGTCTTGGCGCCGGTATTTCTGCGTGCGGGGATCGAGACGCCAGCCAATGTGATCTATTGGGCGTACAGCGGGTTGTGCCATCAACTTTCGTATCGTTCGTTCTTCATTTATGGCGAGCAGCCAATCTACCCTCGCGCCGCGGCTGGCCTCGAAGGATACCAGACGTTCGAGGAGGCCACCGGTCTCGATGAGGATGCCTTGATCCCCGCCCGGCGTTTTCGCGGCGATGAGCAGGTTGGTTATAAGATCGCTCTCTGCCAGCGCGATTTGGCTATCTATGGGGCAATCTTGCTCTTTGGGCTTCTTTTCGTTGCGACAGGCAAGCGCATCAAAGCGTTGCCATGGTGGATTTGGGCGCTGGTCGGGCTAATCCCCATCGGCCTGGATGGAGGTACGCAGCTTGTGGGTGTGTTCCTCTCGGTGTTCGAGGGGCCATTCTGGCAGACATTCGCCCAATTCTTCCCGCTCAGAGAAAGCACGCCATTTTTACGTCTACTGACCGGTTTCTTATTCGGCTTCACCACGGCCTGGTTCGGTTACCCGCTGGTCGAGGAGACCATGGTCGAAACGCGCCTGATGCTGACGAAGAAATTCGCCCATTCGAACGTGAAACGTGAGTCGTAAAACGTCAAACATCATTATGCCTTTTCACCAGGTCAATTCCATTCGTTATTACTACTTCGACATCTTTGATTCTGAAGCCCTGACTCACGCAATTTTTACCAGGCGCGGCGGCCTCAGCCCTGAACCCTGGGCGTCGCTCAATGTCGGCGCGAGCGCCCTGGTGCCGGACGATCACGCCCGGGTGAGGAATAACCGCATCCTGGCTTTCGACGCCCTCGGGCGCGACCCCGATTCGATGTTCGATGTCTGGCAAATCCACAGCGCGGACGTGATCTGCGCTGAAAAGCCGCGCCCCAGAGATAGGGCGCATTCCCAGGCCGACGCCATCCTGACCGATCGCCCGGATGTGACCCTGTTCATGCGTTTTGCCGATTGTGTGCCGATCCTGCTGCATGACCCGACGCGGCAGGTTGTGGGCATCGTCCATGCTGGCTGGCTGGGTACGGTTCGAAGAGCAGTCACAATCACAGTCGAAGCTATGGTGGAGCGCTATCGAAGTCGCCCAGAAGATATTCGGGCTGGCATAGGCCCTTCGATCGCAGCCCATCATTATCGGGTTGGCGCGGAAGTCGCCGGGCAGGTGCGCGAGGTTTTCGGGGATGAGGCCGGGCGCTTGTTGCCAACCCAGGGTGCTGCGGTACAATTCGATCTGTGGCGCGCCAACCAACTGCTACTAGAGCAGGCTGGCGTGCGCGAAATCCAGGTATCGGGGATTTGCACAGCCTGTCATCTCGAGGATTGGTACTCGCATCGAGCGGAAAAGGGCAAGACTGGGCGATTTGGCGCGTTGATCGCTTTGAATGGGTGAAGCGGGAAGACGTAAAACGGAAGATGTGATTTTGTGATGGCAACTCTGGAGGAAACGATTCGTGGGAATTACGAAAGGGTGTTGGAGCGGATGTCGGCGGCGGCCGATTCGGTTGGGAGAGGCGCGGGCGAGATCAAACTGGTCGTAGTCACGAAGGGACACTCCATCGAGGCGACTCAGGCGACTATTCGGGCGGGGGCAAAATATTTAGGCGAGAACTACGTTCAAGAGGCGCTGACCAAAATCGCGGCCTTGCCGGAGGCCGGAGTCGAGTGGCACATGATCGGCCATGTGCAGAGCCGTAAAGCCCGTGAGGTGGTCGAGAACTTCGCTTGGCTGCATTCGCTGGACAGCCTGAAACTGGCTCACAGATGTGACCAGTACGCCGCGCAGATCAATAGAAAATTGCCTGTTTTGCTCGAATGTAACGTTAGTGGGGAGGTCTCCAAGCATGGCTGGCCTGTTTGGGAGGAGAGTCTTTGGTCGGTATTCGTCGAGGGATTAGCCCCCCTTTTCGATTTGGATCATCTCGAAATCCATGGGTTGATGACCATGCCCCCTTTCGAACCTGATCCTGAAGATGCGCGCCCTTATTTCCAGAAATTGTGTCGTCTACGTGATGCTCTGGCAGCTCATTATCCCCAGGCGGATTGGGGTGAGTTATCCATGGGGATGAGCAACGAT
>VGOC01000107.1 GCA_016865865.1 Chloroflexota bacterium
GAAACCAGCCAGCCACTTACCGACCACCAGCTCCCAATCGCGCACCGGAGCGGTCAGCAGCAATTCGATGGTGCCCTCGCCGTGCTCAGCCGCCAGCAGACGCATCGTCAGCGCAGGGGTGAGGAATAGAATCAAAGTCACCATCGGGCCAACCACCGCCTGCACCTGTGGGGCGTATTGCTGATACATGGCTGTGAGCAGGTTGTAATAGAAAATCACGCCCAGCACCACAAGGTACAGAAAGGCCACCATATAGGCCATGGGCGTATCGAAATACAGGTTGTATTCACGTCGGGCAATCGTCCAGATATTACGCATCGTCATCCGCCTCCCAATCATCATCTGTATCGCGGGTGAGTTTCAAGAATATCTCCTCGAGACTCAGGCCGCTCGTTTTCATCTCGAGGAGGTCGTACCCACCCTCCACCACAGCCCGAGCCACCTGGGGGCGAAGATCGCCCCCGGGGGCGGCCTGGAACTCGAAGCGGCCATCATCCAGCTTCCTGATGCGGTCAACGCCAGGAATGGCCTCGACGAGGGTTTCCAACCCCTCGGCATCCCCGCCGATTTCGATCTGGATGTGCTGCGCGCCGCTCAGGCGCGCTCCCAGATGTTCGGGGGTGTCCTCGGCGACAATGCGCCCCTTGTTGATGATCAACACACGGTCGCAAACCTGCTGCGCCTCCGAGAGAATATGCGTGGAGAGCAGCACGGTGCGATCCTTGCCCATTTCCCTGATCAGGTTGCGCACTTCGATGATCTGGGCTGGATCGAGGCCGATCGTCGGCTCGTCGAGGATCAGCACCTCTGGCTGGTGCAAAAGAGCTTGCGCCAGGCCGATGCGTTGGCGCATCCCCTTCGAGAGGCTAGAGATATAGCTCTCGGCGCGCTCCACCATTCGAACTTGTTCGATGGTATCCAAAACCCGCTCCTCGGCCTCAGGCAGATGGCGCAGGTCGGCCATATACTTGAGGTACTCGAAAACCTGCATATCCTCATACAAAGAAATACGCTCAGGGACGTACCCCACCCTTCGGCGCACTTCGATGGATTCGCCGATGATATCGAAGCCTGCCACACGGGCTGTTCCCTCCGTAGGCGGCATAAAACCGGTGAGAATGCGCATGGTGGTTGTCTTTCCAGCCCCATTGGGGCCAAGAAACCCCAGGATCTCGCCCTTTTCGGCGTGGAAGGTGAGATCATCAATGGCTCTGCGCGGGCCATAATCCTTGATTAATCCCTCTACCTGGATCATAACGTAACCTCCTGATGCGACCAGAATCCTGTTGACCAACAAAAAGCACAGCGATCTGTCTGATCGCGGCGCTTGGAATTCATCCCGATTAACGTATCAATACTACTCAGCTTGAAGAAGGAAGTCAAGCACCCGTTATATTTCTAACAAAACGCTAACACTCCGTATCTGCGGAAACGGTTCCACACTGGAGGGCAAAACTTGACACATATATACCAGACCTGTACAATCCCACAGAGAGGGCGGGGCGGCAGATGTGGGGGGCATGCGTAGCACGCCGCCCCACATCTGCCGCCCCGTATCCTGTTTACGAGTTTTTTCAGTACCTGGACAATGTCAACTCATGGACGAGAAGCCCGAAAATAGGGGGTGGCAGGGCTGCTCCGCAGCCCTGCCACCCCCTATTTTTGGAAATTCTCGCAAAGTTGACATTGTCGAAGTACACACAGTTTTTCGAAAAGCTGGAGGATATTTCTTATGTTTGGACTCGGACTGGAACCATTCGAACAAGTCGCGATTTGGAGCGTGTTGGTCGTCGCCATTTTAGGGCTGTTGTACGCCATCTTCTTGCGCGCCCAAATCCTGCGCGAAGACAAAGGCGATGAGAAGATGCAAGAAGTCTGGAACGCCATCCGCGAGGGCGCGGATGCCTACCTCAGGCGGCAGTTGAAATCTATCTTGCCCTTGATCTTGATCCTGACTGTAGCCCTGTTCGCCTCGGTCTTCATCGTCAAACCCACCCCTGAGGCCTCAGAGTGGTACTGCATGACCGTCAAGGGCGAAACCTACCAAGCTGCGCTGGAATGCGCTGAACATCTCGATGACGGCGAGCAGCAGCAGGTGCGCTGGATCATCGGCATCGGGCGCGCCGTCGCCTTCGCCATGGGGGCGGGCTTCTCGCTGATCGTCGGGCAGATCGGGATGCGAATGGCCGTGCAAGGCAATGTGCGCGTGACCGCAGCTTCCCGGCGCTCGTTCGGCGATTCGGTGCGCATCGCCTATCGAGCCGGCACCATCACCGGCATGCTCACCGATGGCCTGGGGCTGTTCGGCGGTACAGTCATCTTTTTGATTTTCGGCGTCGCCGCGCCGGATGCCCTGCTGGGATTCGGTTTCGGCGGCACGCTGCTGGCTCTGTTCATGCGCGTGGGCGGCGGCATCTACACCAAGGCCGCTGACGTAGGCGCGGACCTGGTCGGCAAGGTCGAAGCCGGCATCCCCGAGGACGATCCCCGCAACCCCGCCGTCGTGGCTGACCTGGTCGGCGACAACGTGGGCGACTGCGCCGGTATGGCCGCAGACATCTTCGAGTCTTACGAGGTGACCATCGTCTCCAGCCTGATCCTGGGCGTGGCGCTGACCGCCCTGACCGGCCACCTGGAGTGGATCATCTACCCGCTGCTGGTGCGCGGCATCGGCGTGCTGGCATCCATCATCGGCACATACCTGGTCAAAGGCGGCCCTGGGGAAAGCGGCAATGCCATGAAGGCGATTTTCACCGGTTTCCTCTCTTCCGCGGCGATCTCGACTCTGTTATTTGGCCTGATGGCCTTCTTCTATATGGGCGAGGTCAACGGCGGCTGGTGGCGCCCCTTCGCGGCGACAACCGTAGGCGTGTTGCTAGCCATCCTGATTGATCGTCTGACGGATTACTTCACTAGCTCTCATGGCGCGCCCGTCAAAGAAATCAAGAAGGCGGCTGATACCGGCCCAGCCACCCTGATCCTGTCAGGCACCTCGGTGGGCTTCGAATCTTCAGTGTGGGCGATCATCGTCATCGCTGCCACCATCTTCGCCTCGATCCTGATCTACGGCGGCGTCTCCGCCAATCCGGTCGAACAATTCACTTATGTGCTCTACGGAGTGGCGATGACCGGCATCGGCATGTTGACGTTGACCGGCAACAATGTAGCCATGGACTCCTTCGGCCCAATCTCCGACAACGCCGCAGGCATCGGCGAGATCGCCTGGAACAAACTCGAAGACGCCGAAACCAGGAAAGCCCAGAAGATCATGGCCGACCTGGACGCCGTGGGCAACACCACCAAGGCCATCACCAAAGGCATCGCCATCGGCTCGGCGGTCATCGCCGCGGTTTCGCTGTTCGGCTCCTTCATCACCGATGTCGGGCGTGTGGATCCCCTGGCCTTACAATATGGCATCCGCGTTTCCATGCCCAAAGTCTTCGTGGGAATGCTGATCGGCGGCGCCATCCCCTGGCTGTTCTCCTCCTTCGCCATCCAGGCCGTCAGCCGAGCAGCCTCGCTGATCATCGAGGAGGTTCGACGCCAGTTCAAGCTGGGCGTGCTGGAGGGCAAAGTCAAACCCGACTATCGGCAGGCGGTGACCATCTCTACCCAGGCCGCTCAAAAAGAGCTGGTGCCCCTGGCGCTGATCGGGGTGGTCTCTCCCATCCTCGTCGGTTTGGTGCTTCAAGTCGAAGCCCTGGGCGGCTTCCTGGCAGGCATCATCCTCTCCGGGCAGTTGCTGGCGGTCTATCTCAACAACGCTGGCGGCGCCTGGGACAACGCCAAGAAGATGATCGAGGACGAGCCCCGCGACCCGGCGAATAACCTGGGCAAAGGCTCCGAGCGACACAAGGCGGGGGTGGTTGGCGATACCGTCGGCGACCCCTTCAAGGACACTGCCGGCCCGGCCCTCAACCCGATGATCAAAGTAGTCAACCTGGTGGCGCTGATCGTGGCTCCCATCGTAGTAACCTATAAAAACCTGGGCTGGGGCGGCTGGCTGTTTATCCTGGCGCTGCTGGCTGGGCTAATCTGGGCCATCCTACGGAGCAAGAAGCCTGTACCCGATGCAGTGGCCGGTGAACAGTAAGCAGTGAACAGATACTTGTTCTGAGCAAAGTCGAAGGATCAGTAAACAGTATATCCCCGGACAGCATACCGCACCGTCCGGGGATTTTTGTCTGGGGGTTTAATATCAGTACACAATTACGAACAGGAGGTTGGTATGCGACAGGTCATTTTATATCCTGGAGAAGATGGGTATTGGGTTGCTGAACCTTGACCAATCCTCAACTCCGGGTAGAATCTTATCTGTGGGCCGGTGGCGGAATGGCAGACGCAGGGGACTTAAAATCCTCCGGTGGAGACACCATGTGGGTTCGACTCCCACCCGGCCCATTTTTGGGGTGATTCCAAGAACAAACCTATCCTACGCCCTGTGGAGTTCACATGGAAAGATGATGATTCCGCTCAATCTATTGCATTATTTTAGCATCTATGATAATATTCCAGTATGAATTTCGAACGCGTGCTGGAGTTGGTCGGCGATGAGCCGGTCTTCGAGACCGCCCTGCTGCTGGCAGGGGAGGTCAATCCGGATATTGTACGACTACAACTGACCCGCTGGACAAACAGCGGGCGGATATACCAACTGCGCCGCGGCCTGTACGCCATTGCCCCTCCCTATCAGAAGGTGAAACCGCACCCCTTCTTGATCGCTAACCGCATGCAACGGGCTTCTTATGTCAGCCGCCAAACAGCATTGGCTTTCTATGGGCTAATCCCAGACATCGTTCATGTCACCCTCAGCGTGACCACTGGTCGCCCGGAGCGTCGGGAGACGCCGCTGGGCATTTTCGAGTTTCGGCACATCAAGCCCGAACTGTTAAGCGGCTATCGTATGGCGAATTTACAATGTCCGACACAAGCAAGCCAGCATGCGCTGGTGGCTACGCCAGAAAAAGCCCTGCTCGACCTGGTGTATCTACAGCCTGATGGGGATAAACCCGAATACTTGCGCGAACTGCGCCTGCAAAACCTGGAACGTCTGGATCTCGGTGAGCTACACCGTCAGGCAGAGGCCTTCAACGCTTCCAAAATGCACCGGGCTGTCAACGCCATTGCCCAGTTAATTGAAAACAATACCCGAGAGTATGAGACATTGTGAAAGAGTATCTAATCGAACTGGTGCGGCAGGCACCCACCACAGTGCAGGGTCGCTATCTGGCGCGTGAGTATCTGCAGGCGCGCATTCTGGCTGCGTTACAGCGAGCCGGAGCCATGATTCCGTTAGCATTCCATGGAGGTACAGCCTTACGCTTGTTATATGCTCATGGACGCTACTCAGAAGATCTGGATTTCACCCTGGAGGGTAACCACACGCAGTACGATTTCCGAGGTTACTTGCAGGCGATCCGAGCTGAATTGACGCCAGAAGGCTATCCCGTCGAATTGAAGGTCAATGATCGAAAGACGGTTCACAGCGCGTTCCTGCGATTTCCCGGCTTGCTTTACGATCTCGAGTTATCTGGTCAGCGCAGTGAAGTACTGGCGGTCAAGCTTGAAATAGATACCAATCCGCCAGCCGGCGCCGGATTGGCGACCACAGTGGTGCGCCGCTTCGTAGTACTCCAGCTTCAGCATCATGACAAAGCTTCGCTGCTTTCTGGCAAACTACATGCCATCTTGCAGCGTTCCTACACCAAAGGCCGCGATCTGTATGACCTACTCTGGTATCTAAGCGATCCAACCTGGCCACCGCCGAACCTGATTCTACTGAACAATGCTCTGGCGCAGACCGACTGGCAAGGCGGGGCGCTGACCGAGGGGAACTGGCGGGAGCGGGCGCTCGAGCGCCTGCGACTTCTAGATTGGAACGCTATCCTGGCCGATGTGCGCCCATTTGTGGAACCAGGCTTCGATTTGAACTTGCTCTCTCGAGCAAACCTGGAGAGAGTGTTGAGCTAACACGTCAAACCATGGCACTTAGCAAGGAGGCGACATGAAACGTCTGCGCTGGTACGACTTTATCGCGATCAACCTGTTCTGGCTCGGCCTGAACATCCGTAATACAGCCATCGGGTCGGTTTTCACACCTTACCTGGTGGCTGTTTTCGTTCCGGAAAACAAGGTGGGAACAGCCCTGGGCTTCATCAGCGCCGCCGGCCTGGTCATTGCCATGCTGGTGCAGCCCGCCGCCGGCCTGCTCAGCGACCGTTCCACCTCGCGCTTTGGCAGGCGCCGTCCCTACATTTTCATCGGCGTCTTGTTCGACCTTGTCTTCCTGGCGGCCATCGCTATGTCGGGGAATTACTGGATGCTGCTGGTCGCCACGCTCCTGATCCAGTTCTCCGCCAATGTCTCCCATGGCCCGCTGCAAGGCCTCATCCCCGACCTGACGCCGGAAGATCAGCGCGGGCGCGCCTCAGCCATCAAAGCCGTGATGGAATTGATCCCCATCATCCTGGTTGGTTTTACGATTGCCCAACTGGTCGGCGCGGGGAAATTGGGCTGGGCGGTCTTCGTCACTGGAGCGGCGCTGTTAGCCAGTATGTTGCTTACAGTTCTGTGGGTCAAGGAAAAACCGCTTGCCGAAAAGCCCTCTGTGTCGCTCAAAATCCCGATGCTGCGGGTGCTCGGCATCCTGGCAGGGATCGCTGTGGGGGCAGCAGCCGGTCTGGTGGGGGGCGGCCTCGTTGGGGGGCTGGCCGGGCTGGCGGCCTGGCCCTTCGCCGGAAAGGTCACAGCGTTGGCAATCGCTGTCGGGCTGGGCGGCGTGGCGGCGATGATCGTAGCGGTGGTGGCCGGCGTCTGGGCAGGGGCCTATGCCACCCTGGATCGGGACGCCCTCCGCCAATCCGGTTTCACCTGGTGGGTGGTCAACCGGCTGTTGTTCCTGGCCGCCGTGACCTCCGTCCAGGGTTTTGCCCCATTCTTCCTGATGTTCGCCTTCCGTGTCAGCGCCGAGGAAGCCGCCAGCATGAACGGCGACCTGATGACCATCATCGGCCTGTTCATTCTGGCGGCCGCGTTTGCTGGCGGCTGGGTGGCTGACCGCTTTGGGCGCAAACGCGTCGTGGGCTTCAGCGGTCTGCTCTCTGCGCTGGGTGGGGTCATGCTGGTGGGGACGATCTGGGCGCCGCACCTGACGATGATCTACGTGGCGGGCGGAGTCATCGGCATGGGGGCCGGGCTGTTCATGACGGCCAACTGGGCGCTCGGAACCGACCTGGTTCCGCCGGAGGAGGCCGGGCGTTACCTGGGCATTTCCAACCTGGCCGGGGCTGGCGCGGGGATGATCGGCAAAGGCATCGGCGGGCCGCTGGCCGATTACCTCAACGGCTACCAGCCCGGGTTGGGGTTCTTTACCATTTTTGCTGGCTACGCCCTCCTCTTTGCCCTGAGCACGGTCAGCCTGATCTGGGTTCGAAAAGACGAAAAATGAATTTCATCCTTTGGTTGATCCTCCCCCTCTTCCTGGCGACCCTGGCGACGGGGCTGAGAATCTCTTTTTATTTGACCCGACGCCAGCCCTTGGGGGAAACACACAACCCCGGAGAATTCGGCCTGGACTTCGAGGAGGTCGCCTTCGCAACTACGGATGGGGTGGTTCTGCATGGATGGTGGATCCCGGCCCCGGGGTCGGAACGCGCCGTCATCGTGATGCACGGTCACGGTGGCAGCATGGATTACGATGTCTTCCGCGCCGCATACCTGCGCCCCGCTGGTTTCAACGTATTGTTGTTCGATTTCCGTGCGCATGGACGCAGCCAGGGGCGCAAGGCCAGCTTCGGATATCTCGAACGGCGGGATGTGCTTGGCGCAGTGGATTTCCTCGAAGACCGGGGGATGCAGCAGATTGGCCTGTTGGGATTCTCGTATGGGGGGATGATTGCAATCCTGAGCGCGGCAATCTGCCCGGAAATCTCAGCCGTGATCGTTGATGGCCCTCCAGCCCGTCTGCGGACAGCCATTACTGGACGAGGCCTCGAGCTGGGCATCCCGCGCTGGCTTGCGCCTTTTTTAGCCTGGCTGACGATCGCCCTGACCTCCCTTCGTTTGGGCGTCAACCTGTTCCAGTACGAGCCGGCGCGTTGGGTGGGGAGGATCGCCCCGCGCCCCATCCTGTTCATCCACGGCGACCTGGATCAATACTGCCCCGATTTCGACGAGCTGTACACCGCCGCCCTGCCGCCAAAAGAAATCTGGCGCCTGACCGATGTCGGCCACACCCAGGCGGGCGAGGTCTATCCCGAAGAACACCAGCGCCGCATTGTGGAATTCCTCGAGCGGTGGGTGGTGTAGTTTATGTGATCATGTTAGAATCAAGCGCGGGGATAAGAAGAAGTTGGTCGAACCTCCCGAAGGTTCGTTATGAATCAACAACATCATAGCCAATGAACATAGGAGACCATCGCATGAATGAAACACTTTCCCGCACTTCTAGAATACTCTGTTCTACCTTCGTCATCGCATTGATTGCATCGCTGCTC
>VGOC01000108.1 GCA_016865865.1 Chloroflexota bacterium
GACAAAGGGATACCGGCGACTGCCTCTTCAGAAGCAGCCGCCGTAATAGCAGCGGCTTTGGTATTCGAAAAGATGAGTGTCTCGTCCGGCTTCAGCATGTCCCGGATTATACGTCATGATCCATGAAGTAGCAATATCCCCGAAAATAAGATATGGATGTGCTCCGCACATCGTTTGGCTCACAAGCCGGTCAGATTAGCCCCTGACACACCGCACACCGTAACCAAATTTGGCTTATCGCGCCTCGTACCCTCCGGGCGATTAGCCTGCTATGTGCAGCCGGGGTTGAGGCGGGTTGAACTTGCCACAATATTACGCAACAGAATATTCTTCTTTTCGCTCAAACAGTTTCAATTGAACCGGGAGACTCTCATCAATTACGGTTTCAGGTTTGTAATTAGTAACTAATGCTTCTAACATTGGCTTTCGATTTTCCTCACTTGCACCAACATGATAGAAATGCTCTTTCGTCACAATGAAAAAATCAGACCAATGGGAATCTATATAAAGATTTTCCCGATGTTGGTTGCTATGCCATGTGGATAGAATAAATCTAGCTGGTGTGTCTGATAGGATTCTATGAAGTTTAACTTCATGTTCATTATCCCAACTATTATAGTAATCAACATGACGCCCAATATATGGGGGGTCGCAATAGATAAAGTCATTTTCGCCAGCTAGCTTTAGCGCTGCTTCAAAATCCTGGCAAAAAAATTCCCACTCATTCAATCGTATAGCATCTTGAACATAAGCTATTTGATTGACTATCTTTGTAATATAGGCTGGAGCAAATCGGTTGGGTATATGCCCAAAAGGCACATTGAATTTTCCATCACCATTGAAACGAATCATCCCATTAAAGCAAGACCGATTGAGAAACAAAAAATCTAAGGGATTGCCTTCTTCATTGAAACGCTCTCTAACCAAATAATAGAAATCAGCACCTTGACTTAATAACTTCTCGCCATTTTCTTCAAGAAACCCCCTCGCTTTTTCAGGTGTAATTTCTCCCGCTTTAATTGCACTGTAGAATTTAATAATGTGGGGATTGTTGTCACTAAGCAATGCTTGTTTCGGCAACACGTTAAAACCTACAACGCCTGACCCCACAAATGGCTCTATCCATTTCCCTTCATTATCCCATTCCATAATATTCTTGATGATAGGCACAAGTTTTGTTTTTATCCCCTGACACTTAATAGGGGGAACTTTCACTTTCATTTATGCTTCCCCCCTTTTCTTTGCTATTTTCCGTGCCTTTGGAACAATGAGCGAAGTGTCGCCTTGTCTATAATCCACAAAATCTTTCAGTGTTCGGATTTTTCTTGTTTTGCCATCCACTCCAACAATTGATATCTTGTCGTAATTCATCCAATAATCATCGAACCAATGTTCCCCCAGGCCGCTAAACATACCGCGCCCGGCTAAAATATCTGTAACTTTTTGGATGCTTCCGATATTTGCTGTATTACCACTGCCGCGTTTGTCGCTCGCAATTCTCCATTTTTCTACAGCAAAAAATTGAAAATTCCGTATAACAGACGTAATTGCTTGCAATTCATTAACACCATGGATCCTTGTTTCATCAATTGCTTCTTTGTCTGCTCTCGTGTATATGATACCCAGACAATAGTGCCCCAAATAACTTTGGTAAGGAAATTGAATGTTCTTTGTGCTTTCTCGATTGATGAAATACTCCCCATGAGAACCAAGAGTAAAACCATTACAAAAATCAGGATTTTCAGCTAAACGATAAGTGGTTTTGAAATCAACAGCAAATATTATTCCCTGATTTCTAGCGGACACAAACGATATATCAGGATAGTAGTTTTGATAATCTGCCGGAACGATATTGAAACCGTAGTTTCTGGCGAATTCAACAATCTTTGGAAACAGGTGAATTTCAAGAATTTTCGATACGATTTTCGTGTCTGAGGATATCGTGTAAACATTTCGATAAATGTCAATGAAACCTTTTATCGTCCACTGACCATCGTTAGAACTCACATACCCGTTGAGTTCTCCTACAAAATTTCGGAGGCTTTCAAGAAATTCGATTTTATGTAATTCGCGCTGTTCCTTTATCATATGCAGAAACTTACCTTGATTTGGGATATGGCATATTATACCCTGTCCTGCAAGCACTCACTCGCCTAACCATAGTGTTTTTCGACACCTCTACAACCAGCGCATCGCCGGGCGTTCCAGGTTGCGCCCTTTCCATGAAACGCGCCCGGTCAGCGTGAGCACGAAAGAGCGCAAGGCGATCAGGATGAATAAGGTTATGCTCAGGGGGTAGAGGAAGATCAGCGCGCCAGGCAGGCGGAAGCGACGGTACGCAACATGCCACAAGAATAGAGATTCCAAAACGGCCAGGGCTGCTAGATTGACGGGGAAATGCGTCAGAGGCGCGCCAATGGCGGCGTAGTACAAGGCCAGAGGGGGGGTGAGAAAGGCAATCGCAATCCACGCCCAGGCGATGAGGTACAAAGTGATATGGTAATCGAAGAAAGCAAAGACGTTCTTGCTGAAGCCATCTACCGATTCCCAGAAACCAGTGTACATCCGGCAGCTCACATGGGCAGTTCCGTCGAGTAATCGCCATCGGTAACCGGCTGCCAGGATATTGCGCCCCAGGGCCACGTCATCCACCATTTGATCCCGCACCGCGGCATACCCGCCAATCGCTTCGAACGCCTCCCGGCGAAAGAGCATGAACTGGCCGATGGTCACCGATAAGCCGGGGAGGGCGAGCAGGTTGGCCAGGCGGTAAGGCAGGAATGACAGGATGCCCCAGGCGATCACCGGCACGATCAACTTCTCTCCCCAGGTCAACACTTCCTCACGGGGGAGCGCAGTCGCCAGGTCTGCGCCTTCAGCTGATAGAGCCGCTACGCTGTGGCGCAACATATCCGGCGCATGTTGGGTGTCGGCGTCGGTGAATAAGAGCAGTTCTCCACTCGCGGCAGCGGCCAACTGATGGCAGGCCCAATGTTTGCCCAACCAGCCCACGGGCAGCGACTCGCCATGGAGCAGACGCAGACGTTTGTCCTTCGCAGCCAGGCGCGCCACGATCGCCCGCGTGCCATCCGTCGAGTGATCGTCCACGACGAGCGCCTCGAAGTCCGGATAATCCTGGGCCAGCAGGGAAGTCAGGCAGGCGGAGATGTTGCCAGCCTCGTTTCTCGCCGGCACCAGGATCGAGACCTTCGGGTACCTGTCGGCGGGTGGATACTCATCGAAGCGCCGGATGGCGCGGTGATTGGATACCGCCGTGATGATGCACAGCAATAAGAAGAGCACCACGATGTAGGCGTATTGTTCCCAAAGCAGGTTCATGCGCGCCTCCCGCGGGCGAATAACGCGCCCACCCAGGGGCGCAATCGAAGCGGGAGCCGCAATTCCCTGCGATGAGTCCAGAAGATCAGCGTGGCGCTCAGCGCAGCGTATGCGCTCAACCAGCCCGAGCCGTCGAACAGCAGGGCGTAGAACAGCAATGCCCCCATCCCGGCCGAGGCAGCCCAGGCATGTTCGACGACCAGGCTGAGAACGGGCAGGGTGAGCGACGCATAGATTGGGAAGACTGCCGGGCCAATCAAGGCCAGCCAGCTTCCTCCTGTGGCGGCCAGGGCTTTGCCGCCGCGGAATCGAAAGAATGGCGAAAAGGCGTGACCTAACGCTGGGGCCAGGCTGATGGGAACCAGTTGCCACTCGGCCAAGCCGTGTGACCCAGCCCAATAGACTGGCAGAAAGCCTTTGGCGATGTCGAGAAAGACAGCCAACAGGCCCCAGGATTTGCTGCCCGCACGGAAGACGTTGGTTGCGCCGGGATTGCCATCCCCCAGGGAGCGAATATCAGTTCGTAGAAAAAGATAACCGATAATGACAGAAAAAGGAATGCTCCCACTGATGAAAGCGATGATCGTCCATAACAAAATATTGTTCGGCATAGACACCTCCTTGATCAATTGGTAAAGAACGGAATTTTACTGCGGGCGCGTTGACAGCATATTATACAACCCCAGATCTTCTCCCCAAAGTCCTTATCATTCGTAATCAAAATACGGTTTTCATTATTCGCTTTTTCGACTATATCGTCATCATCCATTCCACGCGCTTGCTCATATACGGAAAATACATCGTATCCTTGCTCTCGAAACCACTGCGCAACGGCTGGCCCCGTACATTCATCTATCAAAAATCGCATTTAGGCTGGCTCCATGGCTAGGGGCATGAAAACGGTACTCTCCAGCGATTTCGTCGCGAATAGTAAACAAGCTTGAATATCTTCAGCGGTTATGCCTTGATATTCTTCTGTGATTTCGTCAACTGTTGCCCCATGAGCTAACAAGCCCAAAATATATTCAACGGTTAGACGTGTACCTTTGATTACTGGCTTACCAACCATTACTTTTGGATTCGTGGTAATCCGTTCCAGCATTTGTCTTTCTGTCATGAGTTTTTTACCTCCGCGTTTCAATTATACCTGTTTCTTCGCGTAAACAAATGCTATTCCTGAAATCCCACCTGGCACATCCGGCCGCAAAGCGGTGGTGCACTTTGGGTGCAAACTACTGGCACATTCCATGCCTGTACCAGTTTCATCTTATTCCTTTTCAACTCGCCTTCCAGCCCACCGCTGACCATAACATTTACGGCACGAAGCTCAGACTCTTCGTTACACAGGTTTCTCCCAGCCCATCCGCGGTGCAAAGCATGATGGTTGCAGTAATAGTATTCACATCCGGGTTGGTTCTCAGGCCTCCGCTATACGTGAAACCGCCTTCCCCGGGCATGAGATCGCCCGCCGATGATTGCAGGGCGCATGCGCTCCATCTCTCGAAGGCGTTACTGGAGTAGTTGACGGTTTGGTTGGTGGCAGTGTCTTTCGTGATCGTGGATACGGATTGGAAGGTCACGCTGGTGTCATAGTTGCTGATGTAGTAAGAAATGTACCATTTCTCGCCGCACGTCTCGAAGTGGTGGTGTGAAACGGCGAAATCCGGTTTGGGCGTTGGAGTTGGGGTGAAGGTGGGAGTCGGCGGGGGCGTGAATACCGGCAGCGCCCCGGCATTCCCCACCGTGGTGGCATAGTTCCCCCATAACCAGCAATAACCCCCACGGACAGGATTATGCACGTACCAATACTCTCCGCTGGGGTCTTTGGCAATCGCATCGGTCTGCTCACCGACCAGCAGCGCCCCAACCAATTCGAAGATATTCCCAGGTCCATCACGACAGTTGGTGTTCTCCGATACGCTGATCATGACGACTACAGGCGTTTTCGTTAGCGGGAGCCGGGGAGTCAGAAATGGGGTCGCGCTTGGTGTACTCGTCCTCGTGGGGAATTCTAGTTGATGTCGTTCCGGCGGATTTTGCAGCGCGGCCACACGCGTTTGTTCGGCGCTTACGGTTTGGACGATTGACGTCCGCTTGATCGCGGTCTCGACTGCGCCTTGATCTACCTCTGCCGGTTGAGCCTCTGGAAGACTTCCGCAGGCCAGGCTCAGTCCAAGCAAGATCAGCCCGATGAGGAGAAATCGAGCGCGCGCGGAGATCGTTTTCCTTGCTCTGGAGTGGCTATTCATATTGCCTCCGGTTATGGCGTAAAGCTCAAATTCCTGGTGACACAGGTACCGGCCAGGCCATCCCCTGTGCAGAGTTTGACGGTAGCGTCAACGTTGTGCCCGGTAGGATCATTGGCCAGCATGCCGCCGACTGTATACCCTATGTCGCCAGGGTCAAGATCCAGATAGGTGCTGCCCGCCAGGCAGCCATTCCACTCTTCGAAAGAATCAGATTGAGAAGTGACGGTCTCGGCAGTGTTATTGTCGGTCACTGATGTATAGACCGATTGGAACATCACCTGTCCAGTATTCTTGAGTTCGAATTCGATATTCCAGCCGACGCATCCATCCACTTCGTGGAATGACGCGTTGAAGGCGATGACGGGCGTTGGCGTGGGCGTGACGGTCGGGGTGGGGGGTGGGGTGAACACGGGCAGCGATCCGGTATTCCCCACCGTTGTGGCGTAATAGCCCCACAACCAGCAATAGCCTCCCCCGTCAGGGTTGCGCACATACCAGTACTGCCCGCTGGGGTCCCTGGCGACGATCTCGGTCTGCTCACCGACCAGCAGCGCCCCTACCAGCTCGTAGACTTTCCCCGGCCCGACGCGGCAGTTGGTGTTCTCCGATACACTGACCATCGGCGCCCCGGGGGTCCAGGTCAGGGTTGGGGGAGGGGTCTGGGAGGAGGTTGCGCTGATCTCCACCGTAACTGTGGCTGTGGCTGTTGGCGCCTCTGGCTGTGCACCTGCTGGCGGATTTTGAAGAGCGGCGGCCATGGTTTGTTCGGCGCTGACCGTCCCGGCGACCAAAGTCTGCTGCACGGCCGTTCCGACGGCATCCTGGTCAGCGGGGGGTTGCTGGACTTCCGGTCCTCTGGGAAGATTACAACCCATGAGCAACATGCCCAACGATAATGAGATCAACAGCGACCCCAGGCGCATCGAAAGGGATTTCCTTCGACCCCCTTGAAAGAATCGTCTCTTGTTCATTCTGCCTCCTTGCCTTCACCCCCCTTTTCATCCCTCCATTTTCGCTATGGGCTGTCTCAATAACCGGCATTTCGGCGCCACGATGGGGGGACACAGAGGGGGGTAATGTTTCAATTATGGGGTGAAGCTCAAATTCCTCGTGATACAGGTACCGGCCAGACCATTTTGTGTACAGAGAGTGATCGTAGCATTGATTTGATGCCCGCTGGGATCGTTGCTCAGGCTTTCGCTGGTCGAGAAGCCCACCTCGGTGGGGGCCAGATCATCTTGCAGCGTCGCCAGGTTGAGAACGCAGGCGTTATATTCCCGGAATTCGTCGTTATTGTAATTGACCGTCTCGGAGGTGACGGTATCTGTCACGGTGGTCGCAACGGACTGGAAGGTCAGGCTGCCGGTGTTGGTGATCCGGAAATCAATATGCCAGACTGCGCCGCACATTTCCACGTCGTTGTAGGCCACTGTGAAATCGGGCTGAGGCGTGAACGTGGCGGTCGGGGTGAGCGTGGCGGGCGGCGTGAACACCGGCAGCGAGGCGATGTTGCCCGTTGTGGAGGCGTAATTGCCCCACAGCCAGCAGAAACCGCCCGGTCTATCGGGGTTGCGAACATACCAGTAGTATCCGCTGGGGTCGCGGGCGATGATCTCGGTCTGTTCTCCTACCAACAACGCGCCGAGCAGCTCGAAATCCTTTCCCGGCCCAAAGCGGCAGTTGGTATCTACTGACACACTGACCATGGGTACCGTTGACGTTGCTGTATAAGTCGGTTCGGGCGTCAGGGAAGGGGTAAAAGTCAATGTGGGGGTTGGGGATTGTACTTGATCTTGTGGCTGACCCTGGGGCTGCCCTTGATCCTGTGGTTGACCTGCGGGCGGATTGGCGACCAGCGCTTGCAGCGTCTGGGCGATGAGTGTATTTTGAATTGCGGTAGCCACCAAATCAGCCTCCGGGGCTTGCGCGGCAGGCGCGACAGGAAGATTGCATCCCAGGAGCAGGATGGCGAATGGGAAAATAAACAACATTCCCCCAAGGCGTTTTCGAACTATTTTGGTAAACATGATTCCTCCTCATGGCAAAACAGCGGACGGAATTACATAAACCTCGACTACATTATACGTGAGCATTGCTGCGATGGCAAATGAACCGCGATGACTCGAAAACGGGGTGTGGGCGTACCCTGCAAGCCCATCCCCCATTTTTTCGAGAACCCTTATCGTATTCCCTATCAACATTTGCCTCATGTGCGCAAATCTTTTTGGACGCGGACACTTCGACCCTGCTCAGCGCAGGCGAGCGCGGATGAACGCGGAACAATTATGAAATAATCGTAACTACTCAGCCAAACGGGGAAGTTCCCGAAAAAAGGGTGTGCGAACGCAAAGCGGCTACGCCCCCTTCGCACACCCTTTTTTCGGGCTAATCCGTTCGATGACTGAGCAGTTACAATATTTGTAGGATATAATCATCGTCTGATGAGTCACAAATATCTCTACTTCACCGTTTTTGTCTCCGGCATGACCACCCTG
>VGOC01000109.1 GCA_016865865.1 Chloroflexota bacterium
TATGACTTACGTAATTACCAGTCTTTGTTTGCGTGATGGCGGATGCATCGAAGTATGTCCTGTAGATTGCATCGTCCCCGGCAAGCCCGTCGAAGAATGGCCGTGGATGTACATTGACCCCGATGCCTGCATTGATTGTGGCGCCTGCGTCCCGGAGTGTCCCTTCGAAGCCATCTTCCCCGAAGACGAAGTGCCCGATGCCTACGAGGCCAGGGGCGGGGAATATATCAGCAAAGCAGGATTGACGGACCACTACGAGGCCAAGGATCATCACGGCAACCCGGTTGTCCTGGACACTGTACGAAAACTGGAAGCCGGCGAAGTTATTGATCTCACGAAAGACATCCAGACCAATAAGGATTTCTTCGAAACAGGTCCTGGGTATGGTGCGCTCGATTAGCAGGCCGGTCATCTACAAAAAGAGGAAGCCGATAGCGGCTTCCTCTTTTTGTTTTATCATCTGCCCCACATTCCGCACCTAAAAATAGCGGCTCCGCAGAATTATTTTTACCCCGCAAACAGGCAGAATCGGGCTTCTCCAGCCGGATTTTTGGATTCGCCGACAATAAAACGGCGATCCGTGCCAGCGGAGTAGAAGAAAGAATCCCTGTTCGTACCTGACAGGGAAGGATTTCTGCCAGATTCTGTCATCGTCAACCAAAGGTCGAACAGGATGGTGCTCGGAAAAACTCCTGTCAACGGATTTCGGGAACGGATTTAGCGGATTATGCGCCGCTGGCGGCGTCGGAATCTGTTCAAGCGGAAATGATGCACGATAGCTGAAAACAAGTGCGGAATGTGGGTTTTATAATCGTCGGGCTGTGAATAAAAAGCTCTTTCATGAAATAGGTTATTTCAATATACGGTAAGTAGTTGTCTACTGTGGATTTGCCAATGGAGATAAGTGCGATTTACTCTTTGCCGTCAAGGTTTCCTTCCTCCAAAAATGCCAAAGCCCATATACTCGAAATACTGCCGTGGGTTAGAGCCGATGTATTTCATCAACGAACGAGTCTCGCGATCTGAAAAGAACAGCCAGAAAAACCGGCCCAATATCCTCAGATAATCTCGAAAGCTGATCAGTCCGCTTTGATTACGGGCCTCACCCCGCATAGTGAGTTGATGGTTTTCGCTATGGAGATCAACCAGCCCGGAATTCTGGAACAAGGTCTCCCAGATTTCGGGAGAATAGAATTGTTGGCCGGTAGCTTCTTCGATGGTCTCGGCGACAGTTTCCGAAGGCGCTTTGACCCAGATGGCTTCGGCAAATCCAATGTATCCTCCCGGCTTTACCACCCGGATGTATTCCCGTAAGGCCTTTTCTTTGTCTGGCACGAAGGCGTTGACCGACTCGCAAATCAGGGCATCGAATTGGTTCTCCTCGAATGGCAAATCCTGGGCATCTGCAATGCGGAATTCCAACAGTTCTGTGAGGCCTTTGGCTTCGGCCCACCTTTGTGCGCTTTCGACCATGGCCGGCAAGATATCAACTCCTATAACGCGGCAGCCATATCTCTCGGCCACATAGGCAGCATAAATCCCAGAGCCAGAACCAACATTCAAGAGAGTTATCCCCGGCCCCAACTGGCACAGTTCAGCCAGCTTCTGAGTGACGTATATGCCCCCCAGGTGCTTGGTATGCCCTATTTTAGCCTGCATGTCGAAGTACATGGGCAAGCCATAATCAGCAGCGCGCGCTTTTATTCTTTCGGGCATCTGTCTCCTTTACCAAATCCCAGGCGCCAGACGGTAACGAGTCCGCAGCGTATATTCCTTGTAGCCTGGTAGCTCGTCTCGAAGAGTCTTGTCTTCCAGTGAAGTACGAATGATGGTAGTGACCACCGTAAGCGCGGTGGGAATGAACGCCCACATGGAATTGAATATCAGCGGCGTCATCGAAAACCATAGGATGCCCCCGGCATAACCAGGATGTCTCACCCAACGATAAGGCCCCGTATCACAGACGGTATGCCCGCGGTCTGTTTGAATGCGAACGACGGTGGAGAAGAAGCGGTTCTCGATCATCGCCCATGCACTGAAGGCGAGGCCAAACACAGCCAGCCCTAAGGCGGCAATCTGCACCCCAAGCGGACTCGGATCCGTCCAGCGATAGCGCATGTCCAGGCCAGCCACAACGCCGATGGTGATTGGCCCGTAGAGCGCCGCTATGGGCACCAGCGCCTTATCCCAACTTTTTGCATCCTCGGCATCCCGATAGCTGGCGCGCTCTTCCAGAAGATCGGGATTTTTGCGAATGGCCAGCACCCGGCTGGCGATCATGCCCAAGGTCGAAACGCCGAAATAGACCCATGCCATCCCCCATCTGATCGTCCCTGCGCTCAGGAATACGATCAATGGGTTGAGCAATAGATAGCAAAAGAAACCAATCACCGTCCGGAGGGCGATTTTTTTGCCTGTTTCAGATTTTTCCATCATTGAGATCCTCTTAGCAAACGCATTCCATTGAGAGTAACGATCAAGGACGCGCCCATGTCCGCAAAGACCGCCATCCACATCGTCGCCAAACCGAAGAACGCCGCCGCCAGGAAAACGGCTTTGATCAGTAGCGCAAACCAGATATTGAAACGAATCGTTCGCAGGGCTTTGCGTCCAAGGCGGATGGCCACGGGCAGTTGGGTAAGATCATCTGCCATCAAGGCCACATCGGCGGTCTCCAAGGCTTGTGTGGCGCCTGCGCCCCCCATGGCAATGCCGAGGCTGGCCGCAGCGAGAGCGGGGGCGTCATTGATGCCATCGCCGACCATGGCGACCTGCTCGAATTCCTTCACCAGTGCCTGCACCGCGCTCAACTTATCTTCCGGGAGCAGACCTGCCCGGACATCATCAACCCCCAAAGCGCTCCCCACGGCCTGGGCTACATTGGGATTGTCGCCGGTCAACATCACTGTGCGCAGGATGCCCACCTGTTTCAACGCTGCTAAAGCCTTCTGGCTGCTCTGTCGCGGGGGATCGCTGACGGTGATATAGCCGCGCAGTTCATCATCTTCGCCAACGATCATCACGGTCTGACCAGCGGATTCTTCAGCCTCGATTCGCTCGCAAAAATCTCTGCTGGTCACATCGCTGCGGCGTAGATAGAGCGTACAATCGGCGACATGGAACCCGCCATTATCCGTGTGGAACAAGTCATGATTGCCAACTGTGATCTGTTTTCCGGCGACAAGGCCGCGAATACCGCGCCCTGGGAGCATCTCCACTTCGCTCGCTTCGAACCCAGGTAAATTTCGCTGCTGAGCTGCCCGGCTAATGGCGCGGGCCAGAGGATGGTTGCTGCGACTTTCTACCGCGGCCGCCAATGCCAGCATTTCATTGCAATGCGCACAGGTCACAGCCGTATCGCGCGGGCGCGTTTCGTGACAGCATTCATCTATGCACGCGACGGTGGTGAGTTCAGGGCGTCCGTGGGTCAATGTGCCGGTCTTATCGAAGGCGATTACCCGCACTCCGCCTAACGATTCCAGGAAGGCGCCCCCCTTGACCAATACCCCGCGGCGCGCCATGGCCGAAATGGCGCTGACCACCGTCACCGGCGTGGCAATGACCAGGGCGCAAGGGCAGGCGATCACCAGCATCGCCAACGCTCGGTAAAGCCATCCGTGCCCCTCGGGTGGATCCAAAAAGGACTGTCCGAAAAGCAGCGGCGGCAGCGCAGCGATCAAGACCGCGCCGATGACCACTACCGGGGTGTAGACGCGGGCAAAGCGATCCACGAAACGCTGCACTGGAGTTTTTTGGGATTGAGCTTCTTCCACCATGTGGATCAGGCGCGCCAGGGTGTTATCGGCTGCCAGGTGGGTGATCTCGATCTCCAGGGCGCCTTCCTGGTTGATCGCGCCAGCGAAAACTTCTGCGCCGATATTTTTTTCGACGGGGATGCTCTCACCCGTAATCGGGGATTGATCCACCGCCGAGCGCCCGGAGCACACAACGCCATCCATGGGAATGCGCTCGCCGGGCTTGACCAGGATCAAATCGCCCAGGCTCAAGGCTTCCACCGGGAGAACCTGTTCATGCCGGCCGCACCAGGGGCAGGGGCCGCCAGTATACAGACCTTTAGGGTCTTTGGAAAGTACGTCAGATTGAGCGTTACCTGTCTGAGACCCTAAAGGTCTGCCGAGATGCTCTTCACAATCCATACAACTTTGGATCACGGTAGCCTCTGGCGGAGCCAGGAGCATCAAACTGCGGATGCTGTCGCGGGCGCGCTCCATGGTGAAGCCTTCCAGGGCTTCGCCGAGACTGAAGAGCAAAATCACTGTGGCGGCCTCGCCGTACTCACCGATTGCATAAGCGCCTACCGCGGCGATGGTCATCAGCACATTCATATCTAATCCCTGGCCGCTGCGTAAAGCCATCCAACCAGAACGCGCCGGATAGTACATGCCAACTAATCCGCCAATGGTGAAAAAGCCGATTTGGACGGGTTCAGGAAGACCCAGCCACCCAGCGGTAAAGGCGGACAATACCAGAATCATGCCAATCAACGCCAGGAGATTGCGCGGCCGGCGCGTTGCCTTCCATGCCAAACGCCAACCCGATAGAATCACTGGTCGCTCGCTGACCTCGGCTACGCCGTACCCCATGCCAGAAACATATTTTTCGATTTCAGCTTCATCCAATAACCCTTCGACGCCACCGATGTTCATTTTAGCCGTAGCGAAGTTGACGCGGCATTCTGTCACGCCCTCCAGTTTGCCGACGCCTTTCTCGAGAGTCAGGGCGCAATCAGCGCAGTCCATACCGGTAATGTTGAGTTCGAGGTGTATTGGCATATTTCTTGACGGGCGCTATCGCGCTTTACTACGAACATATCTTTGCCGATAGAGGTTAGGATCAACGACGGCTTCCATGGCAGCCTCGTTCAACTCGCCGCCCAGAAAGCGGTTGATTTGTCGAATCTGGGGGCGAGGGTCTTCGAGCATGGCATTGTAATCAACGACCATGTAGCGTAAGTTGGATTGCTCCTCCATCCAGGCCTCGACTTGCTTGATATGCTTTTGGAATAGCACAGCCATAGCGTCGTCAGCGACCTTCTTGTCCTCGCCGCGGCGTTCCAGCATCTTATCCTGGGAGGCCAGCACCTCGTCCATCCTGCGGCGCATGAACAACACCCGATATTCATAATCTGGGGGCAATTCTACTAACAAAGCGCCGATCACTTTGACGGCTTTGCCCTGCGCCTCGGGCAACCAGGTCACATCGCCCTCTTTCAGCTTCTTGGCGCGTTCGAATTCGTAATAGCCCTCGGGATTATCATCATCCGCTGTGCGGATATGATCCGTTAGCGGGGGAATCCCGCCAGCCTCGAGCATTTTCATTACCATCGAAGTGCCCGAGCGGGGCAGGCCGGAGACGATGATGACAGGTTGGTTTTCGTTAGATGATCTTTTGAACAGACGATTCATAGGGCATCCATACATTCTCATTGCGCCTGCTCCAACAAAGCTCGCACAGCTTTGACCTGGCTTACGGGTAGCCCCAGCCCTTTCAAAGCGCCATCATGATCCCCTTCGACAATCCGCTGCCCCAGCCCGGAGTGCCGCCACATCCTCAGATCCTCTTCGATGGGAGATCCGATGATATCTTCACGCACGATCTTACCATCTTCCAAGACTACGACACGATTGGTTTGACGAGCTACGGCAGGGTCATGGGTGACGACGATGAAGGTAGTGCCCTGGCTTTTGTTAAGCTCATGAAGTAGCCCCATCAGCGCTCGGCCAGCCTCTGTGTCCAGGTTGCCGGTGGGTTCATCGGCTAATATCAGGGCGGGATTGTTTGCCAGAGAGCGCGCCACGGCTACGCGCTGTCTTTGCCCCCCCGACAATTGATTGGGGAGATGTCGCATGCGATCTCCCAGTCCGACTAATTCCAACAGCTCCCTGGATCGTTTGCGGCGGGCGAAGACATTCATCTGGCCCATCATGGGCACTTCGACGTTTTCCCTGGCTGTCAGGGTGGGGATCAGGTTGTGGAGCTGGAACACAAATCCAACCGTTCTGGCCCGAAATTTATCCTTGTCCCGAATCTTGGCCAGGTCTTTGCCATTGATGAAAACTTGCCCGCTGGTAGGCTTATCCAGGGCGCCGATCATATTCAGCAGGGTGCTCTTCCCACTACCACTCGGCCCCATCACGGTGACCAGTTCCCCATGCCTGATCTTCATGCTGACGCCATCCAGGGCGCGGATTTCCTCGCCATCACCGTATACGCGCCTCAGATCCTGGATTTCGATCAGGTAGGGCGCGGGTGTCTCTTTTTGTTCATTCATAAATTATCTCCAGTGGTGGTATCCAGGCACAGGGTAAACAAGGATGTTGAACCCTGCTACCGGTATACCTGATACCAGGTTACTCCTCTATCTCAACATCTACGAAGGCCGTCATGCCCCAGCGCAAGCCCGCCGGGATTTCGGCCAATTCGATGACCACGGGATAATTCACGCCAGAGCCTTCGGAATCTTTGGGGGCGATGCGGGTAACGGCGCCTTCCACGACGACATCCGGCAGAGCATCGAACGTTACGATAGCTGTGTCGCCGATTTCGATTTGGGCTACATCAATCTCGTTGAGGTCAGTCGTCTCGATTCGCAAGTGACTTAAATCTGCCAGGAGCAACACCGGTTGACCAGGTGAAACCCATTCCCCGGTGTGGGTGTAGAGGTCGCCGATGGTGCCAGCGAAGGGGGCCAGCAACTCCAGATCATCCAAAGCAGCTTCAGCAGCGGCCAGTTGCGCCTCCGCATTCGCCAGGCGGGCTTCGGCAACAGCTACGTCATCGGGATCAGGGCCTTCCAGCAGGATTTCGTACTCGCGCTGAGCCGAGGCTAATTGAGCCTGCGCCAAAGCCAGGTCCGACTGAGCTTCGGCGACATCGAGGTCATCTCCCAAACCGGTCAAGGCGTTGTAGAGACGCACCGTGGCATCGTAATTCTTCTGGGCCTGGGCGAGTCGGCTGAGGAAGTTAGCCCTGCCGAGGTCATCCTCGGGTTTATCCTCATAGGGTTCGAAATCCTCCTCGGCCTTATCGAGTTCATCTTTCGCCAGCACCATGTTTGCGAAGGCCTGATCAATATCCGGCTGGGAAGCTGTTTGAGAGAGATTCCTGAGGCGACGTTCAGCATCCTCGATGGTTTTTTGGGCATCAACGATGGTCTGTTGCACTCGCGCCAGTGCTAACTCAGGATCGTCATAAAGGGCATCCAAAGCCTGTTGGGCAGAGACAACCTCGAATCGAGTCGCCGCGATCGCCGCTTCCAGGCTTTCAGTTCCTTCCAGGCGCGCCAGCACCTGGCCAGCGCTCACAAGATCGTCTTCTCCCACCAGAATTTCGGCGACAACCCCAGCAGTCTTCATGCTGAGCGTGGCAAATTCGGTGGGCAGGACCTTGCCGGTAGCGCTGACCACCGGTACGAAATCTTCGACAACGGGCAGCGGGGTAGGGGTAGGTTCCGCCAGCCCCGGCAGGCTATCACATCCTGCGAGCAACAGTGTTCCGAATGCTGCTGCAAAGAAGGTCATGATCAGGTTCTTCTTCATGTTGTTTTGCTCCTTCTTATTCAGTAACTACTCTGCCAAACGGGGAAGTTCCCGAAAAAAGGGTGTGCGAAGGGGGCGCAGCCCCCTTCGCACACCCTTTTTTCGGGCTAATCCGTTTGATGGCTGAGCAGTTACCTTATTCATATCTAAGCGCCTCGACAGGCTGCATGCGGGTAGCACGGAAGGCGGGGTACAGGCCGCCCAGCAAACCCAGAAACAAAGCGACGGATATCGCCTTGAGGAA
>VGOC01000110.1 GCA_016865865.1 Chloroflexota bacterium
GAGAGATCGAACAAGAGATGTTTATGCGCTACTTGAACCGATAACAAGGAGAGATGAATGCGACTAAAGGATAAAGTATGTATGATCACAGGGGGCGCTTCTGGGATCGGCAAAGCGACCGCAGAGCGGTTTGCCGAAGAGGGGGCGAAAGTTGTCATCTGCGATATGGCGGAAGAAGCTGGACAAAAAACCGCCGCAGAGTTGGGCGTAGATTTCTACCCCGTCAATGTGTCCAACCGGCAAGAAGTGCAGATGTGGGTGGACAGCGTAGTCGAGAAGTACGGCCGCGTGGATGTGCTGATCAACAATGCTGGCGTGCTTCGCGACGGTCTATTCGTCAAAGTCAAAGACGGCGAATTGATCGGCCAGATGTCCGAGGAGAATTTCGACCTGGTGATCGCTGTCAACCTGAAAGGCGTTTTCAACTGCGCCCAGGCGGTCGCGCCCTCGATGATCAAACAGGGTGGAGGCGTGATCCTCAACACCACCTCGATCGTCGGCCTGGACGGCAACTTCGGACAGACCAACTATGTCGCCTCCAAAGCCGGGGTGATCGGCATGACCAAAGTGTGGGCGCGAGAATTGGGACGCCACAAGATCCGCGTCAACGCCGTTGCGCCGGGCTTCACACTGACCGAGATGGTCAAGCAAATGCCGGAGAAAATCCTGGAGGGCATGGTCGCTAAAACCCCAATAGGCCGAATGGGTGAGCCTGTGGATATCGCCAACGCTTTCCTGTTCCTGGCCTCCGACGAAGCCTCCTTTATCACCGGCGTGACTCTGCGGGTGGATGGCGGCATCGTCGTTGGAACATAAATGCCCAAGCCAATCGCCATATTCGAAGACGTATCTTATCAATACCCGCGCTCAGAGAAATTCGTATTATTCGATATCAACCTGGAAATCCGTCAAGGTGAATTCCTGGGGCTGATTGGCCCGACGGGCGCAGGCAAAACAACGTTGTGCCTGGCGCTCAATGGAATCGTGCCACAATTCTACGGGGGGCGTTTTTTTGGCAGCGTGCGCGTCGGCGATTTGGATACTGTCGAACATCCCATCAGCGAGATGGCCAGGCTGGTCGGACAGGTTTTCGAGGATCCAGAAACCCAACTGATCGCCACCTCCGTCGAGAACGAGATTGCATTTCCCCTGGAAAATCTGAAAATTCCACGCCAGGTCATCCGCGAGCGAGTTCCTCAAGCCCTCTCAGCGGTGCGCCTGGAAGGGACCGAGCGTAAACACCCCCACGAGTTATCTGGGGGTCAGAAGCAACGCCTGGCGATTGCCGCAGCGCTCGCTGTACAACCCCGCCTGCTCATCCTCGATGAACCGACCTCGCAGCTTGATCCGGTGGGGGCCGAGGAGGTTTTCGCCACCGTCCATGAGTTGAATCGCGTCCTGGGGATGACGATCCTGATGGCCAGTCATTCCGCCGAAGAAATGGCCCAGTTCGCTGATCGCATCGTTTGGCTTGCCCACGGGGAGATCGTCGCTTTGGGCGCGCCGGATGAAATCTATTCCGAGATCGAGCTTCTCATTAAAAACGATTTGCGCCCGCCTCAAGTAGCCAGCGCGTTCTTTCATCTCAGAAAATCAGGGATTGCGGTTCCAAAGATACCGGTTCGACTGCCAGACGCCATCCCCATGCTGGCTGACCTGGCCCGGCGAGAACCGAACCCGGATTTCGATTTGCCTGCTCCTAATAAAGTTACCGGTGATCCCCTGCTCTCCGTAAAAGATTTAACCTATATCTACCCCGATGGAACGAAAGCCTTGCAGGGGGTGTCCCTGGATATCCGCGAAGGTGAATATCTCCTCATCATCGGCCAAAATGGGGCCGGGAAGAGCACCCTGGTCAAGCATTTCCTGAATTTGTTGCAGCCCACCGCGGGCGTAGTAAAAGTTAGGGGCGCAGATACAACCGAGATGTCGGTCAGTGAGCTGGCCCATAGAATTGGTTATGTCGCCCAAAATCCAGACAATCAGATCTTCAATTCCTCGGTGCGCGCCGAGATCGAATTTGCGCTCGAAAATCTGGATTTCGATCCCGAGGAAGTAGAAGCCCGCACAAACGAAAGTCTGGAAACCCTGGGCCTGGTAGATGTCCAGGATCGGCATCCCCTCTCCCTGCCAAGAGGCGTCCGCGCCAGGGTCGTCATCGGGGCGATTCTGGCGATGAGGCCCGATATCATCATCTTCGATGAACCGACTACTGGCCAGGATTATCGCGGCGCACAATACATCATGGACATCAGCCGTGATTTGCATCAGGCGGGCAAAACGATCATCGTGATCACCCACCACCTGTATCTGATGCCCGAATATGCGCAACGGGTGATCGTGATGGGCAAGGGCACCCTGTTGTTGGATCAGGATATCCGCACAGCCTTTCACGCCCGGGAGGCGCTGCGCAGCACCTTTTTATCAGCTCCCCAGGCGGTTCATCTTACCCAGGAGTTGCGGCGATCTAACGAGAATTTCCCCCCCTTGTTAACGCCTGAAGAGATCGCTGATTATTTGACGCCCAGAAGAATGGCCTCGTGAGTATGCTGAAATTCCAGACCGTCGAGCGCGATTCGTTTTTCTCCCGGCTCGATTTTCGACCCAAATTGTACATGGTCGCCATCCTGACCATTGTGACCTTCGCCTGGGAAAGCCCTTTGTTGCAGTTTGGGATGGCAGCCACGATCACCCTGGCCTGTCTGGCGGTTGGGGTGAAATGGGGGTACATCCGCACGATCTTGTTGGTCATGACGCCCTTCTATTTGTTATTGGTGTTGACCCACGCTTTCTTCAACCGGGATCAAGTCATGGCGTTGCAGGGATACAGCTCAGCAGAACAGCTCCAAAAGATTTATACCTTCCCGGAAAGCTGGCCTGTGATTGGCGGCGGTTATGCGACTTGGGATGGTCTTTCTTATGGGCTGAATGTGATGTTCAAAGCCCTGACCCTGACCCTGGTGGTCCCCCTGGCGGTTTTCACCACCGAAGTGAATAACATGATCGTCGGATTGGTGCGAGCCAGGATTCCCTATAAAATCGCCTTCATTTTCTCCTCGACCCTGCGGTTCTTCCCATTGTTATTCGAAGAGTTCGCCTCGATCATCGAAGCTCAACGGCTGCGGGGGCTGTCCCTGGAGAAAATGGGGCCAATCCAGCGCGTGCGCGTGTACGCCAAAGTTGCAGTCCCTTTGATCCTGGGGGCGATGGTCAAGTCGCAGCAGCTCGAAGTCGTATTACAATCCAAGGCCTTTTCTGGCAGCCCAGACCGCACCTACCTGCACGAATCCACTCTGAAATCCGCCGATTATGCGTTGATCGCCTTCTTCACCCTCTTCCTGATCCTGGCTATCTACTTGATGATCGTTTACAAAATTGGCAACTTCGGAGGACCAATATAAAGCAGGCGCTGTAACTGACAAAGGGGAAGTTCCCGAAAAAAGGGTGTGCGAAGGGGGCGCAGCCCCCTTCGCACACCCTTTTTTCGGGCTGATCCGTTCGATGGCTGAGCAGTTACTACCTATCAACTTTGGTTGCGGTTGTAGACCGCGCTATGGAATCCAGTTAGACAGCACATTCACCACCAGGTCTGGATGATTGGGGTCATTGGTGATCAAATGGACGGCAAAGTCGTGCGGGCCATCCATGCCCTCGTGCATGGTGAATATGCTTGACTCGACCAGGGCGCTTTCGCCGGGTTGGAGGATCATCGAACCGATGATCAATCGAGGCGGTCAGCACCCCTCGACGACTTCGATATAGGGTTGCTCTTCGAAACGCAGCGCGCCGTCGCCGGTGTTGGTCACCCGAATGGCAAAGGTCATTGGCGTGTCGAATCGCACATCGCCATAATCTATCACGCTCTGTTCCACCGTGATGATGGGCGTCCCACCGCCATCGCCGCTTCGATTGACGATAAAGGCCGCGGCGGCGATCAATAGAATTCCTCCCATCAAGATCAACAGCCAGGGGACAGGCTTTCGTCTTTGTTTTCGTAATGTCTTGCTCATCGAGTCACTCCTTGATATTGAAATTGAAACGAATAGAGAAAAGCGATGATATTCCAGGATTGCTCCTCGGTGAATATCACGCCCCACATCGGCATACCGGTTCCCATACCGCCGCGCATCAGCTTGCCCTGCAATAACGCAGGGCTTGCACCTAACATGTTTTGCGCATCGGTAAAGTCCGCAGGGGTTCGAGCAGACATCGAGCCATGCATCGTTTGAGACGAAGACTGCCCCGAGGCGGCAAGCTGATCGGCGAAGACGCCGTCTCCCCCGCCCGTCTCGCCGTGACAGGCAGCGCAGTTTTGGGCGTACAGCCGCGCCCCTTCCGCCAGCCCTTCCGCGGTTGTTTGTGACCGCCAGAGATAACTGACCACATCCCAGCGTTCTGCGGCGTTCAGGTTGGTCGAAACCAAATCCTGATACACCTGATAGGGCGAGTGTGCCCGGTAATATTCCGGCGTCGAGAATTCGGCGAGCGAAACAATCTCCGCCAACTGCCCGCCGCGCGCAGCAGACGGGATCTGCGATGGAACCCCCGGGACGGGGTGCGGCGCGTCGATGTCCAGCCCCAGCGCAACATACAGAGGCGCGTCGGCAAGCGCTGGCGCGTCGCCGCCGCTCACCTCTATCGTGCCGCGCATCCGCCAGTGGTTGAGTCCGCACCAGCGTGTGCAGAAGAACGTATAGATTCCCGGCTCATCGAAGAGCAACGTCACTTCGGAAACCACTCCTGGCAGTACGTCCACGGAAGCCATCTCCATTTGCCCGACGGCAAAGCCATGCGTCACATCCTCCGAAGTCAGACGCAGGCGCAATGGCTGCCCTGCCGCAGCCTGGATGACCTGGGGAGACCACCCATCGTCCTCCGGCATCCGTGCGCGCAGCGTGAGGGAGCGATCGCGCAGCGCTAAAGGGATCAGGACAACGACCAGGCAGAGCGCCAGGAGGAGTATACGGGCAAGGATCTCACGTTTCATAACAACAACCCTAACATGACCAGAGTGGCTAACAGACAATATATGATGACGGGAAGGGGCCTGACTCCTGCAGCGCTAGCAACCTTTTGGGCTGTTTCCGCCGACCAAAGCATCCCTGCTATGAGGACCAGCGTCTGCAAAGGCGCGAGCAGGCCTGTGAACAGAGGCTGCCAGGGTATATTCGCCGTTCCGAATAAATTCCACCCCCAACCGAGTGGATCGGAGAGCGCGGCCAGAATATAGGTTGCATTCGTAAAGACGAATCCCAGGCTGAACGCCACCCAAAACATCAGCCCCAACGGAACGAGGGCAGCCGACATAGCCGCAAACGCTGGCCTGACGGCAGAGGATGTCTTCGCCAGGAGCATCCCCGCTTTGACAGCCAGCGCGTACAAGGATGGCATCAGCACGAAAAGAACCGACAGGAAAACCCCCACATAGGCGAACCAGACGCCCGAGCCGATGCGATAGGCGGCATCTTTGAGCGCGCCCCATGGGCCGAGCAACACCCCGGCATAGATCAGCGCCGCGCCGACCATGATAAAGGCTTTGAAGGCCTCATCGAGTCTTTTCGTCGGGGTGGCCAAATCGGAAGAAAAGGGGCGCAGGTTCACAGCGATATTGTCCACCGGACAGGTGCGCAAACATTCCATGCACAGACCGCAGTACGAGTTCTTCTGCAAGCCGCCGGGGAACACCTGCCACGGACACCCATACCCGGCCTCCGAGCCGTGATAGCAGGGTTTCTCTTTGCAGCTTGCGCACGCCCGGGTCGTCTTCACGCGCAGTTCCAGAGGCGCAATCTGCGAATAAAGGCCGATGAATCCGCCCACCGGGCAAAGATACCGGCAAAAGGCGCGCCGCTCGAAGACCATGCTCGAACCAATCGCCAGAAAAAACATCGCCGACAGGACAACCGCCGTGATAAGAGGCATGGTGAGGATCACGCTGCTGAATAGGGCCACGAGCGTAAAAGAGATATTTTGCATCCAGATATTACGCAGGGGGTTGGGCCAGCGACGCCCGAGGGAGACTCCCTTACCGGTCGGCGCTAGCTCGAGGATGGCCCCGCGCTGGAGCCACTCGCCGGGCAGCGGAATGGGGCAGACCGCACACCAGCCGCGCCCGAAGAACGGCACAGCCGCCAGGATCAGCATCGCCCACCAGGCAATCCACACGAAGACGATGCTGAAATTGTGGTTCCCCACAGGCGAGCCGACAAAGCCCGCGAAGATGGCGAAGATGAATCCTGCCAGCAGCGCGGCGTAAACCGCCAACTGCGGCCAGCGGTTTTTGAGCAAGGCCTTGATCAACGGGAAACGAGTTAGTTCATGGCGGGTCATTGGGAAGCCCGTCTCGGGTGGATCAGCAGAAAGATAGCGATAGCAGAAATCGTCAGGCCAGCCGCGAGGGTGAAAGAATGGTTGGGTCCAACAGTGAGCTTCCCTATCATGAAGGGATGCATCGCTCCACAGGTCACGTTACAGCGAAACCGGAATGAGCCGGCGCGATCTGCGACGAAGGTCAGACGGGCGGTCTGTCCGGGATCGGCGGTCAACGAAAGATCATATCCATCCAGGTACAAGCCATGTACGACGTCCATGCTGACCAGTTCGAGCGTCACCCGGTCGCCGAGGTTGAGCTGGATTTGCCCTGGCTTGTAAGCAAAACTGCTCGCCTCGATGCGAAACACACGTTCGACAGGTGGCGCGGCTTGCGCGAACGAGGGAAGCAGCGCGAGCGCTAACCCGCCCGCCAGCATGAGCAGACGAAAAATCATGGCGCTTTTCATGAGTTTACGGGATATTCGATGTGCCGTACTTCGAGTACGTGGCATCCACATACTCTCTGATCTCGGCGACCGTCTTCCCCTGTTTCAGCAGGCGCATGACATCCTGTGTGATATCCACACAAATCGAACAGCCCAGCGCATGATTGTCGAAGATAGGGTGTCCATTTTCATCTATCCCAGAGACGTAGCAGGCGTAATTGGATGTATGCCCGATATCCTCGCAGCCACAATAGCAGGGAATTTGCTTCATCACATCCGGGTTGGCAGCGGCAAAGCGATAGGCTTGCTGTACCACCACAGGCGAACTCAGCACCTCCGGAGGCATCTCATCGAGAGGCGCCATACGCAGGTCATCGTCTTGCTGACGGGAACAGGCCGTCAAAAAAGCCAGAAGCAGGAGGAGAAGAAATCTAGGAGCGTGATTTATTCTTGACACAAAGATACCTTAATCCGTAGGATACATCTATGTGTCCACTGAAAAAACTCCAGAACGAGGCGGCGGGGCGGCATATATGGGGGTGCGTGCTGCGCACGCACCCCCATATATGCCGCCCCGAATCCCCTACATGTAGTTTTTGCAGTGGACTCATCTATGCAATTTTCTGCTTTCTCAATCGGAGGCTATTAGTTACGACGAAGACGCTGCTAAAGGCCATCGCGCCCGCGGCCAGCATCGGGTTCAGGAAGC
>VGOC01000111.1 GCA_016865865.1 Chloroflexota bacterium
AGACCTCGGAGGTCTGGAGCCTGCTGGAGCGCGACCCAGACCGCTACATTTACGCGGCGGTCCGCCACGGGGTGCATGGGGTGAGCAAGACCGAGTTCTTAAAGAACTCGGAGGTCTGGGATGGACTTCCAGCGGAGATCGCCGTCGGGTTGGATGACCCGCAGCGGCGGGAGGGGTGGAACAAGCCTGCCCCGGAGGAATTCGCTTTACCGACCGAAATCTGGCGGGAGGTGGTCGCCCGCCGCCGTCGCTATCAGCAAGTGAAGGAAAAACTGTCGAGAGGTGAGGTCACATCCATCAACGACCTGATCACGCTCAATCTCGACATCCGCCAGTTCGCGCAGGACGTCATTCAGGACAGCGACGCCGACCTGCTTTTGGCGTTCTGGAAGGCGATCTCGCAGATCAAGGTGCTCGACCCCACCGTGGGTTCGGGCGCATTCCTGTTCGCGGCGTTGAACGTGCTGGAGCCGCTGTACGAAGCCTGCGTGGAACGCATGAGCGCGCTGGTGGAGGAACTCGACCGTTCGGGAGAGAAGCACAGCCCCAAAAAGTATGAGCCGTTCCGCAAGGTGTTGGAGCAGGTGCGCCAGCGTCCCGATGAGGATTACTTTATCTTCAAGTCCATCATCATCAACAACCTGTACGGCGTGGACATCATGGAAGAGGCGGTGGAAATTTGCAAACTGCGCCTGTTCCTGAAACTGGCTTCGCAGGTGGAACCAGACGCTTCGAAGGAGAATCTGGGGATCGAGCCGCTGCCCGATATTGACTTCAACATCCGCGCGGGGAACACGCTGGTGGGCTTTGCCACACGGGAGGACGTCAAACGCTCGGTTCAATTCGGGACGGTGGGCGGGGTTCAGTCCGAGAAACTTTTTGCCATGCCCGAAGAGGACGCGCAACTCAAACGCATTGAAGAGAAAGCCGAAGATGTGGACAGGCTGTACAAACTCTTCCGCCAGCAACAGACCGAGTACGGCGGTGAAGTGCGCCCCGAAGACAAGCGCGAACTGCAAAAGCGTCTGGGCGAACTGGAAAAGGAATTGAACATCCTGCTGGCAAGGCAGTATGCCATCCATAACGCCAAAGGCGAAGCATATCAGAAGTGGCTTGCGTCGCACACGCCTTTCCATTGGTTTGTCGAGTTCTTCGGCATTATGAATGAAGGTGGGTTTGATGTGATTGTTGGAAACCCGCCTTATGTTGAATATGGGAAGGTGAGAAACGATTACACCATTCAAGGACTCAAAACGGAGACGAGTGGCAATCTTTATGCGTTTGTTATTGAAAGAGTAATGAATTTAGTAAATAGCAATAAACGCATAGGAGTCATTATTCCATTAAGTTTCGTAAGTACTGATGGCTTTTCTACGCTTCGCGATGTTTTCTCAACCTGTTCACTTTGGGTCAGCAATTTCGCTATTCGCCCTGCAAAGTTGTTTGAGGGCGTTGAACACCGCTTGACAATAGCAATCTCTTCTAGTTATCAAAAGGAACCAAAAAAGGTTTTTTCAACACGATACCGCAAATGGGCACAAGATGAGCGACCTAGTCTTTTAGCGCAAACAAAATACGGGCTTGTCTCAGAATTAGTTTCTGCTAGAGGTATCCCTAAACTAGGAAGCGATATTGAAATAAATATCTGGAAAAAATTTATAAGCCTATCTAAGCCCTTTCAGTCTATTACTTCACCGCGATCAAATCATCCGATTTATTACACACGCAAATTTGGACATTTTGTTTTGTTTACAGATTTCATCCCATTAATTGAGTTTGAAAATGGGAAAACTATGGAGCCTACTGAATTAAAGTCTGAATTTGTAAGCGACAAAGAAAAAATGTTTGCCTACATTGCACACTTCAATAGCACTCTTAGTTATTGGCACCTTGTTACTGTTGCCGATTGCAGGAATTTAAACAAGAGGGATGTATTGTCACATCCTATTCCGCTCTTAGACAATAGAGAAATCAGTGAATTGGCTGCTCTTGGCAAGCAACTGATGAAGGATTTTAGAAAAAATGCTTCACATACAAAAATGGTTTATCCAAATCAGCCAGCAAGAATCATTGAAGTCATACATCCTGGCGAATCCAGAGAAATCATAGACGAGATCGACCGCGCGCTGGCGCGTCACTACGGGCTGAGTGATGAGGAGTTAGATTTCATCATCAATTATGACGTCAAGTATCGGATGGGTGCGGAGGCCGGGCAGACCTCCGAGTTCTTGGAGAACTCGGAGGTCTAGCCCCGGCGGCCCAGAACTCCGAGTTCTCCGAGAACTCGGAGTTCTACCGTACTACCCACCCCGGGAGACAAACATGCCCCGCAGAGTTGTTCCCTTCCTTCCCGACCAGTATTATCACTTCTACAATCGCGGCAACAACCGCCAGGCGGTCTTCTTCGAGCGCGATAATTTCCTGTACTTCTTGAAAGGCTTGAAGAAATACGTGGTTCCATACGTTGACATACTGGTCTATTCGCTGATGCCGACGCATTATCATGTGCTGGGGAGGGTGAAACCCCCTCAGACCCAGAACTCCGAGTTCTTAAAGAACTCGGAGTTCTTGAGCGCGGAGGTCTCACGCGCCATGATGCGGCTGGGGGTTTCCTACACCAAAGCCATCAACAAGCGATTCGCGCGAGTCGGAGCGTTGTTCCAGGGTCAGTTCCAGGGCAAGCCAGTGCAGACTTACGAGCATTTGCTCAACCTGTGCGTTTACATCCACGCCAACCCGGTCAAGGATGGACTGGCCGCCCTCCCCGAAGATTGGGAGTTCTCCAACTATCTCGAATGGATGGGCCTGCGCGCCGGGACGCTGGTCAACCGCGAATTCATCGCCGAGAATTTCGGGACGCCCGAAGAGTACAGGCAGTTGGTGATGGATTACGTCCAGACAAGGAATTTGCCGGATGAGTTCCGCAAGTATTTACAGGATTTCGAGACGTAAGACTAAGACCTCCGAGTTCTTTAAGAACTCGGAGGTCTTCGGCCTCGGGAATCCCGCCCTGCTCGACCTGCCTTTGCTCGGCATCTTCGCCTCGGTCAAATGCCCGGCGCGGCTCATCCTAGCGGCGCACGACAAGGCCAAGGAACTCTCGGCCCAGGGCCGGGCTGTCATCGGCGGGTTCCAGTCGCCGGTCGAGAAGGAAATGCTGGCAGTTCTGCTGCGCGGCGAAAGCCCGATCGTGGTTTGCCCGGCGCGCGGCCTGGAAGGGATGCGCGTTCCGGCTGGCTGGCGTCAGAAGATCGAAAAAGGTCAACTGCTAGTCCTCTCGCCGTTTCCGGGTTACATCAAACGTCCTAAGGCGGAGACGATCATAGAGCGCAACAAACTGGTGGCAGAATTGGCCGCCGAGTTGTTGATTGTTCATGCCGAGCCTGGTGGTAAGGTGGAAGTTTTGGAAAGAGAGGTCTTGGCCAATGGAAAGAAAGTACAAAGGCTGTATACTATATCTGCTTAGAATACCCAATGTTGGATCATGGCTTAGCCGCGATGCTTTCTGGTCATCTTGCCTCCCCTAATATGGGGCAGGTGGCAGAAACGAGGAGATAGTGTGCTTATGTTCATCAAATGGAGAGCCTTGATATTTGTTTTTCTGGCCTTGCTGGCCTTGACAGGCAGTTGCGGTCGTCCAGAACCAATCCCCTCAACGACCCCGACGCCCGCTTTCCAAGCTCTCGATGAGGGACTTATGCTGCCGCCCCAGGTGATCGCTACCGACCCCAGCGGCGGTCAGGAGATGCCTCTCGATGGGAGCATCGCGCTCATATTCGACCAGGCCATGGACAAAGAAGTCACTGCGGAAGCCTGGAGCCTGCGAGACCCTGCAGGGGAGCCTGTCGCTGGCGAAATCGCCTGGATGGACGATATGACAATGCGTTTCACACCCTCCCAGCCTCTGCAACCCGGCGCGAGTTATGCGGCCGCCCTGACCACCGTCGCCGCCAGTTTGGAGGGCGCGCCGCTCTCGGAGGAACTGTCTTTTGTTGTCAACACCCTAGGTGAATTGCAGATTGGCCAGGTTTTCCCGGCGGATGGGGCGACAGAAGTGGAAAATGCGGCTATTGTCACGGTGGTATTCAACCGCCCGGTGGCGCCATTGGTGATGGCCGAAGAGCAGGAAGAACTTCCCGCTCCGCTGCAAATCACCCCGGCCGTCTTTGGCAAAGGAGAATGGCTCAACACCTCGGTGTATGTCTTCACGCCTGGGGAGCCGCTGCGTAGCGCCACCAGGTACACGGTCACGGTCCCAGCCGGGCTGACGGATGTCTCCGGGGCAGAACTGGAAGCTGATTACAGATGGAGTTTCTCCACCGCTGCGCCCGCCATCGGCGAACTCATTCTGGTAGACCTGACCACCAACCCCGAGGACTGGTATAGCGATGTGCCCCCTGACCAGACCTTTGCGATCGGCTTCCGCCAGCCGATGGATCAAATCAGCACGCAAGCGGCTTTTTCGCTCATCGGTGAGACTGGCGAAGCAATCTCTGTCGAACTGGCGTGGGACGAAGACGGCGCTGAAATGTCCATCGCGCCGCGGGAACAGCTAGCCCTCGGGAGTAGTTACACCCTCACTTTAACGGAATCAGCCCAGGATGTCTGGGGAGGGTCGCTTCTGGAAGGCCTGGAATGGCATTTTTCTACGTATCCCTATCCAGCCATCTCGAATACCAGTCCTGCGAATGGCGAAATCCAGGATTACTTCAGCGGGGAGGTGACGATCTACTTCGTCTCTCCCATGAATATCGACTCGATCAAAGAGAGGATCACGATCAGCCCCCGGCCCGAGGGAGAGATCGAATGGTATTACAACCCCTGGGAACAGAGTATTTCGTATTATGGGCTGAAAGCTTCCACGAGATACACGCTGACCTTCGCCCCCGGCATGAGCGATATTTATGGCAATTTGATCACACAGGGCGGCAGCGTGCGTTTCACCACCGGGTCTTATTCCCCGTACGCCTATCTGGAAATGCCCTATGGCCCGGCCATTTATCGCGCTGATGGCCCGCAGGAGTTCTATACTCGCTATGTCAATGTCGAAGCCATAGATTTTGCCCTCTACGAGCTGTCTGGTTATCAGTTTTATTCGTTAGCCGCTGATAAGGTCTCTCAATGGGATTATACGCCGCCCCAAAACAGCCTGGTTCGTGAATGGCGGCATGTCAACACCCGGCCATTGGATCAGCGCGCCCTGGAAGGATTCGCGCTTCAGACAGATGAGGGAGACTCCCTCGCCCCCGGCTTCTATTTCCTGACCCTGGGGATCGGGGCCGGCGAGGAATACAATCGGGATCAGCGCCTGCTGGTGGTGGCAGATTCGAACCTGACGATGAAGACCACCCGCTCCGAAGCCCTGCTGTGGCTCACGCAATTGAGCAGCGGCGCGCCGCTTCGGGGCGTCCCGCTGACCGTCTACGATGAGAATTTCCAGTCCATCGGGCAGGGCGTCACCGACGAGGATGGTCTGCTGCAACTCGACCTGCCTGTGTCGAAAGATGATTACGCCGCCTGGTACGCCCTCGCCGACGATGGCGAGCACCTGGCCTTCGCCTCGGCGGATTGGAGCAGCGGCGTTTCTCCGTATGATTTCGGCATTTGGAGCGATTATTACACGCCACCCAACCAGCCAACGGTCTATGTGTATTCTGACCGCCCTCTCTACCGCCCCGGCCATCCGGTCTCGTTCAAGGGCATCGTGCGCATGAACGATGACCTGTCCTACAGCCTGCCCCAGCAGGAAGAAGTCGAAGTCGTCATCAATAGTTATCAGGAAACTGTTTATGAGCAAACATTGCCTCTGACCGAGTTCGGCAGCTTTGCCGGAGAATTACTCCTGGATGATAACGCGGCCTTGGGGAGCTACGACATCTTTGTTTATCTCCCCGAAAACCCTGACTCGATTGGCTATGGTTATTTCTCCGTAGCCGAATACCGAAAACCTGAATTCCAGGTGGGGGCAACTGCCGAACCCGAGGCGGCATTGCCCGGCGAGGAGTTCACCTTCACCGTAGATGCCCAGTTCTTTGCCGGCGGCGCGGTCGCCGGAGCCGATGTGGAATGGGGGCTGTACGCGACCGTTTATGACTTCAGCCCACCGGGGGAACTGAGCACCTACAATTTCCGCGATGACCAGCGCGATATGGAGTATTCCTATTTCGAAGAATATTATTCCAGCGAATTGATTGCCGATGGAACCGCTCGAACGGACGAGAATGGCCGGGTTGTGGTCACTCTGCCGGCTGTACTGCATAGCGAGGATGCCGAAGATGAGGCAGGCGCTGGCGTTAGCCAGCAATTCACCTTCGAGGCTACCGTCACCGACCTGGCTGGAACGGCAGTCAGCGACCGGGCGCTGGTGGTCGCGCATCAGAGTTCGGTCTACGCAGGCATCCGCCCGCAGAAATATATCGGCGATGTAGGGGAGGAGCAGACCTTTGAGCTGGTGGCCGTGGATTGGGATTTCGACGCCGTCCCGGGGCTGCCATTGGACGTACAAATCGTCGAGCGACGCTGGCATAGCGTCCAGGCGCAGAACCCGGATGGCAGCATCGAATGGGAAACTTCTGTGGAGGAAATTCCCATCGCTGCCTTCGAGGAAGTCGAGACCGATGAGCAGGGGCGCGCCTCGGTGAATTTCACGCCGCCCAATGGAGGCGTCTTCAAGGCCACCGTCAGCGCACAAGATGAGTTTGGCAACCAGTCCAGCGCATCTGCCTATATGTGGGTTTCTGGGGATGACTACATCGCCTGGCGCATGACCGGGGACAACCGCATGGATTTGATCCTGGACAGAGATCGCTATGCTCCCGGCGAGACAGCCGAGGTCATGATCACTTCTCCCTTCCAGGGAGAGAATTACGCCCTGGTGACAGTCGAGCGCGGCCACATTCGTGCCAGCGAGGTGATTCTACTCACCAGCAACAGTACGGTCTACCAGCTTCCCATTTTGGAAGATATGGCCCCTAACGTGTATATTTCTGTGACCGTCATCCAAGGGGCTGGCGAAGATGGGATGCCCGACTTTCGGATGGGTATGTCTGAGATCAAGGTTGACGCCTCCGCTCAGACCTTGAATGTCGAGATCACCCCGGACAAAGAAAAGGCTGGGCCTGGCGATCAGGTTACGTATACTGTGCGCACC
>VGOC01000112.1 GCA_016865865.1 Chloroflexota bacterium
GTTCATCTGTGGCTGATTTGAGTTTTAAAACCACTCTCTAAGCACCGCGAATGGTTCAGAAAGATTAGCGCAGATTGGCGAAGATTAGCGGATTCGTTTTCTCTCTTCCGGCTTGTCCGGGTTAGGAAACAGTGGCTGAAGTGTAACACATTTCGAGGGTGGGGCGCGCTTTAGAATCACTGGCCTGTTATTCGTTCCATCTCCCTATCTATGTTGATTTGTCGGCGTTGAAACTGTTCGGAGGGGGTTTCGAGATTGTAATCGAAGATTCGCTGGTTGAGTTTAGAAATCCTTTCGCGAAAGTCATCTACAGCGCGTTTCCACTCCGCATCAACGGATCGCCTCGATGCCATGTTGGTCAATGCGCTTTCGCGCCACTTCCAGGAGCGCTCCAGGCTCTTACACGCGGCATCGAAATCAGCTTCGATTTTCTGGCGTTTTTCGATCCACAGCAGGGTATACCCGCTGGAACGTAAGGCCTGGAAAGCCAGACGCCAGGCGGGATCCTCGTGAGGGTTAGTCGTCAAATCCAATGGCTTCCCCTTGCCGGGCAAGTTATCGAACTGACCATCTTCCATGGCCCGGCGGATTTGCTCGTCAATGCTTCGTTCGTGTTCGTGCATATCTGATATAGAAAAGCTCATGGCACCTGGTGGGTAGCCTGGATCTGGCCTTCGGCGTCATAGAGCGTGGCAAATTCGCCAGACTCCCAAACAGGCCCAGCGAGTCCCCAATACAACTCCAGGGGGTTATCCAGACCTGCGCGGGTGTTGATCACGATCTGCCCGTTCGCATAAAGCGTGGCCTGAGGAAATGTGTAGATATTGCCGTCTTCATCGTGAAGTTGCCAGCCGGTCAGGGTGTGTTTGCCGCCACCAGCTTCACCTAACACCAAACGCTCGGTATTCAAGTCGCCCACTCCCACGATGGAAACGATTTGGATTTGCCCCACATCAGGATTCGGGACCTGCTCTGGCGCGGGCGTCGGCGGGGTTTGCTCGGAGACGGTAACCTGCTCGGGGACGTAGATCACCTGCCCTGTCGCCAGGGCGTCCGCATCGGTCAGGCCGTTAAGCTCCATCAATTCTTCGACCGAAACATCGTATAGCAGGGCAATATCCCCCAATGTCTCCCCTGGACGAACTTGATGTGGCTGCAAGGGAATGGTCGGTTTCGGAGTCGGTTCCAGTGACTGCATGTCGGATGCGGGAAGCGAGGTGGGCAAAACCGCCTGCGCTGTAGCGCGCTCGAATTCCTTTTGGTAAGCGCGCTCCCAAAGGGTCAGCACGATAATGGTCGTGATCGCTGAAACGAATACGTTGACAAGCAAGTAAAGTGTAAGGCGTTTCCACTGCATAAAGCTACCTGTGAAGAAAATAAACGCTATTGATGAGATCCACACACCATATTATAAATCACATCGCCATGCCATATCTAATCAATGGCCATCATTCGATCTCCAACATCCTGGACATGGTTTGCGAAGCATGGATGACGAAATCGAACTCATGCACCGGTCGCAAATCTTTTGCCAGCGATCCGCCGAGGAAATCAAGGTGTGTTTCGATTTCACACCCGTTTTTTTAGCATGTCCCCCCCATGTCGAGAAGTTTGGTGGTCCTCCTAAAGAGATCGGCGAGTGTGTGACCCACGCTCGCCGATCTCTTTAATTTCCAAAAAGTGAGATTTGTCCCTACTTAATTGTGAAAATTTTAACTACTTCGGCATTGCATCCTATGTTATACTTCCTGGGTCAGGTTACGTTACACTCAGCCATGGAACGAATTTTCCGATTGGGGCGAGTAGTAACATAAGGAACATCTACATCATTCTAAGGATTTGATATGCTCCTCGAGTATCTTCCCATCGCAATCCTGATTGTTTTGGCCACCGCCTTAGCGAGCCTTGTGGTCATTCTGGGCTATTCGTTCGGGCCGAAACGCCAGACCGATGCCAAAGCCATGCCCTATGAGTCGGGCATGAACCCCTATGGCCCCGGCACACGACGCATGTCAGTCAAGTTCTATTTGATCGCTGTGCTCTTCATCCTTTTCGACATCGAGATCATCTTCGTCCTTCCCTGGGCAGTCGTGCTGCGTGACTTCATCAACAACAGCCTGGGGATTTTCGCGCTAGTAGAGATGTCTGTCTTCATCGTCATTTTACTGGTAGGGTATGTGTACGCCTGGAAGAAAGGAGCCCTGGAATGGGAATAGAACAAAAACTGGCTAATCTGGGGATCGTTACTACGACTTTAGAAAAAGCGGTCAATTGGAGCCGCACGCGGGCGATGTGGCCGCTCCTATCGGGGTTGGCCTGCTGTGCCATCGAGATGATGGCTGCCGAGGCATCTCACTACGATATGAGCCGCTTCGGCATGGAATTGATGCGCGCCAGCCCCCGTCAGTCGGACTTGTTGATCGTCGCGGGGCGCGTGACCCGAAAGATGGCGCCCGTCATCCGCCGGCTCTACGACCAGTTGCCCGACCCCAAATGGGCGATTGCCATGGGAGATTGCGCTTCGTGTGGGGGCGTGTTCAATAATTACGCCATCGTTCAAGGCGTTGATGAAGTCATTCCAGTAGATGTGTATATCGCTGGTTGCCCCCCCCGCCCTGAGGGTCTCATCCATGGCATCCTGACTTTGTACGAAAAAGTCGAAAACGAGAGACTTACGAAGTGGAGGTGAGTGTCAGGTGTCAAGTGTCAAGTGACACGTGATCAGAGATTTGGTTTTATGAACAACAAACTCCTAAAAGCTATCCAAACGATCGAAAAGCGTTTCGGGGTGGAAGAACATATCTTTCGAGATGAATATTCTTTGATCGTATCCCCGGGGGATGTGGTCGAAATATGTCGGCTTCTGCGAGATGGTTTCGGCTTCGATATGCTCTCCAGCCTGACAGCGGTGGATTATTGGCCAGAAGGCGACCCCAGATTCCACGTGATCTATCAACTGTATTCCATCGAGAACAACATCAACTTACGGCTGCGCGCGCCCGTCTCTGATGATAATCCCGCTATTCCCACCATCGAGGGAATCTATCCGAACGCGAACTGGCACGAGCGAGAAATCTGGGATATGTTTGGCATCAAAGCTGAGGGGCATTCTGATCTACGCCGCATCTTGACACCCTATGATTGGGAAGGGCATCCCCTGCGCAAGGACTACCCCCTCGGCTATGAGGAAGTACAGTTTACGTTCAACGCGGATGAGATCGACGCGAAGAAGCCTTACGTGAAAGAATAAAACGTGACATATTACATTTTACGTTTATGCTTCACTTAATGAGGTCTTTATGGTTCAACTTCAAGAAGTTACTTTAGATGAACTGAAACATCTGGTCTCAGACCGCGCAATACAGGGGGAGACCATGCTGCTCAATATGGGGCCGCAGCATCCCAGCACTCATGGCGTGTTGCGCCTAATGCTGGAACTCGAGGGGGAGACGATCATCAACTGTGTGCCAGATATTGGTTTCCTGCATACAGGTGTGGAAAAGAATATGGAAGCCAAGCGCTACGAGCAAGCTGAAGTGATGACCGACCGGCTGGATTATCTCAACACGGTCGGCAATAACCTGGCCTACTGCCTGGCAATCGAAAAGCTGGTGGGGCTGGACGTGCCTCCACGTGCGCAGGTTATTCGCGTGATTCTGGCGGAATTACAACGCATCGGTTCGCACCTGATCTGGCTGGGTACTCAATCCCTGGATCTGGCGGCCATGTCAATGTTCCTGTATTGTTTCCGTGAGCGGGAGTTGATCCTCGACATCCTGGAATTGGTCTCTGGTCAGCGAATGATGACCACTTACATCCGGCCTGGCGGCGTCTGGCGAGATATCCCTGAAGAGTTTTACGATGCCGTTCAACAGTTTATGGCAATGTTCCCAACTCGCATCAAGCAATATCACGGTTTACTGACTAAGAATCCGCTCTTCATAGACCGCACGAAAGGGATTGGCGTGATCTCGGCAGAAGATGCTGTGGCCTGGGGATTGACCGGGCCGTCACTGCGCGGTTCAGGCGTGGCTCTAGACAACCGAAAAACCCAGCCTTACACAGGATACGAAGAATACGATTTCGAGATCCCCACCAGAACCGCTGGAGATGTCTATGCTCGTTACGAGTGCCGCATGGATGAGTTTTGGCAATCCCTGCGCATCATCGAACAAGGATTGAAAAAGCTCAGGGAGCTGGACGGCGCTCCGGTGCGCAGCAGCAACCGCAAATTCGTCCCGCCACCCCGCTCTGAGCTGGGCGCCAGCATGGAGGCTTTGATCCACCATTTCAAATTGTGGACGGAGGGTTTCGACGCCCCTGCTGAATATGTCTATATGCCGGTGTCGTCGCCGCGGGGGGAACTGGGCGTCTATCTCGAAGGGAATGGGAGCAACAAGCCCCATCGCGTGCATTGGCGCACGCCTTCCTTCGTGCACTTACAAGCTCTGCCTGTCCTGAGCAAAGGACTGCTGGTCGCTGACCTGGTGGCCATCATCGGCAGCATTGACATCGTTTTGGGAGATTCTGACCGGTGAATAAGATCGCAGAAAAATACACGGACGAAATCGAAAAGATTATTGCCAAATATCCTCCAGAGCAAAAGCGTTCGGCGGTGATGTCGTTGCTGTATATCGCCCAGCGCGAAGATGGATGTGTAACGAAACAGGATATCAAAGAGATCGCCGAAATTCTGGAGATGACCACCACAGAGGTCAAAACACTAATCGGTTTCTACACCCTTTACCACGATAAACCCGGCGCCAAATACCGCATCCAGATTTGCAATGATTTGCCCTGTGCCTTGCGCGGCGCGGATGAATTCATCGCCAAGCTTTGCGAGGAATTAGGCATCCAGATCGGCGAGACGACCGATGATGGTTTAGTCAGTGTAGAGCCGGTGATGTGTTTAGCAGCCTGTGACAAAGCCCCTATGTTCCAGGTGCAGACTGGTGATGGCCTCGAATATCACGAGCTGCAAAGCGTCGAAAGTACGCTGGAATTGATCGAAACTTGGAAAAAACCTCAAGGTGACTTGAACACACCTAAGAATGGCTAACATCGAAAAACAAGTAAACTACTGGATAACTGAGAGCGAAAAAGATCTCGCCTTTGCCAAGCGCATTATCGTCCGTGATGGCGAAGCTCAATATGGCTTGTTTTTCGTTCACTTGGCTCTAAAAAAAATACTCAAAGCTCATGTTTGCAAGCAAACGAATGATTTCGTACCAAAAATTCACAACCTGGTACGTCTTGCAGAGCTTGGAAACGTGAGCTTGCCGACGAGCAGATAGGTTTTTTTAGGGAAGATGAATCACTACAATATCGAAGGAAGATATCCAGATATGGCTTACCCAACGCCTTCAGTGGAAAGAGCAAAGTGCTATTTCGAACAGGCGCGGGAGGTAATCGAGTGGCTGATAAATCAATTGTCAAATCTGTCCAAAAGTATTTGAGATATATTACGGAACGAGGTATCCCCGTTCGCTTTGGTGTGTTATTCGGTTCGTATGCAAAGGGAAATGTCCATAAATGGAGCGATATTGATTTGTTGGTAGTGTCACCAATATTCGATAAAGAAAGAACGAACGACGATATCGAGGACCTCTGGATGTACGCCGCCCGCACCGACAGCCGCATCGAACCCATCCCGGTCGGCGAGCGTCAATATGAAGAGGATGACAGCAGCGCAATCATCGAAATCGCCCGTCGTGAGGGAGAAATTATTCCCCTCGCAGAATAGGTCTTATATCTTATGAGCAAATACATTTTACTTCGACACAGAGAGATTTCAGAGATATACAAGCTAGATGTTTATAAGAAAAACGGCGGTTTCGAGGCCTTCGAAAAAGTTGTCACTTCGATGAAGCCGGATGAAGTGATCGGGATCGTCAAGGCCTCCGGGCTGCGCGGACGCGGCGGGGCGGGCTTCCCCACCGGGGTGAAGTGGTCCTTCATGGATAATCACAACTGGCCTCACTATGTGGTCGCCAACGCCGACGAATCCGAGCCGGGCACTTTCAAGGATCGCGAAATCATGGAGAACAATCCCTTCCAATTCCTGGAGGGCGTTGCGATTGCTTCATACGCCGTTGGCGCGAACGCTGCTTACGTCTACTGTCGGGGCGAGTTCTGGCAGGCGGCGCATTTTCTAGACGAGAGGATCGCCGAACTCGAAAAAGCTGGCCTGCTGGGAGATAACCTTTTCGGTACGGATTACTCATTGCGAATCTACACCCACTTGGGGGCAGGCGCGTATATCTGCGGCGAGGAGACGGCTTTGCTCGAATCGATGGAAGGCAAGCGCGGCCAACCCCGCTTGCGCCCGCCCTTCCCGCCTTCGTTTGGCTTGTACGGCAAACCGACGGTAGTCAACAACGTAGAGACGCTCACCAACGTGCCGCCGATCATCATCAACGGTGGAAAATGGTATCAAGATTTAGGCACTGAAGACACCGCCGGAGTGAAGGTCTTCAGCCTCTCGGGGCGGGTCAAGAAGCCGGGCAACTACGAATTACCTTTTGGCACAACCTTCCGCGAGCTGATCTACGAGCACGGCGGCGGCATCATCGCTGACCGCCCGGTAAAAGCTATCATGGCCGCGGGAGCTTCTTCTTCGTTGATCGTGGCTGACGATAAAGCTCTCGACACACCCATGGATTACGCTTCAGTTCGCACACTCAACGCAGACCTGGGTTCCGCCTCGGTGATCGTCATTGACGATACTATCAGCATTGATTGGCTGCTCAACAAGACCATCCACTTCTTCGAACACGAATCTTGCGGCAAATGCACACCCTGTCGCGAGGGCAACTACTGGATGAGTCATATCATCGAGCGCATCCATTCTGGCGAGGGCGGCGAATTCGATGTCGAATTGTTGCACAGCGTCGCCAGGCAAATCCAAAACAAATGTTTGTGCGCTCTGGGAGAATTCTCCATCCAGGCGGTGATGACGGGCATCGAGCGTTTTCCGCAGGATTTCG
>VGOC01000113.1 GCA_016865865.1 Chloroflexota bacterium
TCGGCATATTCCGGTAAAGACGAGTCAACCTGTGCAGTAATCACGAGCACTTTATGCCCCTGCCGGGCCAACTGGCGCGCCAGGAAAACTGTCTGTGTCGAAGAGCCGCTGACTACCGGCGGGTATAGATTACTGAACATGCAAACCGTCAAATGATCCATCTGTTCATGCTGCACAACGTCCCGCAGGTTCATACTTAGCGGGAAAGCCTGCGGGACGTTCTACCAACGCTGTCGCAGAACGACTGCGGGCACGCCAGCCACAACCTGATAATCGGCTACCGATTCGGTCACCACCGCGCCGGCGCCCACCTGCACGCCTCGCCCAATCGTCACGCCAGGCAAGATGATAGCGCCGACGCCGATGTCGCTGCCGTCGCCAATGACGACAGGCGCAAACTCAATCGGGCTGTGGAGAATGGGGACATCTGCGTCATCGAAAGCATGACTGGAGGTGAGGATTTTCACTCCCGGGCCGATGCCAACATCACGCCCTATGGCCAGCCCTCCCGCGCTGTGGAAGAAGCATTGCTGACCGATCCAGGTGCCGTCACCAATGGTCATCTCATTCTTGTAATACCCCTTGAGAATGGAATAATGTCCAATGTAGACGTTATCTCCTATTGCGATATTCTCCGGGTGGAACACCAGCACACCCGGTTCGAAGACCACATTCTCACCAATATTTTTGAATTGGAAACGTTCGAAAAGTCCGCTTCCATGCGATTGGTACGGCATAGGTTATCCAGCCTGGCTCAGATAAAACTTGCCGGTGCGGCGGATGCCTTCCTCCAAATCCACCGAAGCCTCGAACCCCAGAAGCTCCTGAGCCTTCTTCACAGCTGGGATGCGCAATTCCACATCCACATAATCTTTACGCGTGAAAACGATCTTGGATTTCGAATTCAGGACGCGCACAACTGTATTCGCCAGGCCATAAATCGTCACCACTGCCCTTTGGTTGCCGATATTGAACGATTCGCCCAAGGCTGCTGGGTGTGTCATCGCCAGCAAGGTGCCCTCGATCATATCGTCCACATAACACCAGGCGCGGATTTGGGTACCGTCGCCGTGAATTTCGATATCTTGATCTTTTATAGCCCGTTCGACGAAGATACGGATTGCACCCTCACCCACCTGCCCCGGCCCATAGACATTGAAGGGACGCACTACCGTCGTCGGTAAATCAAGTTCCTGGTAATATGCAATCGCCAGATGCTCTTCGGCAAGTTTACTCACAGCATAGGTCCAACGCGCCTCGCCAACCTGGCCCATCACCGTCTTATCGGTTTCCTGTGAGCGAAATGCGTGCTGTCCGAATACTTCGCTGGTAGAGAAGCAAACTACGCGTTCCACCGAGGGCAATTTCGAGGCCGCTTCGAGCACATTCGCCGAGCCAACCATATTGACGCGCATTGTACTTACCGGGCTTTTGATCACCGTATCTATCCCCGCAATTGCCGCGCAGTGCACGACATAATCGCAATCCTGCATTGCATTGCTGAGCGCCTCATAGTCCAGCACATTGCCCTCGATCAAAGTCAAATTGGGATGGTCTTTGAAAGACCGCGCCTGCAGCGAATTGCGCGCCAGGTTATCGTAAATAACAACGCGATTGTCATCTACGAGTCTACCAGCGAGGGTTGAACCAATAAACCCCCCACCCCCGGTGATGAAGATCGTCTTACCCGAAATATACTGTTTCATATTTTCCCTTTGCCAAACAACGAACAGAACCTAAGGTGACACAACTTCCCAAACCTTCGAGTTTCCACGGCGTTGACAAGCGAGTAGTTGATCGCCAGGCGGAACTGTCACATCCAGCCGGTAAACGACAACATGTCCAGAATTGCTGATTTCAACCAGGTTCAGCCAGTCTGGTAAATTATTGTGATCTATCATCTCTAGGAATTGTGCGTGAGTTGTTTTTTCAGCTAGCAAGTAGCGAAAACCACGCTGATAGATTGTCAGCCAGCGATCCTCTTCGGGCGCTGAGAATATTGCTACCTCATCCTCGATGTTACTCACACATTGCATCAGGTCAGAGCGCAGCCAATAGCGTTGATAGGAGCCAAGCAGGATGCGGTCGCCAAATTCCGCCTTCCGATTGAGCAACACATGATGCCCGCAATATTCCCATTCCCGCCCGCATAAGCCGAGTTCTCCCGACAGGTAGCGATACGATTTCTCCGGGAAAAACACATCATCAACGAAGATGGGACCAACCGAAATTACAGTGATGAACACCCCCACCACCACACCCGCGGATAGCCAGCGAGGGCGAGTTTCCATTCGGCTGACATAATCCGCCGCCTTGGCAGGCAATAAGGTTAAAAGCACCAAAGGCGCCAAAATGTATCGCGGCGCGAACACCGAAGGCCGCAGGATCACCCAGGCCAGTGCTCCGCCTATGGCCGACAGAGTCACCGCAACCAAGGGGCTGCGCCACCATGATCGCGGCCGCGGCAGAAATATCAAAAGCGGAAAAAACGCCAATACCAAAGGTGATAAACCGCCACCCTGTCCCCAGTAATTGCCATAAGTCAAAGAAAGGGGGTACGCCAGAAGAATTCGCCGTGTTGTCTCTGGGCTGAACCAGTCCTGGTTTGCCCAACCCTCGGAGCCACCGACAAATGGGGCAAACGGGTTATCGAAAAACACGCCGTTTTTGAGAAGATGAGGCAGAACAGCAATGATGAATGCCAGCACAATCTGAAAGCCCGCGCCTGTGATAGATTTTAGGACATTCCCACTCGACAGCCCGTTGCTATTTCTCGCTAACAAGCCCCACAAAACCAAAAGGAAGAGGCTGACGCCCATCACCGGCAAATAGCTCACTTTGGCAATGATGGCAAAACCAAAAAACAAGCCTGTTAGCCAAAACGATAATGGAGATGCATCTACGTAGATTTGTAAAGCCCAATAGTACGCCGCGATTCCCAACGTCAAGGCGAAAATATCTACCTTGCCAGAGCCGCTCATATAGATGATCGCCGAAGACGAATAGAATATCGCTAACGTAATCCATTGCCCCCTGCGGCCCATTCCGACTTGCCGTCCCAGAGCAAGAAGCATCAATGCGCCGGCTATCGAGGTAGGCCAGGCAAATAATTGCGCTGCGTCCGGGCTATGCAGCGCAATCATGGCGGCGTGGTGCATTTCGCCTTGCAGTCCGACAGTGGAAAAGTCTTCATAGCCCCTGAGTGGAAGTAATTGACGAGAATGCGCTACAACCTTGGAGATTGCCATATAGAACGCGCCGGCATCGCCTTCCATTGTGCGGCCCAGGGATGTCGCCCAAAGCAGGCACAGAAAAACCGTCAGAGCAGCCAGCAATTGCCAGGCCCAGGAATCGGCACGCAGCTCTCGCCAAATTTTCAATACTTGATGTCTAAAAGCAATCAACCGCCGGCGCATCAGATAAAGACCACCGACAGCAACGACAAAAACAATTACGGCGATCAAGTGGGCGCTAAACCAGCCCCCCAATGCCAGCAGAAGCCAAAGGGATGCCAGGAAGCCCTGCCCCAAGATAAACGCTGTGGCCAAATCTGTTCCGGCTGACGATCGGCTGGGTTGCCTGGCAATCCTCGTGAGCGCCTGCAAAACTATTCCGCCCGCCCCTAGACAGGCCACAGAATACCCGCCAAGCACCACAGCGATTTTCAACGATAAGATCATCATGGCGAGTTTTGTTTCAAATGCCGAACGACATAATCCTGTTCCTCGGCGGTTATCTGGACAAATAACGGCAGGGCCAAGGTCAGTTTGTCAGCCATATAAGCATTGGGATAGTCTTCAGGTTTCAAGCCATACTTTCGCTGGTAATAACCCAGGATGTGTACCGCCTGCGTCCCTTGGCGAGTAGAGATGCCAGCATCTTCCAAGCGGTCCATCAGATTGTTGCGCTGGTTGTGCAGCTCTTCTACATTGTCCATCGTCGGTTCTTCTGGAGCAAAAAGGCAAACGTAGGATTGGTAGCCATGCAGATAACCTTCCGGCGTATAGGGAGTTCTAAGCCAGCCGGTTTCAGCCAGGGCATCATCGTATCGCTGAGCAATCTCCCTGCGCCGCCCCATAAGATAATCAAACTTTCGCATCTGGGCAACCCCAACAGCGCCTTGAATATCGGTCATGCGGTAATTGAATCCCACCATCTCATAATCAGGCATGATATAACTCTTTTTACCCTGATGCCGCTGTAAATCGCTGATCGTGGCGCCATGATCCCGTAGAGAGCGCATCTTCTCCGCCAGAGACTTATCGCCAGTCAGCGCCATCCCGCCCTCTCCGGTAACGATCCCTTTGCGAGGATGAAAACTGAGCGCGCCGATGTCTGCCAGCGCCCCGGCGTGGTAGCCCTGATACCAGGCGCCCACGGCGCAGGCGGCATCCTCGATGACAAATAAATTATGCCGCCGGGCCAATTCGGCGATGGGGCGCATATCGGCGCTCAGCCCAAACAAAGAGACCGGCATGATCGCTCTAGTGCGTTCGGTGATCTTGCTCTTGATCTGGGAGACATCCGCATTGAAAGTGCGCAGGTCGATATCGCAAAAAACCGGCTTGGCCTGTTGGTGTTCAACGACGTTTGCCGTGGCGACAAAGGTGAAGGCTGGCACGATGACCTCGTCCCCCTGCCCAATGCCTAAGGCAACCAGCCCTAGATGCAAAGCGGTGGTGCAGGACGTGGTGGCTAGCGCATGAGGGATTTTGGAGTATTCGGAGATCAGTCTTTCGAATTCTGCCACTCGAGGCCCCTGCACAACCCAGCCCGTTTCCAGAGATTGGCGCACCAGGGTAAACTCTTCTTCATCAAAATAAGGCTTTGTGATAGGGATCTTCATGGTTTACTCAAAGGTGAAAGCCCGAAAAACAGGTGTGAGTGGGGTGCTTCGCACCTCACTCACACCTGTTTTTCGGGAATCTTCAGAAACTACTCAGCGTCTCAAGGACGAGATTGATTTGCTCTGGAGACATCTCGGGGTAGATCGGGATTGCCAGCGTCTCATGGCAGGCTTTCTCGGAGACCGGGAAATCGCCTTCTTTGTAGCCCAAACCCCGGCAGGGTTGTGTGAGATGCAATGGTTGAGGGTAATATACGCCAGAGGAGATCCCAGCCATTTTCAAAGCGTGTTGAATTTCAGCGCGGGCTGTCGTGCGTATGATATAAAGATGATAGACATGCCGGCATCCCGCGGCTTCATGGGGCGCAGAGATGCTCGAGAGGTCAGCCAACCCATGGTCATAGCTCGCGGCGATCTCTCTGCGGCGTTCGTTCCAGCCATCCAGGTAGCCTAACTTGACTCGCAGGATAGCCGCCTGCAAGGTATCCAGGCGGCTGTTGTAGCCCAGGATTTCGGGATAGTATTTCCTTCTCCAGCCGTGCGCCCGCAACATACGCAGTCTTTCGGCCAGCGCGGGATCATCGCAGACCACCATGCCGCCGTCGCCGTAACCGCCCAAATTCTTGCTGGGGAAGAAACTCAAACAGGCCACATCCCCTAAACTGCCCGTCTTGCGGCCTTTATATGCGGCGCCAATGGCCTGGGCATTGTCCTCGATGATTTTCAGACCATGCTTCCGGGCAATGGCGCCAATGGCATCCATATCAGATGGGTGGCCGTAGAGATGCACGGGGATGATGGCTTTGGTGGCCTGGGTGATCTTATCGGGGATAAGTGTCGCATCGATGCAGTATGTTTGTGGATCAACATCCACCAGCACAGGTCTGGCCCCCACGTGCAGCACCGCGCCAGCCGTAGCGAAGAAGGTGTAAGCCGGAATGATAACCTCATCACCAGGGCCAATCTCCAAGGCGCGCAAGGCCAGGATCAAAGCGTCCGTGCCCGAGGCAACCCCAACGCCATGTCCCACGCCCAAATAGGCAGCCACCTCATTTTCCAGGGCATCCACTTCCTCGCCCAAGATGAAATGCCCTGAATCGAGCACCCTCTGGATGGCTGCATCTATTTCTGTTTTGATGCCCCGGTATTGTGCAGCTAAATCAAGTAGAGGTATGGTCACGATTGTTTTTCCCTGCTCACCGTTTGAGCAGTCTTTCGATAACCTGCCCCGCAGCTTTCGCAGACTGCAATCTCTTCAGCGCCCTGTTGCTCGAAATGCAATTCGATCCCGCACTGGCACATCCAACCGCGCAGGCGCGCCGGCACGCCATACACCAGGGCGTAGGCCGGGACATCGCCGGTCACCACCGCGCCTGCGCCCACGAAGGCATACTCACCCAGAGTCGCGCCGCAGACGATTGTGGCATTGGCGCCAATCGTGACGCCGCGCTTCACCAGGGTGGCGCGGTATTCGTCTTTGCGGCTGACGTGACTGCGCGGGTTGACCACATTGGTAAAGACCATCGAGGGGCCGAGAAAAACATCATCTTCGAGCACCACGCCTTCGTAGATGGAGATGTTGTTCTGCACTTTGACTCCATCGCCGATGACGGTGTTTGGGGCGATGAAGACATTCTGTCCAATCGAGCAATTTGTTCCAATACGGGCGGCTTTCATCACATGGCAAAAGTGCCAGATTTTAGTGCCGCGGCCAATCTCGGCGCCTTCATCTACATAGCTGGATGGATGTACGAAATAGTCGGTCATAATCCTCTCGAAATAAATGTAGGTCAGGTTGGCAACCTGACCTACTTTAAAAAGGGGTGTGCCAGTTCATCCACGGGCGAAAGTTCGCAATGCCGGATTTGATACGTCAATTCGACCGAGGGGCGGGCGTCTTCGATGCTAAAACCTTTCCCCGCCAGAGTCTTCTCGTAAACCCGGGTGTGCAAATCGGTGAAGCCGCCCGAAAATTCGATCTCCTGGCCGTCTATGGTGATCGAACGATACGTCTTGGGTTGATCCGCTCCCATGGGGGTGGGCAGATCAGCTTCGTTGACCGACAAGAACCAGTGCAC
>VGOC01000114.1 GCA_016865865.1 Chloroflexota bacterium
GACTGGGAAGATTTTCACACCCTCCGCCGCACCCAACGTCATCATGTCCTTTATGGCGCACCGCTCAAGATCAATCCGCTGGAACAGGCAGAACGCCTTGAAACCAACCAATTTTAGTCACACTCAAAAGAATTCTTCTTCATTATCACCGAGGCCCTCAACAACACCTTGAAGCATAGCCAGGCAGACCATATTTCGGTTTCCGTGCATGGCACGCCTTATCGGATTGTAGTGAAAGTTAGCGATAATGGTCGCGGATTCGATCCTGATCAGATCCCAAGTGGCGGGATGGGTTTGCGGAATGTCGCTGAACGGATTGAGCGCCTGGGAGGCGTGTTGACGATTGACTCTGCGCCCGGGGCTGGCGCCACGATCACCATGCAAATAGATCTGGACGAAACCAGGCCTGCTCGATCAGAGGAATAGGATCGTATAGATGAAACCCATCCGCGTTTTTGTCGTTGACGATCACCCGCTCATGCGTAATGCCCTGGAGATGACGATCGAAGCCGCCTTCGATATGCAGATCGTAGGCCAGGCCTCGAATGGGAAAGAAGCCCTTCGGCTGATTCCCCTCGTCGAACCGGATATCGTGCTGATGGATTTGATGATGCCAGAGATGGGAGGTTTGGAAGTCATCCACGTTCTATCCGGTTCCCATCCCGGTATTCGCACCCTGGTGCTCAGCAGTCTGGATTGGGAAGATGATATTCTGAAAGCGATTCAGTCCGGCGCATCGGGGTACATCACCAAGAGCGCCCAACGTGACGAACTGCTTCAGGCCGTCCGCACGGTGAACGCTGGAGAGGTCTATCTGCCGCCGAAGATCGCCGCCAAGTTAATCAGCAGTATCCGGGAGTCGCAGCCAGGGAGAAGAAGGTACCGCGGCTCCGCTGAGTCGCTCACCCCACGACAGGCGGAAGTGCTCGACCTGTTGGGGCAGGGCTTCTCGGATCACCAGATTGCGGAGGCGTTGAATATCGCCGATGCAACGGTGAGGTTGCACATTTTGCACATACTGAACAGCTTTGGATTCGAAAACCGCCGCGAATTGATGGTCTATGCCGTCGAGAAACGCATGGAATCAGAGAGTATGAAAAAACGACTATGACATTTCCCCCAAAAACAATCCGATCCTTTACGCAGATCAAACCTGGGGTGATCATCTCGTTAGCTGTCGAAAAGGGCGGGGCAGGCAAAACCACCTCGGCCGTCAACATCGCCTCGGGGCTGGCCCGTTGGGGGGCGAACCTGGGCTGGCGGGTCTTATTGATCGATATCGATCCACAGGGCACAGCCTCGAACGCGGTGGGACAGTTTTCCGCGGCGTCATCTGAAAAGACTCTGGCCAAATTGTTGGATGACGATCATTTGCTGTTGCGCCCTCACGAATTCATCGCGCCCAGTCCCTGGAATCCCAAACACCTTCACTACATCCCGACCAACCGTCAGACCCTCGGCGGTATGCGAGAAAAATTGATTTCCAAGATCGGCAGAGAGCGGAGGTTATCTCGTGTGCTGAATCCACTCCGTTCGGATTACCATTTCGTGATCATCGACACCGGCCCGGTCAACGATGTCCTCACCCAAAATGCGCTGGTGGCTTCCGATTTCGTCCTCATCCCGATCAACCTGGACTTCCTTGGGCTCGAGGCCATCAACCGCACATTTCAGCTGATCAAAGTCATTCAGTTGGGACTGGAACAAGAGAGGCCCAAGATCCTTGGTCTATTGGGCACCTTCTATCGCAAAGGGGTTCTTGCCTCCGAAGAAGCCCTGAAGATGTTGAACGATAAATTTTCTAATTCTGTGATCCGAACGGTGATCCCGCTCAATTCGGCTATCCCCGATAGTTTCTCGGCGGGGGTTGATATCTACACTTTCAATCGCTACTCCCCAGGCGCGACAGCCTATAACCGGGTTGTGCATGAGATCCTGATCCGTATCAAGAAAATCCAGGAACAGCGATATGGATAGCACCAAAACGGAATCCGCCCGCAGACCTCGACGTTTCCAGGTTGACCCACTGGCCAGCCTGGCGACGCCCGAAATCGAGAGCGGCTACGCGGAAGGCGGGCCGCGCTTCGAGCAGCTCGATGTTCCCGAAATCCCATTGCAGCAGCGCATCGAGGTGCTCTCTCTGGAAGATGTCCAACCCGACCCCTGGAATCCTCGCCACATCCTCCCCGCGGACATTCGAGGCGAATACATTTCAGGAAAAATCAGCGCGCGGGTCGCTGTACAGCGATGGGTCAAAGCCGGGGAGAAAAACGCCGAGATCGCCGACCAGATCCAGACATACCGCTCGATGGGCGTATCTTTGCTCGATCAAGGCCAGATCAACCCGATCACTGTGGCGAAGCATTTTCGCGAGGATGGTTCTTTCGTGTGGCGGATCGAATCAGGCGAGCGGCGTTATTGGGCAAAATGGCTGATGGTCTTCGATGGGCAGACCGATGATTGCACGATTCACGCCCTCATCCGTGATGAACTGAACCCGACCCGTCAGGCGGTAGAAAACATCCAGACCGCATCCCTCACCGCGGTGGGCGAGGCCAGACAGGTGGCGCGTTTGTTCCTGGATCGTTTGGAGATTACGCCCGAAAGCGAGATCGCCCGCGGCGTTCCCTCTGGCAGCGACGATTATTTTCGCCTGGCGTTGTCCCCGGCCGATAGGCTGCTCGCTGATCGAAAAAGGCTGCCGCGAGGTTTCTGGCCCGCGCTGGAAGAGATCATGGGAAGCAAGCGCCAACATCTCGAGCGCAAGATGCAGATCTTGAGACTGCCCGATGGATTATTGTCTTTCGTTGATGACCACCAGTTGACCGAAAGACAGTTGCGCGAGATCCTGGCGAACCCCGAGGAGCTCTGGGAACGGCTGGTGATGCTCACGATCGAGCATGATCTTACAGGACCAGAGCTGTCCCGATTCGTAGAGGGGGAGGAGTCTGACGCTACTATGCAAATGATCCTCGACCACCGCAGCGCCTTGCCGGTTATCGCTGACGAAAAAAGAGAAGTAGATATAACGCCTGTTGAAGCCGGAGAAGGGGAAAAAGACTCCGCCCAAGTCTTCCAGAGACGCATCGTGTCGTTTGCCAGATACTTTCAACGTACACGTCAATCTTTGGAAAGCGACGAAGACTTGGATCATACCCTCGATGATTTGATCCAAACCGGCGAGTATCAGATCGTGCTGGAGAATCTGGAACTCCTGGTCGAACGTCTGAAGTCGCGCCTTGCAGAATTATAGACTCAACTCCGACAAGCCGAAATTCAACAGGGAAGGTAACTGCTCAGCCATCGAACGGATTAGCCCGAAAAAAGGGTGTGCGAAGGGGGCTGCGCCCCCTTCGCACACCCTTTTTTCGGGAACTTCCCCGTTTGGCTGAGTAGTTACCAGGGAAGTATGGTACGCTGATACGCGCTGATGGCGCTGATTCAGAACAAACAAGGGGGTCGAGCTATTCGAGATAACGCACCCGCGGGTAAAGTATCTATGGCGAAAATGGGGGGACAGAAGAGGGGGGTGAGTGGATTGAAACAACAAAATCTATAAGCCAAGAAGTCGCTCCCTTCGCGGGGAGCACCCGGGGACGGGTAGCTGGGATTTTGGATTGCAGATTTGAAATCGCAGGGGGAAATGCTTCTGTTGGCGGGGGGCTGCTCTGGAAAACCGGTTGTGCTATACTTCAACGTGGAGTAACGGAGTGTGAATATGAAAAGCAAAACACGTCCTGCGAAGGCTGAAACCGCCGCGCCGGGGCGGTTGATCCGCATCCTCAATCTGGAAGACGATCCGAACGATGTCGCCATAAACCGGCGGACGCTCGAAAAGGCCGGGCTGAAGGTCGAGGGAAAAGGATTGACCTGATCCTTTGGGCTGGCGCGGCCATTCTTTTTGGGACGATGCTCACGATGACCCATGCACTGGCGCTCTCCGGCGCGATCTTGTTTGGCCTGATTGCTGCAAGCATGATCTGGCGGTCAGGAGAGTCGGAGGAGGCCTCCAGTTTCATCAGCCAGATCAGCCCTTTGACTCTGGTGTTTTTGCTCTCCGAAGTCAACCCTTCGTCGAAACCCCCACGCGTTACCTGGGCGGCGTCTTCAGTGGTATTTCGATTGGCGCGGCGATTGCCCTGGGCGCAATATTCTTCAGCAAAAAAGCCGCCGCGCATCTGCGCAGTTGGATTGCCATTGGGCAGATATACCTGGCCTATGGATTTGCTTCCCTGACTGGGGTCTCCGCAGTTTCAGCCAGTCTGACGAGCGTGATCGCCTACGCCGTCCTGGCTGTGAACCGGAAATTATGGCAGGATACCGAAATTCGCCCCATGCCCTTGAACACCTGGCCAGGATTTGGTATCCTATTGGCGCTATTCGTGTTCCTGGGTTGGCAGGCCCACCAGCCGATCTCCACCGCTCTCCTGCTCGAGGTTTTGGTGGGGTATGGGATCGGGATGCTGGTAGCGGGAATTGGGCGGTTGCTGAAATTGTCATCTTTCTCCGGGAAAGCCTCCCTTTGGAAAGCAGGGTTGAGCGCTGCTGTGCTGCTATTCCCGGCGCTGCTGCTCTGGCCGAGGCACACCATCGAGCAACCGGCATTGCTGGCTTATGCGTTTGGGCTTGCGGGTTTGGTTTTAGCGCTCTCGAGAATCACCTTAGATCACTTTTCCGAGGAGTGAGCATGTCCCCATTCTTACAATTTGCCCTTTCACTCGTGATTGTGATCACCGCGGCCAAGCTGGGTGGGCTGCTCAGCCTGAAACTGGGACAGCCTTCCGTGTTGGGTGAGTTGTCGGCTGGATTGATCCTTGGCCCCTCGGTGCTGGATTTCCTGCATTGGGCGCCGTTTACCGACCAGCATCTGGGAGATAGCCTCGCCCACCTGGCCGAACTTGGCGTGTTATTGCTCATGTTCATCGCAGGTTTGGATTTGCACCTGACCGATCTGGCGAAATCGATCAAAGTTTCCGCTTTCTCCGGTACACTGGGCGTGCTGGTTCCGTTGGGCTTGGGATTTGCCGCTGCCCGGATGTACGGCTTCGATAACCAGACGGCCATCTTCACCGGTTTGATCCTGGCTGCGACCAGTGTGAGCATATCCGCCCAAACCTTGATGGAGCTGCGGGTGCTGCGCAGCCGGGTTGGGATCGGTTTGCTGGGCGCGGCTGTGTTCGATGATGTTTTGGTCGTATTGGGATTATCCATTTTCGTGGCGCTCGCGCTTGGATCTGGCGGGGGGGTGGGGGCGGTGGCCTGGATTGCCATAAAGATGGCGCTCTTCCTGGCGATAGCTGCCGCCCTGGGCATGACCCTGATCCCCCGGTTCAGCCGCCGCATCGATAACCTTCCCATCAGCCAGGGGCTGATCGCCTTCACCTTCGTGGTCGTCATCTTCTATGCCTGGTCTGCGGAGGTATTGGGCGGCTGGCCGCGATTACGGGCGCGTTCCTGGCCGGGCTGATCTTCGCCCGCAGCCCCTCGAAAGAACGGGTGGAGGCGGGAATCTCTCCGCTGGCCTATGGAGTTTTTGTTCCCATATTCTTCGTCAACGTCGGCCTGGCCGCCAACGCCAGAGAGTTGACTGCCGACAGCGTCTGGCTGCTGCTGGTGATGAGCCTGACGGCGGTGATCAGCAAATTGCTGGGCGGCAGCCTCGGCGCTCGCCTGGCCGGATTTACCAACCGGGAAGCGCTGCAATTGGGCGCCGGTCTGATATCGCGCGGCGAGGTCGGGTTGATCGTCGCCGCAGTTGGCGTCTCCGAAGGCCTGATTGGGCTAGACGTGTTCTCGATTATCGTTGGAGTGGTCATCGTGACCACGCTGATCACCCCGCCGATCTTGCGCAGTCTGTTTGCCAGGCAGCCTGCCGATGCCGATTAACCAGATATTATTCTGCTTCAGGAGCATTTCGATGAGTTACCTAGTTGTTTTAGTCCTCGATGACCCCGACCATTGCAGTGATGTCCTCCATGCCTGGGAAGAAGCCGGATGCAGCGGAATCACCATCCTGGAAAGCACCGGCATTGGGCGCATCCGGCGAGGCGGTATGCGTGACGATACCCCGCTGATGCCGAGCTTATCCGACATCTTCAGAAGTTCCGAAATACACCATCGCACTTTGTTTTCCGTGGTGGAGACGGAGGATCAATGCGAACGGCTGGCAGCGGCCACCCAGGCGATCATCGGTGGTCTGGATCAGCCCGACACCGGTTTGATGTTCGTGCTGCAACTGCATAAAGCATATGGCGTGGTGAAAGCCAATTGATCTACCAGCCTGATTCCCACTCGACAATGCGATTGCGGATGCTCGCCAGAAAGCAGAACGCATCGCCAGCGAAATGGGCGTATCACTCGGCCCTGTGATCTCGGTTTCAGAAATGAAAAAAATAATCTCATTTTTCGATACCCTTACGTGGTGGCAGTGGATCATTCTATGGGGGGCGATGCTGGCTGTCTTCGGCGCCACGGGGATCGCCTTGGGCTACTCTTCGGGCTTGCAAGAGCGCCAAAAGAGCCTGGCATTTGCCAGAGCGGTTGATTTACAGCTTCAGGTTGAGCTGGGTGTGGCCGATTTGGATGCAGGGAGTGGAAGAACCTCATCCAGACCATCAGCGCGCTGCGGGATATCGATCCGCTCTACCAGGTCTCCCTCACCGATAGAATGCTATACGTCGCTTTGCGCATGGCAGGGGTTCAAAAGATTCT
>VGOC01000115.1 GCA_016865865.1 Chloroflexota bacterium
GTCAGGTAATAATTCATCAGGCGTTCGATTTCGGCCATGATCGCAGGTTCGATGTTCGCGCGCACGGCATCTTGATAACTGCTGCGCTGGAAATGGCGCAAATATTTGAGCGCTTGCATGGAAACAGGATAGGCCTCGGGAACAGTCCCCCCGCATTTCGGGCAGAGCACGCCTCCTCCCGCGGCAGAGAAAAATTGATCTTCGGGCCGGATCTCCCCCTCACAGCCCCCACAGCTGAACAGTTTAGGTCGAAACCCAACCTGATCCAACAAACGGATTTCGTAATAATGAATCACGATTTCAGGATCATCCCCTCGGTTCAAGCGCGTCAGAGAATTGCCAAGCAGCCGGTAGAGGGCGCGGTTCTCCTCTTCGTCGAAAGTGAAGCGATCCAGTAACTCGATAATATAGGAAGCGTATCCAATCGAAACCAAATCCTCGCGAAGGGCGATGTGAAGCGCGATGGCCTCCGCCTGTGTGAGAATATAGAAACTCCGCCCGCGCGCCAGCAGCAGGCTCGAGCGCGTAAAAGGCTCCACGTGGCCGGCTTTACGCGAACGCGGTTTGCGAACCCCCTTGGCAATGGCTTGAATTTTGCCCAGCTCGCGTGTGTAGATGCTCAAAAGGCGATCCGCCTCCCCCCACGGGCGGTGGCGCAAAACAATTCCTTCGACACGCAGAGAACGCGGTTTGGCAGCCATAGATCAACAAACATAAATCGGGTTGCTGTATATCCAGCCCCTGCGCTTTCCCCAGAAGAACAGAAAGGCTTCCACCCGATATATTCCCGGTTCGGTAGTGATATGGGTGCAGGCCTCGCGCTCGCGCCAGGTCTTGATGACTTCGCCATCCTTGAGCAAGCGGCACTCGGTTCGGATGGGCAGTTTGATCTGTAGGGTCACGCCGCTCGCTGCGGAGATCTCGTCGCCCGCCCAGGCATCGGATCCCAGCCCTTGAGCGGTGAAACGAAAGCCGCGCGTGGATGCCGGCAAATCATAGCCGATGAAAGCATGCCCCTGGCGCAGCGCATCCAATACCAGACGACGATCGTTGACCGCGTCTCCGCTGAAAGGCTCTGGAGTGTAAATATGGGTGTTCACCGCCCGGAAATGAAATTCGTAGGGAAATAGCACCCGCCTCAAAGGCCCCAATCGCCCGATCATGGCATGAGCATCCGAGCCGCCGATCGCCACCACGCGCTGTCCTCGACCGAGCAGCTCATCCCATATACCGAGCGCAGCATCGAAAGGGCCATGGGCGACCGAAGCCGGGTGAAAAGCATGGAAAATCGCCGGTAACTTACCCCGGAGAAGCGACTTGAATTCCGACATCGCATTCCATAATTCGATCCCCGTGTAGCCTCGAACATCCCAATCCACCCAGGAGAGGTCTTTCTCCCCAAAAGCCCGGGATTCCGGATCAACGGGGTGAGCGAGAAAGGTAAGGCCATCAGCCTCTTTGGCCGCATTGATCAATTGTTGGGGGTCCTTAGCAAACATCGCCAGCTCTCTCTCCGCCCCAAGGATCAGCAAATGGTTCTTCTGCGGGTTGCGGGTTTGGTCGTGGACTTCTTCTCCTATCAACATCAACACGCGTCGATCCCCTTCGCCATAATACCCCTGCGGGCCTTCGACCCACACATTGTGATCGGTGACGATCACCCCATTGATGCCAGCCTCGATTGCCACCTGTGCGATCTCTGCATGGCTAGAGCGCCCATCGGAGTATGGTGTGTGCATGTGCAAATTGATGATATATTCATACATAACAAGAAAATTTCTCCTGGTAAATCTGCCGTAAAAGGTATGTGCGAGGGCGCGCCCCCGCACATACCTTATACTGCCCTCCTCACCTTGACTTCGTACCGCAAATTGACTATTCCACGAACAAACAGTATAATCCAGCCCTGCTTGGAGGCAGGTGGATTTCTCGTCCATCGACTCCTCAACAATTTACAGGAGGTTTTTTCGTGGAAACTTACTTAGATGTTGCATTGATTATAACGTCTATTGCGCTGATTGCCAGTGTCATCCTGCAAAGTAAAGGGGCTGGGCTGGGCGGTCTGACAGGCGCTGATACAGGCGGCATTTTCACAGCCCGGCGCGGCGTCGAAAAATTGCTCTTCCGTGTCACCATCGGTTTGGGCTTTTTATTCTTCCTGCTAGCCATTTTGACAGTCATCACCACCGGATAGCTGAACTCCTCAAGGGAGCAAATTCTTCACCAATTGCGCCCTATTTTCTTGCCTGTTGGCATACGCCAAATGAAGAGATTACGCTGGCAATTATTGATCGTATTCCTGGCTCTGGCGGCGATCGGGGTGTTGCTGGCCGGACAGCAACCGCCTGCCGTACAACCCCTGGCCTCGGAGCCGATCAGCGGAGGCAGCTACACCGAAGGTCTAATCGGAAACTTTTCACGCCTGAATCCCATCCTGGCTTTCTATAACGCCGCCGACCGGGACATCTCCCGCCTGCTCTTCGACAGCCTGGTGCGCTTCGACGACCGCGGCTTGCCCCAACCCGTCATCGCCGAATCCTGGGGTATTTCGCGAGATGGCACAGTCTATAATTTCTCGATGCGCACCGACGCCACCTGGCATGACGGAGGGTCACTCACCAGCGCCGACGTGATCTTCACCATCGGCCTTTTGAAGAACCCCGCCCTGCCCATCCCCGCGGACCTGCAAGCCTTTTGGAATGAAATCGAAGTGATCGGGCTGGATGAATATACGATTCAATTCCGCCTCCCCGAACCTTTTGCCCCCTTCTTAGATTATCTGACCTTTGGGATTCTCCCCGCCCATTTACTGGAGGGGCTGACTCCCGAGGGGTTGATCGACGACCCCTTCAACATGAATCCTGTCGGTAGTGGTCCTTATCGCTTCGAACAACTGCTTGTCGAGGGTGGGCAGATCGCCGGTGTCGCCCTGACCGCCTTCGATGACTATTACGAAGGCCGTCCTTTCATCAACCAGATGATCTTTCGCTACTACCCCGATCCAGCCTCCGCGATGGCCGCTTACCGGGAGGGCAAAATCCAGGGGATCAGCCAAATCTCAGCAAATATCCTGGGAGAGGCGCTCGATGAGCCTGATCTAAATTTCTATACCGGCAGGCTCCCTGAACTCTCGATCATTCTGCTAAACCTCGCTGACGCAGAGAAGCCCTTTTTCCAGGAGGCTTCCATTCGGCGCGCCTTGCTCACAGGGCTTAATCGCCAATGGATGGTAGACCATGTGCTCGTCAGCCAGGCTGCCATCGCCGACGGCCCCATCTTCCCCAACACCTGGGCTTACTATGAAAGCATTCCCCGCATAGATTACGACCGCGATGCGGCCATCAAGATGCTCAAAGAGGCCGGCTACACCATCCCGGCTGAGGGGGGTGAAGTGCGCGCTAACGAAGAAGGCGTTTTCCTTTCCTTCACCCTGATTCATCCTGAGGGAGAGCCTTACGCTTCGCTGGCTCAATCTATTCAACGTGATTGGTCTGCCCTGGGCATAGATGTCATGCTTCAGGCCATCCCCTATGACCAGTTGATCAACGATTATCTCGAAGCCCGCAACTACGAGGCTGCCCTGGTTGACCTGAACTTATTCCGCTCCCCCGACCCCGATCCCTACCCCTTCTGGCACCAGACCCAAACTACTGGGGGCCAAAACTACGCCATGTGGGACGACCGCCAGGCCAGCGAATACCTCGAACAGGCTCGTATTGTAGTTGACCCAGCGGAACGCACGCGCCTTTACCGAAACTTCCAGGTTCGCTTCGCGGGCGAGTTGCCGGCCCTGCCGCTCTTCTACCCCATGTACACCTACGGGGTGGACTCACAGATCAAGGGCGTGCGCATCGGGCCGCTCTTCGACACCCCAGATCGCTTTACCACCGTCACCGATTGGTATGTGTTCTCCGAACAGAGCGGCGGCGAACAGGCGTCGGACTCAACACCATAGATCCACTTACAGCGACCCGAACAACGAATCTTCTAGTTCCAATAGACTCTTCGCCAAAACATCCAAATCGGATTTTGCGGCGTAGGGATCAGCTTCGATCTCGGTCAACGCCAATTCCAGGCGCTGCTCCATGGAAGTGACCATGCCGCGCTGATCCGCAGGCAGCAAGCTAGAGAGATTCGCCAGCGTCTCCCCAGTTCTATCTAACGAAACACGCGCCTTGGCCGGGTCATCCATTGCCAACGCCAGGAGCGCATTCGAGACATCCATGCGGGCATCCAGGATCGAGATATGCACCTCGAATTCGACTTGCGCGGCGAGTAATTCCTCATTCTCGGCAGCCAGTGGGCTTAAGTCATCCACCTGGGCTTCCAGTTCCCCGATCTGACTTTCCAATTCGGCAACTTGCTGCTCTGCGGCCTGTTGCTGGCTCTGCAACTGATTTTGTAATTCTCTATTGAGTTGAACCTCAGGCCGGTACAGCGTATAAACCGCCGTAAGAAAACCCACCCCAAACACGATCAATAAACCAAGCGTCCAGCGTAGTAACATGCGAAAGAAGCGCCGGGCTTTGCTCTCGTCTTTTGGCGCCCCTTCTTCAGGTTCTGAGACCTCGGGAGGGATTTCCTCCACCGGGACGACCGGTTCAGGGCTGCTCTCTGACGCCTCGGCGAATGCTGTCAGGGAGGCAATTTCCGCCTTTGGTAAGCTGGATTCATCGCCGCTCATTTCGATGGGGGGAAATTCATTTTCCTGTTTAGTCATGGGTATCTCCATTGTTATCCGTTATGATCCGTCCGATCCGCGAAATCCATGTTCGATTTCTTTCACGGGTGGTTACTGCTCAGCCATCGAACGGATTTACCCGAAAAAAGGGTGTGCGCAGGGGGCTACGCCCCCTGCGCACACCCTTTTTTCGGCAATTTCTCTGTTTGGCTGAGTAGTTACCACGGGTGAACGATTCCTCGTATTTTACCGCAGACCAGACATCTCTCGCGTCAAGGGGTCTTAGGTTTCTGAATGGCGTTCAACAACTCACGCAGGCCATCTAAGAAGCGTTGGAACTCAACCGTTTCGTTGCGCAAGTCACTCATTTCGCTAACCAGCGCTTCGGTTTGCTGTTGGACTCTGGCAACATCACCACCCAGCTGATCAACTCGCTCGCCAATGCCTTCGAGATGAGAAAGGCGTTCCCGCAGCGCGCCCACATCCTGGGCCAGGACGATCACCTGCTCATTGAGCACCTCGATCTGGCGACCGAACTCGACCAGTTGGTTGAGGCGGACGAAACGCAAACCGCCATTGATGCCCGCCAGAATTCCCAGGGTCAAGAACAACGCCAACACGAAGGCGATAAAGCCGCTCAGGAGTGACATCGCCAAAGCCTGCCCACGGGTGACCGTTTTACTCTTGGCAGGCTTTTTCGCTTCGACGACTTCAGCCTTGATTTCGAGCGGTTCGGTTTCTCTCACAGGGGATATATCCTCCTCAGGGACGGCCTCATCAGCTCCAAGCGAGACCGTTTCTTGTTCCACATCATCGGGGGCAGGCTGCTCTTCGAGCGGGGATGCCGCCTCTTCAAGAGGCTCTGCTTCCGCCTCCTCGGCGAGAATATCCAACTCAAGCGTGACTAACGGGGTAATACGCTTCACGAAGGTAGAGCCAATTCCCGCCACCCGCTGCACATCCTCCAACGCATCGAAAGGACGAGCAGCGAGGATACGCTCAGCGATGGCCGGCCCAACCCCCGGCAGGGAGGTCAATTCCTCAGCCGAAGCCGTGTTCAGATTGACTAATTCAGACATAGCGCCCTCCATACTATCAAACGAGGGGGCGTGGCGGCATATATGGGGGTGCGTGCTGCGCACGCACCCCCATATATGCCGCCACGAATCCTCCACTCGTAGTTTTTGCAGTGGACTCTTTACCCTAGTATATCCGAATTTCGGCATTAAGGGTACTTGCACAGGAGAACATCCATTCGCGAAAAGGCCAGGCGCAAAGGCCTGGCCTAATCAGAGGAGGAGGGGAAAAAGTTATTTCGCTTTGATTTTGATGGTCTTGGGGCGTTCTTCTTCGACCTTGGGAATCCGCAGGGTCAGGATGCCGTTCTTGAGCCAAGCTTCGGCGTTGGCGGCTTCCAGTTTGGTGGAGAAGCGCAGGCAGCGTTGGAATTTACCAGCCGCACGTTCGCGGCGCAGGTAATTATCTTCCTCTTCGACGACTTCCTTCTCGAACTTGCCGCTGATGTCAACAACATTATCGAGGATTTCGATGTTCAGATCCTCGGCCTCCAAGCCGGGCAGGGTGGCGATGATCACGAAAGCATCCTGCTCCTCTTTGATGTCCACAGGGACATGCACATCGCTCTGAAGTTCGAAATGTCGGGCAATGTGGTCGCCGGGGAAATGGCGCATCATGCGGGCGCGATGCAGGTGGGGCATATATAAAGTCATCATTTGTAACTCTCCTATTCTTGAGATGTTTTTCGAATTGCTTACGTCCATGTAACTGCTCAGCCATCGAACGGATTTACCAGAAAAAAGGGTGTGCGCAGGGGGCGTAGCCCCCTGCACACACCCTTTTTTCGGGAATTTCTCCGTTTGGCTGAGTAGTTACACATCCATTATCATACACAGGGAGTGTTAGAAAAATACAAATAAAACGTTAGAAGTTCACAAACGTTTTGTAAACGTTTTATTAGCGGTAAAATCGAGGAAGAAAATCCATTCCACATGTTTGTTTTTT
>VGOC01000116.1 GCA_016865865.1 Chloroflexota bacterium
GATGAATGAATTCATCGCTGAGAAACAAAACGTGTTGAAACACGTTCAAAACGCCGGTTTCTAACCCGTTTCAACGGGTTTTGGATGCCAGCAACCGAATTCCATTCGGTTGCGATCAGGGCAACCAAAAAAAACGGTAACTACTCAGCCATACGGGGAAGTTCCCGAAAAAAGGGTGTGCGAAGGGGGCGTAGCCCCCTTCGCACACCCTTTTTTCGGGCTAATTCGTTCGATGGCTGAGCAGTTACGTCGAGAGTTATTTCTCTCATGGAAAAAATCTCCATTCTGATCGCCGACGATGAGCGTAATATTCGCATTGGTCTGAGTGCGTTGATCAATGCCGAAGCTGATCTGCGTATTGTAGGAGAGGCGGTTACCGGCGTAGAAGCCATTCGGCTGGCAGCCGATTTGCAGCCCGATGTGATAATGATGGATATTCATATGCCCAATCCAGAAGGCGACGATTTGAGCGGCATCGAAGCCACCCAGAAGATTCTGGCCACCAGCCCGCACATCGGCGTGCTGATGCTCACCATGTTCGATGAAGATGATTCGGTTTTCGCGGCTATGCGGGCAGGAGCGCGAGGGTATTTGCTCAAAGGCGCCCTCAAAGCCGAGATATTGAGAGCGATCCGGGCGGTTTATAGCGGCGAGGTGATCTTTGGCGCCACGATCGCCCAGCGCGTGGCCAGCTACTTCGCGGCTATCCGGCCTGCTTCCGCTTCCGAACTGTTCCCCGAGTTGACCGATCGCGAGCGGGAAATCCTGGGCCTGATTGCCCAATATCGGAGCAATGCGGATATCGCCGATCACCTCACGCTCAGCGAAAAAACCGTGCGGAACCACGTCTCGAACATATTCAACAAACTCCAGGTCGCCGATCGTGTCCAGGCTATTCTGAGGGCGCAAGAAGCGGGGTTGGGAAGATAGGATGTTATCATTCCCAACAATTCCTTGCGAGTACGTCCTTCACTGATGCGGCGCAAGCCCCACCTTATGTGGAGTGATTTCGATGACATCGGTGAATGGACAGTGATAAAATATGCTATATAATAGAGACAGGAAGCTCATGGTCGAAGGGGATGTGCAGGAGGCGACGCTCCTGTGCATCCCTTTTGTTTAGGCAAATTTGTTTTGAGGAGGCATGTATGTGTGCAAAGATACTCATCGTAGATGATGATGAAATCACTCGAAAATCGTTGAAGGAAATCTTAAGTTTCGAGAAGTACGATGTTGTAGTTGCCGAAGATGGACAGGCAGCTATCGAAGCTCTTTCATCGGAAGAGATTGACTTGATGTTGCTGGATATTATGATGCCGGGGTTGGATGGCATCCAGGTATTGAAGAAAGCAGGAGAAATTACACCGGATACTCAGGTGGTTATGCTGACAGGTTATGGCTCGATAGAGACCGCCATCGAGGCGTTTCGGCATGACGCCTACGATTACCTGCAGAAACCCCCCAGCCGGCAGGAAGTTCTCAGCAGCGTGGCGAATGGTTTAGCCCGGCGCGATGAAAACAAGCGCAAGCGTATGCTGTTGAGTCAGATCGAAGATTCGGTCATTCAGTTGAAAGGTGTGGAGGGCATTACCGCGCTGCCTAAACCCAAGCGACAGGTCATCCCCCTGCCAGAAGGGGTTAGCCTTGATCTTGCCAGACGTGAGATGTGGCGCGGCACAACCAGGGAACACATGACGCCAACCGAGGGGAAGTTGTTAGAGATCTTCGTCACGAATTGGGGACGGGTCATGTCGCATAGCGATCTGGTATTCCTGGTACAGGGATATGAAGTCCCTGAATGGGAAGCGCCGGAGGTTCTGCGGCCATTGATCAGCCGTCTGCGTGGTAAATTGTCTTCCTTCCCGGGAGGAGAGAAGTGGATTTCGAGCGTCAGGGGGATAGGTTACGTGTTCGACGCAGAAATCCCAGAGTGAGCGGGGATCCCCTTTCGCTCACTCGCGTGGATTCCAGGGGAGATCGCTGGAAATCCTGGGATGACTTAGCCAGCTCAACCAACCGCCTGGCAAGCTTTTCTGAGGGGGAGAATTTTCTGCGCCAATCAGCGCCAGACTCGAACAGAGCAGCAAGGCGCCAAGCCATTGCCAGGCGCTCATTTTTTCCCCCAGCCAGACCTGCGCCATCATCAGGGTGATGAGCACTTCGCTCAGCCCTAAGATGGCGGTCTGCATTCCGCCGATATGTTTCACCCCCAGGAACAGCGCCACACGCGATAGGAATGTCACCAGCGTCAGGCCCAAGATTGGCCACCAGACATTCAGGTTCATCGAAATGGTATTGTGGGGGGTAAAGAACAATATAGGCGCGACAATGGCGCTCATCGCCAACAACGTATAGACAGCAACTGTCGGCGCGGGCATGTCGTAGAGCACGCGTTGATTGATGGGCAGGTGCAGCGCGTAGAGCGCCGCACCGATCAACATTTGCATTACGCCAATCGGATCGATCGCCGTCGCGCCGGTTTGAGTCAGCAAGTAAACCGCCGGGATGGTCAAGCTCAGGCGGAAGACGGTCAGACGACTGGGGGGTTGTCGGTCGAGGAACAACCACAGGGCCACGAAGAGAGGATAGAGCGAGTACAGGAGCTGACCAACGCCGGCCTCGATTCTGCCCAGCGCACTGTAGTAGAACAACGAGCCGAGGCTGTTGATCCACCCGGCCAGAATACAGCCCAGTAATCCAGCCGGATAAATATATAGATATTGCCGCCTGAAGATGGCAATGATGAGTAGCAGGACGAGGGCTGCCAGAAGCGTGCGAATGGCTACCACAGTCAAAGGAGCAGCCCCGAAGAGGATGGCGCGCCTGCCGAATACGGGCGCCATTCCTAGAAAGACCGCTGACGACAGCGCTGCAACGATTCCCTGCGTGCGTAGATTCGACATGACCTGCTCAACATGATCCGTTTCGAAGCAGAGAGTTGATTTCCTCTACCAGATCCTCATCGAGAAATTCTCCCTTTTTCATCAGGGTGTGGATGCGGCCTCTGAGGCGCGCCTTTTCGTCGGGCGTCAGGGTCTTCGCGGTCACCACGATCACGGCGATGGAAGCGGTCTTTTCGTCGGCCTTCAGAGCATCGAGCACGGAGAATCCATCCATTTCGGGCATCATCAAATCGAGAACCATGACATCCAGTTCTTCCTGCCTTGCCAGTTCGAGGGCCTCCCGGCCATTGGATGCTTCGAATATAGTGTATTCTCCCTGCGATTGCAGAATCCGGCGGATCAAACGCCGTGCCTGGGGGTGGTCGTCTACGATGGCCACGCTGGCGTGTGGTTTGGGCGTGATCCTGCTGAGGGCGGAGAGCAAACCCTCTTCGGGTTTCATCTCAGAGGGTAGTTCCGGAATCTCGACATCCTGCGCCCACCCCTCGCCCAGGATGATTTTTTCGACTGGCATGGTATGTCCGGTCAGGTTGACCACCACCACTTCGGTGGGTTGGATCTGGCCAGAGCGCGCCATCTTGATCAAGCCGGCAAAGGCCACTGCGGCCGCGGGCTCCATGGATAGCCCTTCCATCTTTGCCAGGACGTGGATTGCCCGAAAGGCTTCTTCGTCGGTGACGCTTTCGAAGGCGCCTCCACCGCTTTGCATCATGCGTTTCCGTAAAATCGTGTAGGTGTGCCCCGGATCTCCGGTTGCCAGAGTGGCGATTCGGGTGCGCGGGGAGTGCACCGGTTCAGCCACGTCCAGGTTCTGTTTCCAGGCATGTACCATAGGCGCGCATCCCTCGGCCTGGATGCCGGCGATTGCGGGGATGCGATCGGTCAGGCCCATCTCGCGCAACTCGTCGAAGCCTTTGAGCACACCCACTGGGCCTAACCCTCCGCTGACGGCCTGGATATACCAATCCGGGACGCGCCAGGGTACCTGGGGATTGTCGGGGTCGGCGCCCATCGCCGAGGTCAATTGCTCGCTGATTTCGAAGGCAATCGTTTTCATGGATTCCAAAGCTGGGATCGAACGCACGCCACGGTCCAGATAGGAGCCGCGCTGACGTTGTTCAGCGAATTCCGTGGCTAATTTTTTGGTCTGATCATACGAGGCGGTGACTTTGATGACCTGGGTGCCGTAAATTGCCACCTCGCGCATTTTTTCTGCCGGCACCAGGCTGGTGAGGAATGCCCACAATTTGATCCCCGCCCGCGAGGTATAGGCGGCGTATGAAATCGCCACATTGCCCGTCGAGGCAAGCACTGTTTCGGTGATCCCGGCCTCTTTGAGCGCGGTCACCGTGATGGAGGCCTGACGATCTTTGAAAGACCCGGTCGGGTTTTGGTGTTCGTCTTTGATGTAGAGATGGGGAATCCCCAACATCGTACCCAGGTTGGTCGCCTTGAGCAGCGGTGTGCCGCCTTCCCCCATGCTGATTACGGGATGCGGATCCTGGATGGGCAACAAGTCATGGAAACGCCAGATGTCGAAGGGGCGGTTGGGGAGTTCCTCGAGGATCTTTTTACCAATAGTTTTATAATCGTAGCGCGCCTCGCGCCACCCGCCACCGCAATGGGGGCAGATGGACTCTTTCGGGGAATATGAACTTCGATGCCCGCAATCCAGGCATTCGGCGACAAGATGGGTATACAATTAAAAGTTATTCCTCCGCCTTTTCATTGGATGATATGCGATGCAGGGCATTGACTAAGTCCTCTCTCAAAATGGGCTTTGGCAAATAATCAGCGATGCCCATGCTCTGCGCTTTTTCCGGGTCATGCTTGAGGCTGCATATGATGATGGGGATACGTTTGGTGTCAGGATCCCCCCGAATTTTTCGGAAGATCTCCCAGCCATCCTGTTCGGGGAGATTGGTCTCCAGAGTGATGGCGAATGGTTTCAATTCGCGCGCCATTTCCAATGCGTCTGAGGGATCCAATGCCGGGACGAGCTGATAATTCGTCCCATGGAGGTAGCGTTGGTACAGTTCGATCACTTGAGGATCGCCTTCGACCGCCAAAATCGTGTGTTTTTCTTCGCGAGAGATAGGGAGTGTGAAATAGAAGGTGCTTCCTTTTCCGGGCGCGCTTTCGACATTGATTTCACCGTCATGCAGGTCAACCAGCAGGCGTGTGATAGATAGACCCAGCCCTGTGCCGCCTGTCTTGCGCGTGGGCGAGCCGTCAACCTGGGTAAAAGGCTCGAAGAGGTCCTGCTGATCCTCGGGGGCGATTCCAACGCCAGTGTCCGTCACGCCAATAGAGATTTCTGGACGACCGCCGGCGCCGGTCTGTTGCCTGACAGTTATTGTGATGCTGCCCTCATCGGTGAACTTGGCCGCGTTGGAGAGCAAGTTGAGCATGATTTGGCGTATGCGGGTTGGATCGGCGTGGATGATCGGCAGACCAGCGGGGATTTCGGTGCGTAGTTCTACAGGTTTATCTTTTACCAAACCCCGGGCTGTCGAGAGCACGCTCTCGATCACCTGGGTCAAGTCAACGTCTTCGAAGGCCAGCTCCATCTTGCCAGCCTCGATCTTGGAGATATCCAGGATATCGTTGATCATGTTCAACAGGTGCTGCCCGGCATTGTAGATCGCCGAGAGGTCTTGAGTCTGCAACTCGGTGACCGGCCCGTCTATGCCTTTCATGATCACGCGCGAGAAACCGATGATGGAGTTGAGCGGGGTGCGCAGCTCATGGGACATGTTGGCCAGGAACTGCGACTTGAGTTTATCCAACTCGCGTAGCTGTTCGGTGATCTCTCTCTGTTCTTCGTATAGGCGGGCATTATCGAGCGCGACGGCTGCCTGGTTGGCGAGAGTCAGGGCCAGGTTCAATTCCGATTGCGAATAATGACGTTCTTCGCCCCGGCTTTCCATTTCCAGGATGCCAATGGATTGACCCTTTACCGCCAGGGGGAGAAAGCCCAGCGTTTTGACATCGTGTTCGTTCATATACGCGAGTTCTGCCGTATCAGCATCGGGGTCGCTGGCATGCACGATCAATGGCCGCAGCGTTCGCATCACCCGCGCGGTTGCCGGGTACTGTTGCAACGATGCTATCATCCCTATACGTTCATCCCTGAGAATCTGCCCCTGTTCATCATCCATGTAGAGATCGGTCACGATCTCCAGGGTGTTGTTCTCAGGGTTGAGCAGGGAGATCGAACATTCCGGAATGGAAAAAACCTTGATAAAGTTCCTGACCACCACATCGGCGATTTCCACAACGCCCAGCGGCGCAGCAGTCAACTCCTGGCTGATATCGAAGAGCATCGTCATCTCTTCAGCGACCTCTTGAACCCGTTCATAGGAGCGAGCATTGAGGATCGCTACGGCGGCCTGGTTGGCCAGCGTGCTCATCAGGGCAAGCTCGGACTCGGAGAAGTTCGCAGCAGGATGCTTGCGGCTGACGGAAACCGTTCCAAGGATGCCCTCAGGACCCACGATCGGTAGGGTGGCGTTTGCGGCAATATCCCCCGCTTCGAAAGCTTCCCAGGTGTGTTCTCGAAGTCTATCGTCGTCTCCTGACAGAGAGAGTGGTTTTTGGGTCTCGATGACATGTTGGGCCAGCGGAAAATCTTCGAGTGAAATGGCCTCGCCTATTTCCGGGGAATTCTTCCCAGAGGGGTATACTCCGACGCGGATCAAATTTGCG
>VGOC01000117.1 GCA_016865865.1 Chloroflexota bacterium
CATTGCTCAGACCCCTCCCCAACCCTCCCCGATGTCGGGGAGGGAGCATCCCCCATGGAAACGGAGAGAGGAGGCAGGGAACAGCCTCCCCCCGTAGCGGGGGACCGAGGGGGGTGCGAGGCAAGCGGGCAGGTCCCCGAGTCAACCTCTTGACGCTCGAAGATGCCTTTAATGACTCTTCCTTCTTGCGTCTAGCCATCCATGGGGTTAAAATCGCGCCCTATGAGCCAAAACCTGCAAACTCGCTATCAAGATGCTCTTGATTATCTCTATCAATTTGTTGATTTCAGCCTGTCGCATAAGGATGATCTATCGCTAGAAGATTTTACCCTCGAGAGTATGCGCTCTCTGGTGGATGCGCTGGGAAATCCAGATCGGACCTACCCAACAATCCATGTCGCTGGCACCAAAGGAAAAGGTTCGGTTTGCGCCCTGCTGGCTACTTCTCTTCAGGAGCAGGGCTATAAAGTGGGCATGTACACCTCGCCGCACCTGAAGAACTTCGAGGAACGCATCCAGGTGGACGGAAAGCCGATATCGCCCGCGGAACTGGTGGCGTTGGTGGATGAAATCAAACCCTATGTAGAAGCCATTCCCGATTTGACCACCTTCCATATCACCACCGCGCTGGCTTTCTGGTATTTTGCCAGGCAGAACGTGGATATCGCCGTCATCGAAGTTGGCCTGGGAGGGCGATTGGATTCGACGAACGTGATCACGCCGATCGTGTCCGTGATCACGTCGCTTTATTTGGAACATACGCATATTCTCGGGGATACCATCGAGCAGATCGCCGCGGAAAAGGGGGGGATCATCAAACCTGGCGTTCCGGTGGTCGTAGCCCCCCAGGTTGATTCTGCCCGTGAGGTGATCGCCCGGATCGCTGCCCAGAAAGGCTCCAGGCTGATCCAACTGGGGGTAGATTATCATTATCGCCGCAACGCAGCTTCTCTGGATGGACAAAATTTTTCTGTGTGTAATAATGGCAACTTTCGCGAAGAGCTGCACATCGGCTTGCTGGGGCCGCATCAAGTAGATAACGCCGCGGTTGCCTACGTGGCCTTACAGACCGTTCGTGAAATGGGGATCGAGATGAGCGAAGCGGCCATCGCAGCCGGTTTTTCTCGCACTAAATGGCCGGGGCGCTTCGAGGTTTTGCGCCGTGAACCGCCCGTGGTGGTCGATTCTGCCCATACCCCTGGGGCGATGACCAAACTCCAGGAGACCCTGGACGAACTCTTCCCAGGGCGCCCGGTCTGGATGGTCTTCGGCGTTTCCGATGACAAAGATGTGGAGGGAATGCTGCTCGAATTGAAGCCGAGCATTCGAAAAGTCTACTGCTCGCGCTCCACTCACCCGCGCGCCCTGGCGCCAGAAGTACTGGTAGAAAATGCCCGAGTATTGGATGTGCCTGTCGAAGCCATCGGAAATGTCGGGGACGCCCTGGAGACGGCTATGCGTGAAGCGGGCGAGGAAGCCGTGGTTTTGGTGACAGGAAGCATCTTCGTGGCCGCGACGGGGCGGATTGCCTGGTTCGAGCGCAGGCTTTGGGAGTAGCCTATGCAATACGAGAATTGGGATCCCGACGATACCAATGAGTATCTCGATTCGATGAACTGGCGCACAGAGGAACTCTACGCTGTTGATGATCTGTTGCCCGATAATGAAGGATACATCGAAGCGCCGGTCATGCCGTTGCGGGGTGTGGTGGTTTATCCACAAATGGTCTCACCATTGTTCATCGGCCTCGAAAAAACGATTTGGGCCATCGAAGATGCTCGAGAGCAGAATCAAACCCTGATCGCGTTGGCCCAACCTGACCTCTCGATCGAACATCCTGGCCCGGGGGACTTTTTCCCCATTGGCGTCGAGGTCGCGGTGGGTCATCTGGTCAACATGCCGGAAGGCGCCAGTTCGGCATTGGTGCAGGGGCGCCGGCGGGTTGAGTTGATCGAGTTCACCCAGGTGAAGCCTTATCTGCGGGCGCGTGTACGACCCATTTTCGAAAACAGACACATTGATCGTCGCACAGAGGCCACCATGCGCTCTGTGCTCGATCTCTTCAAGCGTTGCGTGCAGTACAACCGCAGCCTTCCTGAAGAAGCGTACCTCTTTGCCCTGAATATTGACGATCCTGGCTGGTTGGCGGATATGATTGCTACTGCCCTATTGCTCAACCTGGATGTGCGTTTGAAATTGCTGGGCATGGTTGATCCCCTCCAACGTCTGGGATATGTTGGCGAGCTGCTTGCTAAAGAGCTGGATGTGCTCGAGCTGGAAGATGAAATCCAATCGCGCACCCGCGGGGAAGTAGATCGTACGCAGCGCGAATTCTACTTGCGGGAGCAAATGAAGGTCATCCAGACCGAATTGGGCGAGGGCGATCCCTCCATGACCGATGTAGCTGAGTTGAAGGAACGCATCGAGAAAAAGATGCTCTCCGATCCTGCAAAAGAGAGCGCCCTCAAGGAACTCAAACGTCTCGATCATATTCCATCCGTTTCGCCTGAGATGGGCATGATTCATGGCTATCTCGATTGGATCCTGGATTTGCCCTGGCAGGAGACTACCGAAGACAATCTCGATGTCAAACACGCCGCCAGGGTTTTGGACGAGAATCACTATGGCTTACCGAAAGCCAAAGATCGCATCCTGGAATATATTGCAGTGAAGAGTCTCAAGCCCAAGAAATCCCGCCAGCCAATCTTGTGCTTTGTCGGCCCCCCGGGCACGGGCAAAACCTCTTTGGGGCGTTCGATAGCGGCTGCCTTGGGGCGGGAGTTCGTACGCATTTCCCTGGGCGGTGTGCGGGATGAGGCCGAAATCCGCGGCCACCGTCGCACCTATATCGGCGCTCTGCCGGGGCGTATCTTACAGACGATGAGACGCGCAAAGGTGATCAACCCCCTTTTTATGTTAGATGAAGTGGACAAGCTGGGGTTGAGCTATCGCGGCGACCCGGCTGCTGCCTTGCTGGAAGTGCTGGACCCCGAGCAGAATCACGCCTTCTCGGATCATTATCTGGAATTGGATTACGATCTCTCGAAGGTCATGTTCATCACCACCGCCAACTCAGAAGATACGATCCCCGATGCTTTGCTGGATCGTATGGAGGTGATCGAATTCCCCGGCTATATCGAGGAAGAAAAAATAGAAATTGCCCGCCGATTCTTGATCCCCCGCCAGAGCGAAGAGAGCAGTCTGGAAGAAGGGGAGATCGAGTTTGCCGAGGCGGCCTTGCGGCGCATCATCCGTGACTATACTTACGAGGCCGGCGTGCGCAACCTGGAACGTGAAATTGGGCGCGTTTGCCGCAAAATTGCTCGCATCAAGGCGATGGGGGATGAGTATCCCAGGCAGATCGAAGCCGAACAGATCGAGAGCTTCCTTGGGCCGCCGCAGTTCTTCTATCATCAATCGGAGCGCGAGGATGAGGTCGGCGTGGCGACAGCCGTGGCCTGGACCGCCGGCGGCGGCGAGATCATGCCGGTGGAGGTCGTCCTGGTAGATGGCAAGGGCGGCCTGAAATTAACCGGTCAGTTGGGCGAGGTGATGCAGGAGTCGGCTCAGGCGGCGCTATCGTACATGCAAGCCCGTTCCAAAGAGTTGGATATCGCCCCCGAAATATTTCAGGATACCGACATCCATCTGCACATCCCGGCAGGCGCCATCCCTAAGGATGGTCCCAGCGCCGGGGTGACCATCGCGGCCTCCTTGATTTCGGCCTTCACCGGGCGTAAGGTGCGCTGCGATGTGGGTATGACTGGGGAGATCACGTTGCGTGGGCGTGTGCTGCCCGTGGGCGGCTTGCGCGAAAAAATCCTGGCTGCCCATCGCGCCGAATTGAAGACGGTCATCATACCCGAGGAGAACAAGAAAGACCTGGTGGATGTGCCCCAGAAAGCGCGTGACGATCTCGATATCCGCCTGGTCAACCACATGGACGAAGTGCTGGAGATTGCGTTGCGGCCAGCGGCAGCGAAAAAACGATCCACGAAGAGCGCGAAGGACGCGAAGGGGAGAAAAGAGGAGAAAGAAGGGGAGAAGTGAACAGTGGACGGTGGAACGAACTGCTTTCCCAGGGTAAGGGGCCAAAGTTACACTGGTTCCCCGAGGGTGTGTCCGTCTCTGAATTGGCCGCGGTGTTGACGGGGATGGCCAACGGCGAAGGGGGCGTGGTGTTGTTGGGCATCGCGCCGCGTTCTGGACAGGTGCAGGGGGTTCGCGACGCCGATTCCCTGTTAGATGTCGTCTTCCAGTCCGCGCTTCTGGTTGATCCGCCCTTGGTGCTGCCCATCCCCCAGGTTCAGAAAGTAGAGGACAAGAAAATCTTATCGGTGGTCGTGCCGCCGGGGTTGCCGCATGCCTATCATCTCGAGGGGCGTTACCTGATTCGCGAGGGAGAGCGCACTGAGCCGCTGCCGCCGCGTAGATTGCGCGAACTGATGATGAAACGCGGCGTTCTGCAATTCGAGGTTCAAGCCCCTGATGGCGCCTCCCTCGACGATATAGATCTCGATCAGGTGACTGCTTATCGAGAGGCTTTGAACCTGCCGCCGGATGAGCCTGTAGAATCGTTACTCACCCGACGGGGTTGCCTGAGAGAAGTAAATGGCGAGCTGCGTCCCAGCTACGCGGGATTATTGCTCTTCGGAAGTCATCCCCAACAATGGATGCCCAGCGCCACGATCCTGGCGGCGCGCTTCTCGGGTCGGACCATCTCGGATCAATTCGTCAAGCAGGAGATGCGCGGCGCATTGCCCCAGCAGTTGCGTCAGGCCGAGGCTTTCGTGCGTGACCAGTTGCGCAGCGTGGTTCGTCTGGCAGGTCTGACACGCCAGGAAACCCCTGAATACCCTCTGGAAGCGGTGCGCGAGCTGCTGGTCAACGCCGTCGCCCACCGCGACTACAACCAGGGCGGCGACAGCATCCATTTGCACATCTTCGCCGACCGGCTGGAAGTGCACTCTCCTGGCGGTCTGCCCGGCCCGGTCACTCTGGAGAATCTGCTGGAAGCGCGCTTTTCGCGCAACCCCATCATCGCCCAGGTGCTCTCGGATATGGGCTACGTCGAGCGTTTGGGTTACGGACTCAATCGTGTGGTGGCCGTCCTGCGCCAGAACAACCTTCCAGCTCCCAAATTCGAGGAAACCGCCGGGGTATTCAGCGTGACCTTGTTCGCCGCCCCTCTGGATGAGCGCGACCAACCAATCTACCAATTCTCAATGCGCCGTGATTTCGACCTCAACCCCCGCCAGGAGCTGGCCCTGGGCTACCTGGCAACCCACAAACGCCTGACCAACAGCGATTATCAGGAACTTTGCCCGAATGTCTCTCCCGAGACCCTGCGCCGCGATCTAGCCGATTTGGTAGACGAGGGGATTCTGTTGAAAATGGGTTCGAAGCGGGGGACGTATTATATTTTGAAGTAAGGGTCGAGTATTACCTGTGACAGAATTTGTAGAGCCGCGGCACATCGCGGGCGATGACTTCGATGTCGCTGTTGGCGGCGAAGAACTCGTGACCTTCGCCGCCATATTCGAGCGCTACCATGTGGGGGTCTCCCCAGCCATTTCGATTGATCCCCTTCACGATCCATTCCAGCCAGGGCCAGTCAGCGTCTAGCACCGGCAGGTGATCCATCAGGAACCCGTCCCCCAGATCGTGCAGGCCGGTGAAATGTAACTCGCGCAGCCTATCCAGGGGCAAGGCCTGAATATAGTCTTTGGCATCCATGCCCAGGGCGTCCGCGCTGATGCGGGCATGGGAGATGTCCAACAGCAGGCCGCAGCCGTGGGCGGCGATGATCTCGCCAATCACATGAGGAGCAACACAGGTACGGATGACATGCCCCTCGCCGATGCGATAGGGCGCGTTCTCGACGATCACCCGTTCGAGGCCGAAGCGCTGAACGACAGCGGCGACATCAGCGTGCAAGCCGGCGATCACCTGTTCGATCTCCGCCGGGCTGGGATCGTCCGGATCGAAGGGCAGGCCATCCCGGATATCGGCAGCCAGATGCAGATTGACATACCGGGCGGCCGTGTGGTCGAGGGTCGCCTCGATCTTGCTCCAATGGGTTCGATGAAGGTGCCCCGTTCCGGCGCGCAGGTTGAAATGCACAGCCACGGGGCGATATGCTTGAGCCTTGGCGATCATCTCAGGCCAGGGCGGGGTTTTGAAGTAATCAATCTCGATGCGGCTAGCGTCGAGTAACTCCGTGGCCTGGGGAGAGTAGTTGAGGGCGAGTTGCATGGGGGATGGAGTTAGGGGTTAGGAGGGTAGGGGTTGGAAGGGTAGGGGGTGGGAGATGGAACTGCTTACTGCCAACTGCCTACTGCCCACTGTTTACCGGCCACCGGCTTTACGGACAGGCGTTTGCCTGGTGCTCCTCGAAAGTCTCGGCGAAGAGATGCTTCCCTGAGCCGTCGCAGGCTGCCCGGAAATAGAAATAGGGCGTCTGGGCC
>VGOC01000118.1 GCA_016865865.1 Chloroflexota bacterium
CAACACGGCTGCTGTCGAAAATCCAGACCTGATACGAGAGGTATCACACCAGTTCGGCGCACAGTGTGTGGTGGTATCAATCGATGCGCGGCTGCGCCCGGATGGCGCTTATGAGGTTTTTACCCATTCTGGGACGGCGGCTACTGGTTTGAATCCAATAGAGTTGGCCAGCCGTGTAGAGGCTCTGGGGGCTGGAGAAATCATCCTAACATCTATCGATAGAGACGGCACGATGACTGGCTACGATCTCGAGCTGACGCGACGAATTAGCGACGCTGTTTCGATTCCTGTTATCGCGTCAGGCGGGGCGGGAAATTATGATCACATGCTTCAGGCATTGAGAATGGGGAAAGCATCAGCGGTGGCAGCCGCGAGCATCTTCCATTTCACCCAACAGACTCCTTTGGAAGCCAAGCGTTACCTTGCAGAACATGGTGTTCGTGTTAGGATATAGAACCGCCAGATCGGTCTTGAAATTATGTGGATGCGTTCCACTGAAATGTAACACGCTCGAATCATATCTTCAGGCAGAGTGATAGATGTCGAAAAATCAAGAAAAAAATACCGAAGCCATCCGGCTCGAAAGCTTATGGAATAGTGATTTCGGTGATGATTATGTTCACCGGAATCAGACCGTGGGTGAGCATCGCGGCCCCTTCTGGGAAATGATCTTGAATGAATTCCCATCTCAGAGCATGCTCGAAGTGGGGTGCAATATCGGCGCAAATTTGCAATGGATCGCCTCATACATTCCTCCTCATCAGGTTTATGGGATAGACGTCAACAAGAAAGCATTGCGTGAACTCCGGGAGCGCGTGCCGGATGTCAATGCGTTGTGGTGCCCTGCCCGTGAGCTGCCGTTCAGAGACCGCTGGTTCGATTTGGTTTTCAGTATGGGAGTTTTGATCCATCAGCCTGAAAGCACGCTGCCTTTGGTGATGTCGGAGATTGTCCGCTGTTCGAAAAAGTACGTGCTATGTGTCGAATATCATTCCGAAGAGACAGTAGAATTACCTTATCGAGGCCAGAGTGGGGCATTGTTCAAACGCAATTATCTCCAGATTTACCAGGACCTCTTCCCTGAGTTGGAACTGCGCAAACAAGGATTTCTCAGCCGTGATGAGGGATGGGATGATGTCACCTATTGGATGTTCGAAAAAAGATGAGATGTGTAATTATTGTTCAAGCGCGGATGACCTCCACGAGACTGCCCGGCAAGGTGATGATGGACGTGGCAGGAAAACCCATGTTAGCCCAGCAACTCAATCGGCTCAAGCAGTGCGAAATGGCCGACGAGATTGTTATCGCCACGACCATCCATTCGTCAGATGACCCGGTTATGGAACTTGCCAAACGTGAAGATGTAGGCTGGTTCCGTGGGGATGAACAGGATGTGCTCTCCAGGTATGTTGGCGCGGCTCATCAGTTTGGCGCTGATGCTGTGGCGCGCATCACGGCAGATTGCCCATTGATTGACCCTCGAGTTGTTGACAGGATTATCCAGGAATTGCTTGACCATGCAGCGGAGTGCGACTATGCCAGCAATACCCATCCGCGCACCTATCCGCGCGGTTTGGATACTGAAGTATTCTTCCTGGATACATTGATGCGCTTCGCCCGCTTCGCCCGGTCGCCGGCTTCTCGTGAACATGTAACCCTGGTCGCTTACGCAGAACGACCAGAGTTGTTCGTCACGCGCAATGTGATGGATGATCAGGACAATTCCGACTTACGTTGGACGGTGGATACAGCGATAGACCTGCAGGTCATTCGCGCCTTGTATCAGGCTTTGGGGTTGAGCGAGCGCATCGCCCCCTACCTCGAAACGCTTGCTTACGCCCGCGCCCACCCCGAAATCAGCAACTTGAATAGCGATATCGAAACCTGGGAACCCTCGAGATGAACTCCCTGCTCATCAGAGCGGATGGTAACTATCAAATCGGAACTGGACACATGATGCGTTGCCTGGCGCTGGCGCAGGCATGGCAGGAAACCGGTGGAGAGGTCCATTTTGCCTTTGGGGAAGGAACGACCACATTAGAAACACGGTTACGAGAGGAAAAGGTCGCCCTACACGATATTACTGCCGCCTCTGGCAGTGCAGCAGATGCTGCTCAGACGGTAGCCATCGCTGAGAGAGTGGGTTCAGCCCGGGTAGCCGTGGATGGCTATCAATTCGACGCTGCCTACCAGCAGACTATCGAACAAGCAGATCTTCAATTGCTATTCATAGATGATTACGGTCACGCCGACTATTACTTTGCCGATATTGTGCTCAATCAGAATGTGTATGCTGTAGAAGGATTATATGAAAACCGCAGCCAGCTCACGCGCTTGTTATTGGGCACCCGCTACGCTCTGCTCAGGCGCGAATTTTGGCCCTGGCGGGGCTGGAGACGAGAGATCACTCGGAACGCTCGAAAAATTCTGGTGACTTTAGGCGGCGGCGATCCAGACAATGTCGCTCTCGAAGTGATCCGGGCAATACGAACTCTCGACGTGAAAGATGTAGAGGTGGTCGTGATCGTGGGCAATTCCAACCCTCATTGGCAAACGCTCCACCAGGCCGCGAAGGTCCCGAGGGGGAGATTTCGTCTCGAGCGGGATGTGACGGATATGCCGGCGTTGATGGCATGGGCTGATGTCGCAATCTCTGCCGGGGGGAGCACTTGCTGGGAGCTGGCTTTCATGGGGTTGCCTGCGCTGGTCATCACATTGGCTGATAATCAGAAAGCGGTTGGGCCAGGAATGGAAGCCCGTGGCGCAGCAATCAACCTGGGGTGGCATCGTGATCTACCCATCCCAAAGCTGACTGCATCCATAGCGGGTCTGCTCGCCGATTTCGATCAACGGTCAGACATGTCTCGAAATGGTCAGAAACTTGTAGATGGTTTCGGGGCGGCTCGGGTTGTACAACATATTCATGCCCGGGGAGTGCATCTGCGAAAAGTTGTCGAGGAGGATGCCCAATTGATTTGGGAATGGGCCAACGATCCCGAGACCCGCTCCGCGTCCTTTTCGACCAGGCCAATTCCCTGGGAGAACCATGTCGCCTGGTTCAGCCAGAAGCTGAAAGATCCGGGCTGTTTATTCTATCTCGTCGCGGATTCGAAATCTACGCCGATAGGACAGATTCGGTTTCAGGTTGATGGCGATGAGGCGGTTGTCTCTGTGAGCCTGAGTCCAATAGCACGCAGGCGAGGGTACGGCCATACAATCATCTGGCTAGGCGTTCAGCAAGTTTTCGATCACACCTCTGTAAATTCGATTTATGCATATATTAAGCCAGGCAACCAGGCCTCGATGGGAGCGTTTTCTAAGGCAGGATTTACTCGAATTGGGGCGCGTGAGATTCAGGGAATTTTGGCGGATCATTATGTGCTGGAGAGGTAATAGCTCAGGCTTTCGTCACCATAGAAAGGATCCTACAAAAAGGGTGTGCATGGGAGCGCGCAACGCCCCTATGCACACCCTTTTTTGCATCTTTTCCCAGATGTGCGCGGGAGAGGCGAATACTATGAATACGCAAATAGAAATCAACGGGCGGCGCATTGGGCCAGGGCATCCAATCTACATCGTCGCAGAACTTTCGGCTAACCATCATCAGGATTTCGACCAGGCTGTGAAGATGATCGAAGCCGCCAGGGAGGCCGGCGCCGATGCCGTCAAGTTGCAAACCTATACCGCCGATACGCTGACTATCCCATCCGATCGAGAGTATTTCCGGGTTGGCGGTGGAACCTTGTGGGATGGGCGCACCCTTTATGACCTCTATCAAGAAGCTTACACCCCCTGGGATTGGCAGCCAAAACTAAAAACGATTGCGGACGATCTGGGCATGGATCTTTTTTCTACGCCGTTCGATGCCAGCGCAGTCGATTTCTTAGAGGATATGGCTGTACAGGCGTACAAAGTGGCCTCCTTCGAGATCGTTGATATGGCCCTGCTGGCAAAGATTGCCAAAACCGGCAAGCCGGTCATCATGTCAACGGGGATGGCGACCCTGGCCGAAATCGAGGAAGCCGTGACCATGCTTCGGAAAAATGGCGCAGACCAGATAGCCTTATTGAAGTGCACCAGCGGATATCCGGCTTTGCCTGAGGAGATGAATCTCCGCACGATCCCGCACCTTACAGCCGCATTCCGAGTTCCCGTGGGACTCTCGGATCATACGATGGGGATCGCCGTCCCTGTTGCGGCGGCGGCCCTTGGGGCCTGCATCATCGAAAAACACTTCACATTATCCCGCTCCGTGCCCGGCCCGGATAGCGCTTTCTCTTTGGAACCTCAGGAATTCGCCCAGATGGTCGAGGCTGTCCGAACGGCAGAAAAAGCGCTTGGCGAGATCCATTATGGGGTGAGTGACCAGGAAGCGAGGAGCCGCGTATTCCGACGTTCGCTGTTTGTCGTAGAAGATGTAAAAGCAGGCGAAGTTTTTACATCTGAGAATGTGCGCTCGATAAGACCGGGGCATGGACTGCATACACGCTTCCAGCAAGATGTGTTGGGGAGAAAGGCGGCCAAGACGATACAACGCGGTACGCCTTTGGCCTGGGACCTGGTCGGCGGGATGGGGAAACAAGAAAAATGACATCGAAAACGCTCGCTGAAAAGCCGACCATTCTCTTCGCGCCTCACATGGATACCTCTCTTCTCGAGATGCTGGATATCGCCCTGGTCCTGGAGGAGCAGGGGAAGTATAGGCCTTTGGTCTTCGTTCACTGGGAAGATCACCAGCAAGCGCTGGAGATCTGTGAGAAACATGGGATCGAAGTCCTTTTATATCGCGCCCCAGGGCAGGGCGCATCGAGATTTCGCACTGAACTCCCGCCCATTTCGAGCCGGGCAGATGGTGAAAACGAAGCGCGAGCGTTCGGGTCGCGGACGCAGGGGTTTCGATCCGTTCTGGCATGGGGAATATCCACAACAAAACGATTTCTCCTGCCGCAGTTGCTGTTATATTTAGGGCGTTTCTATCGAATTCAAATCGAGGCGAAATCTATCCTCGGAGAATTGCAGCCCGCTTGTTTGCTGTTCATGAGCGACAGGCATGTGGGGATCGAGACAGCGCTGATCGAGGCGGCGAACAAGGCAGGAATTCCTTCGTTGATTGTCCCCTTTGCGCTGTCTGAATCCTCTGGCCTGGCCGAGTATCGTCTGGCGCAACCTGGCTGGCAAAAGGTTTATGGCATATCCGGTTGGATCAATCGTTATCTGGCCCGCACTCGGCCTTCGTGGAGTTATGTTTTCGAAGGTAATACTCTGTTGTGGAATACGGCATCCTGGATGATCGCTGCTGAAATCATGGGCATGATGCCAGCCAATCCCTGGGCTTTGGGCGGCGGGAAGGCCTGGATGATGGCCGTAGAAAGCGAGTACAACAAGATAAACTTCGAGGAACAGGGCACGCCATCCAGCAAGATGGTTGTCACAGGAAAGCCGCGCTACGACCGCGCGGCTGTGATTTGGAAAAACCAGCCGGTTATGCGTTCAGAGATTTGCGATGCTCTGGGTTTGGATGCTGGGAAACCCCTCTTGGTCTGTGCTGTGCCTCAATTGGCCGAACATGATTTTTTGCCCTGGCCGGAGCATTGGCGGGAGATCGAATTTCTCTTCGAAAATTTCTCTCGACTTCAACCTGAGATCAATACTGTGTTGAGCCTTCACCCCAAGAGCGACTTCGCTGAATATTCTCCCCGGGCAGATAAATATAATCTGGTCATCGCTCGGGAGCATGGTTACGACCAATTGATCCCTGTTTGTGACGTATTTGTGGCAACCCACTCATCTACAGTTACGCTGGCTGTCGCTGCGCATAAACCTACGATCATCGTGGATTTCTACGGGTTGGATTACTACCTCTTCAAGGATGTTCCCGGCATCGAAATCGTTCGCGAACATGAGAAATTTCATCCGTTGCTGGCGCGCATTTTCAACGATCGGACTTATTACAACCGGCTTGTGGCAGGTCAGGCGCAGGCTGCCCAAAAATTCGCACTCTTTGATAGCAAAGCCACCGAGCGGATTCTCGATCTGATCGTCGAGTTGGTTAAGCAGGGCAAGGCAATCCGGCAGTTGGCGAAACATGAGCGGCGTAAGGCCCTGCCGCCCTGGGCGCGATAGGGAAAGGTGATGGTCGGCGGTTTTTTAGCGCGCCTTGCGGATTTCTTCTACCGCCTCCGGATTGACCAGCGAAGAAGTATCCCCCGGGTTTTCCCCCAGGTATGCCGCCCGGATCATGCGGCGCATGACCTTGGCGTTTCGGGTCATCGGCAGGGCGTTGACGAAGAGCACCGCGCCGGGGGCCAGGGGTTTGCCCAGCGAGTTGGCGACTAAATCGGTCAACTCCTGGCGCAGCGCGTCGCCGGATTCGGCCTCGGGGAGCAGGACGCAGAAGACTACCACCTCATTGCCCTTGATCTCG
>VGOC01000119.1 GCA_016865865.1 Chloroflexota bacterium
TGTTGCATCGTTTCCAGCAAAAGCGGAAAGTCGTCTATTCTTTCTGTGGTAATGTGCATCTCAGGGGTCATCCCCTGAGTTTATCTGCTAATTCGCAATTTCGCTAGATTTTTCAGCGAATGGACAGCGTCTCCTTATTGAATGTTAGAATAAATTGGATGGGTTAGAATTGAAGATGGACTGTGTTTACTCTCCGTTCGCTCATTTTGTGAGCGGTTATAAAGATTCCGATACCCCTATATATGGCACGAAACTCAAGCCCATGCCCATATATGGCGGTATTACCTCATCGCGCTCTGGAGGAAAGCAACACCAGTGGCATTACTGAAAGAAATCTCTGGCCTGGAAAGGTCAAATTGGTTATGAAGAAAGCATTTTGCCTTATTTTCAGCCCATATTTCAAAATCTCGCCTGAAAATGAGCGAACCGAGAGTGGTTCTATTATCAAAAAAGCAAAATTACAAAGATTGCCTATGGCTCACGGTCTAACCATAACTCTCTGTATTTGCGGTTCCAATCGTTGAGAAAGCGAATAGCAACAACCACTCCTGTAGCAACTGCTATCCAGATGGTCAATCCACGCTGAGCCAACAACCACAACACTACTGGCGCCAATAATCCTGTAAGAAAAGCTGCCCTGGCAGAGTGGCGAAGAAATAGGGTGAGGCTCACTAATACACCTACGGTTATTATAAATCCTAATGGGTTAATTGCCAACAGGCTTCCTCCTGTGGTAGCCAGCCCCATTCCGCCGCTGAATTGAGCAAAGACCGACCAACAGTGGCCCACGACAGCCAGGCCCGCTGTCAAGGCCACAGCCCAGTAGGGCAATCCTGAGCGAAACGCAAGATAAGTCGGCAGGAAGCCTTTGCTGACATCTAGAACGAAAACTAAAATCCCCCAACCCAAACCTGCCTGCCGGATCGTATTCGTGGTGGTGACATGCCCGGAGCCGCCATCGCGCACATCGATTCCCTTCGCTAAACGTGTAATCCATAAAGCAAATGGCAATGAGCCGCTGAGGTAGCCTAGAATGGGAAAGAGATAGGGATAAATAGCAGCTATTTGCATTTTCAGAATCGGTAGATCACGAAAAAGATCGTAAGCCCGTCCCCGGGCGACCCGATGACGGGTCTTTGATCCTATTTTCGTGAAGTACTGAGAATCCTATCACATTTGCTTTTCGACTACAATCCATGCAATATAACCATCGCAGGCAATTCGCGTTCGGGCGTTCTGCCTCTCGAACAACGCCGCGATCTCAGGGGGGGAAAGAAAATGGGATTGCATCAGGGCTAACTTCTCAGCCACAGCCGCCAGTTTGACCATACCGGTTCTCACATCAGGCTCTTCGATCACCAACCGTCCGCCTGGCTTGAGCACGCGCCACAACTCATCAGCGGTTTGGGCCTGATCGCAAACATGATGCAAGGCATCCACCATGATGACGCGCTCGAAGTATCCGCTGGGGAAAGGCAGCATTTCGCTGTGTGTACAAACCATGCGGATGCCGCGCTTCGTTTTCGCCTGTTGGAGCATCTTGATAGAAAGATCAGCGACGATCACCTCCGAGGCTTTGTCCCGCATGAATTGCGCCACGCGACCAGTGCCGCCGCCCGCGTCAAGGAGAGCACCCGCGGTGGGCAGGTCGGCCATCCGCCAGAGTTCTTCAGGGTCTTTGGGTTTGATGAGTTTTTCGTAGAAGGGGGCTAACAGGCCAAAGTGGTCGAACATGGAGGTTGGAGGTTAGAGGAAGATTATTGCTACACCGCGGGCCAGGAGGGCGGCAAGCAGGGCGATCACCACGGTGATGGCGCTGATGATAATCATATCACGTCTGCCCAGCTCACGGCGGAGGGTGGCCAGGGTGGCCAGGCAAGGGATGTAGAATACGACGAAGACCGTGAAGGTGATCATCTGTATGGGAGACAACGCCTCGGCAAAATCCACTACGCCCAAAGCCTGGCGCAACATGACCAGGGATAGTTCTTTGCGGAAGATACCAAAGATAAGAGGCACGCCTACCTGCGAGGGCAGATCTAAAACCCAGGTCAGCGGGCGGACAACGGCATTGAGCCAGCGCGCAAGATCGAGGCGATCGAATATCGCCAACAAAACGCTTCCCAGGATCAGCAGCGGCCAGGCCTCGACCAGGAACTCGCGGACGCGAAACCAGGATTTATGGGCCACCGCCTTCCAGGTTGGCAGGCGATACACCGGGATTTCCAGGATCAGCCCAGGGGATCGTTCGGGGAGAAATCGAGACAGGATATGACCGGTCAGGGCAATCACCAGGAGATTGAACAGGTAAATGCCCAGAGCCAGTTGCGGGCCCAAATAAAAGGCAACCAACCCAAATACCACCGCGAGCCGCGCCGCACAGGGTACAAGAGTCGCCATGGTAGCGGCGATAAACCGGTCTCGTCGTTCCTCTAACAGGCGCGTCGACATCACCGCAGGGACGTTGCATCCATATCCAAGAATGAATGGCACAATCGCTTTCCCATGCAACCCCAGACGACTCATCAAAGCATCCACCAAAAACGCCAGCCGGGGTAGATAGCCGACATCTTCGAGGATGCTCAATCCTACCAGGAAAGGCGCCAGGTATGGCAAAACGATAGCTACCCCACCCGCGATGCCTTGCACGACGCCGGTAAGCACATCCGCCCAAAATGATCCGGGGCCGATCAGACTCGCCAGCCAGACAGCTAGCTTATCGAAGCTTTCCAGCAGCGGCCCTTCGAGCAGGCTGCCCACCCCGTAAACGATCTGGAAGAAAAGCCATAGGATGATCGCCAGGACGACATAACCCCAAAATCTGTGCAGCAGAATCTCATCCAGGTAATCGCGTTTCGAGCGACGCTTCTCACCCTGGGCGACCACCTGTTTGGTCAATTGGGCTGCCTTTTCATGCCGCGCCGCATTGAATATCCAGATGGCCGGCTGTCCCTGGGTTTCGAGGATATCCTTCTGGGCCTGCTCGACCAGAGGCCGCGCCTGAGGCGAGTAGCCCTCGACACGCGCCAGGAGTTGGGCGTTTCCCTCCAGTAGTTTGATCGCCATCAACTCCGGCGCCAGCGGAGATTCTCGAGCGCGCCCGTTGAGATTGCTGGCGATCAATCGGATTGCTTTCTCGATTTGCGGGTGATATTGCGGCCTCTCAGGCGTGATCCCTCCACGGGCTACCAGCATAGCTGTCGTGAAAACCGTTCGCACGCCGCGCCCCCGGCTGGCGATGAGCGGCAGCACCTTTACGCCGAGCAGCTCTTCCAGCTTTGGCCCATCGATTTCCAGGCCCACCCGGGCGGCCTCGTCCATCATATTCAGGGCAACCACGAGCGGACGACCCAACTCCATCAATTCCAGGGTCAGATTCAGACCCTGGGCTAAATGAGAGGCATCCAGGACATTGATGACAACATCAACCGCATTGAAGGTCAAATAATGGAGCACCTCCCGTTCCGCCGGATTCGAGCCTGCCAGGGAATACGCGCCCGGCAAATCTACCAGCTCGACGATCTCGCTGAAGACACGCACCTTGCTCTTGGTGAAGGTGAGCGTAGTGCCGGGGAAATTGCCCGTATCTGCTTTATATCCTGAGACCTGGTTGAAGAGTGTGCTCTTACCACAATTGGGTTGACCGATCAAAGCGAACCGCATGGCGCAGCCTCTTCTTCGACATGGATCTTCGAGGCGATCCCCCGCCCAATCGCAATCGCGCGCCCATCTACCTCGACCATGACCGGCCCCCCAAGCGGGGCGTGGCGAAGGATGCGAGCGCAATTGCCTGGCAACAGACCCAATTGACGCAGCTTATGTTCCAGTTTATGACCTCCCTCGAAACTGACCACACGAACTGATTTGCCGATTTCTACCTGTAATAGATGCATAGAAGGCTAATTATATCCCAACAATACAGATTTGCACGAAAAAAGGGTGTGCGGGGAGAGCGTAGCTCTCCCCGCACACCCTTTTTTCGGAAGACTCCCTTATTGACCAGAACCCCCATGAACGATCAGCGGCAGAAAGACTTCATACGTCTCAGGGATTTCCTCCACCTCGACCCAATTGATCAATAACAAATTCTGAGCGCAATCAGCGAAGGTCTCGAAATAGGTTTTTCCCGAAAGTGTCTGACCTGTACCATCCTTGATTTGGATCCATGCTTCCCCCTGCGAAGCGACCACATGATCGGCAAGCTGGATTTCGTATCCCCCGGGGCCGTAGATAATTACCATGCCTGTCAACGATAGACCCAGCAGAGGCTGACCTTCCAGCGCGCCGCCAACCTCGATGACGAGATTCTTGACGGGGTTGCCAGTCAAATCGAATACCTGACCGGCGACACCCAACCAAGCGCAGCTGGCCTCTTGATGCGCCCAGGCCGGCATCCCAACGATAGCGCCATCCTGGATGACGAAATAGTGGTTGGCCGCAGGCGCGGCGGCGATCAAAGAAGCGGGGGTATTCGCAGCCGCGGTTTCAGGGGTTTGGGATGGTGTAGGTGTGGCTACAGCGGTATCTGGCGCAGTTGTCATGGTTGCTAATGGGATGGGCGTCTCTGTATTGGTCGCCATTGACGTGGCCGTAGGCGTATACGTCCGTTCAGCCAATTCACCCATATCGAGAAGCGGGGTTGACGTGAACGTTGCGACCAACACCTCCGCCTCGGGCGTGACCTGCGCCTTACACGCGCTGATCAGCAGCAGCAAAACAAAGATCATCGTTATCCATCGTCGGCTCATAATCTGATTAGCCCTTTCCAACATAATGAGATGCAAGATCCTTGCCAAATCTCTGGGAGGAGGGGTTTTAGGGGAGCAACTTTTTCAACAACGCAACCCCTATTCTAACACCAATCTCAAGAATGACCCCCATCAAACGGATTTACCCGAAAAAAGGGTGTGCGCAGGGGGCTACGCCCCCTGCGCACACCCTTTTTTCGGGAATTTCTCCGTTTGGCCGAGTAGTTACGCCTTATAAAAGACTTCGCGCCCTTCGCGTCTCACCGCAGGCGTGCATAGCATACGCGGTGAGTTTTCTTGTTTCATAGAGCGAGGATATTTAGAGCGACATCCCCATCTTGACCAATTCAGCTTTGACCTCATCATACACCCCCAGCCATTCGGCGGTCGGTTGGAGGGTGTTCAGATCATAGACCTCCTGGAAGCGCTTTCCGATCGGTTTGGAGGGCAGGGCTGTTTCGTATTTCGGCAGGAGTTTCTTGACGATCTCGTCGGCCTGGTCGCGGCTCATTCCGGTGGCGGCGCGGGCTACCTCGGCGCTGAACTTCGATTCCAGTCCGCTGCAATGGCATGAGTGGGCGCCCGTGGCGGTCATGCTGGCCTGTGGGACGCTGAGTCCCGAGGCCACCCCGGCAATGACGAAGGCGGCGCACTCGTAGAGCAGGGTGCTGGTCCCCGGCCCCGAAGCAGGTTTACAAAGCGAGGCGGTCAGCATCCGGCTGTGGCGGGAGACGGCTTGAAAAGCCAGGCTCTGCGCCCAGAGCGACTCGGGGGTGGCGTCGCTGTGCAGGAAGGGATGCGCTGAACTGACGCTGATGGTCGTGCCCATATAATTCTGATTGACGACGATCAGGCCCGCCGCCAGGCCGATGGCCACACCCTCCGCGCCTCCCAGGTAGCCGCCATAGATGATGTTCAGGTAGGCCTCCATGTGACCGCCGATGCGCGTGATATGAGCGGCCTTCGAGAGCAGATCGTAGTTGGTCTTGAATTCGCTGGGGGCGGAGACATGATGCCAATCGCTGGGGCGCACGCCGCCCCAGGAAGCCGCCGAAATCTGCGCCAGCGCCGTGGGAGAAATTTCGATGCAGCCAATCGGCATTCCCGGTCGGCCCGCCCGATTGATGGTCTCGAAAGACAATTCCGCCTCGCGCCAGCCCCCCAGCACCTCCCAGGGAGAAGCCGCTTTGATGGCATGACCATACACTCTCTCGATGGTCGGGTTCTCGATCACGTCAATGAGCGGCTCCTGGGCATAGCTGAGCATGATGGGCACGAACATCTCCTCGGGGACCGGCACTCCGAAAGGGCCGCCCACGAAGGTCGGCGTCCTCTCGGACTCGGGCTTGCGGGATTTGATCCTGACGGTGTCGTTGCCGGTTCCCATGACGGCCTCGCCGGGGCAACTGCGCAAACCTTCCAGGTATTCGGCCTCGGTCCAGGTGATGCGCCGGTTCGTATCCTGGCAATACATGCCTACTTCGACAGCAAACTCCAGACCGGCCTGGAAGATGCGATCCGCCAGGTCGTCATCGCATGGCACGATCACTCTGCGGTCGAATTTGACCCCATACTTACCGATCAGGCGTTTGACAGCCGAGGGGATCAGTTTTGCCTCGAATTCTTTCTCTTCGATGATGGGGCCAG
>VGOC01000120.1 GCA_016865865.1 Chloroflexota bacterium
CAGACGCCTGACGGACGGGGGATATTCCCTTCGAGACATCACCCCCTTCGATCTCTTCCCGCAGACATACCATATCGAGAGTATCAGCTTTTGGGAGAAGGCCTGATAAGGCGATTGCCATCGCTACATTGTGCAAAGATGGGTAGGGTTGGGGAAGAGGCGGCATTTTTCGTCAACGGCATGATGGTGGATGGTATGATGTCCAAAAAATCAAAACAACAAAAATTGATTCAGCACGCACTTCGTCCTCGATAGTGATGCTATAATAAACAAAGTAGCCGTTGACAAACAAGGAACAAGGATGCCAGTTGTATTACGCATAAAGGGATACCGTTTTTGGTTCTATCAAGTTGATCTTGATGAACAGCCACATGTCCATGTTGGTAAAAGCGGCAAAGAAGCAAAGTACTGGGTTTCACCTATCGCAGTAGCAAGACCCGGAAGATTTCGAGATCATGAGTTGAATGTGATTGAGAAAATATTGGACGAGTATCAAAATGATATTTTAAGCGCATGGTATCTGGAGCAAGCGAAACGTGATAACAGCTAAAGTAAAAATCACAATGGCCGATGATTATATGCCAGTTGTACCGGTAATCATTCCTGACCTTGATGAAGTTAGGGAGTTCGCATACCAATTACATGCCACAGGAAAAGAATGGCGAGGTGAAGTTTTTGGTTGGCAAGCAGAGTACAACCCGCAAAGATCAGATCCTCCGCTGGACTCCAAGATGAAATTCACCCCGGCGGATTTCTGTATTGGAGAAAGTAATATTTGGTTTTTCTCTCTTATGTGGGAGCATGGAAAAGACGAAGAGCCAGTAGAATTTCTGGATGCCAAGAACGTCCTGGATGGATGAAACTGACGAATAGCAGTTCTTTATCTATTTCATACTGCCAGCGAAATACAAAGCGGTGGCTAATTATGGTCGGCGGGGCGGTTGCCCACCCCGCCGCCACTCCCGAACCGGACGTGAGACTTTCGCTGTCAATTCGCGCACGTAAATGTACCAGGTAATTTCGGCAACGATGTACCAGTAGATTTCACCCAGAATGCTCCACCAGATTTCGGCCAAAATGTACCACTTCGAGATTGGCGATAGCGTTGTCGTTGTGATTGCCGTTCCGGTGGTGGATTTCGAGGTGGTCAAACCACCTCAGGCGTTGGCCTACTTGCTTGGTCTGTGTTTTTCTGTTCGCAAGTGGTACATTCTGGCCGCAAATCACCGGCGTACTTTTGCCGCAAATTGCTGGTACGATTACGTCCGCTAATTGACAAAGCCCGTGCGGTAATTCCGCACGCCGGGATCTGTGCGGGGGCTGTTGGGTAACTGGAAGTCCTACCGCGATGCTTTCAGTTGTCAAAGCCGAAACATTGATAAACCAAGGTGTTCTTTCGGGTATAATTGTTTATGTGAAAACCAAAGTTGCGATTGACCACTAAAGCAATGAGCTGTGTCAAACTGGCTTTTTGAAAAGGGGTTTTCATGGCAGGAGTAAATTATGTCATTTGAGCCGAGACGGTTATCATTTCAAGAACTTAGTCAGCGATTATCCGATTTAGAGTCAAAATACGGGTATTCTACGATTGAATTCTATAGACGCTATCAAGAAGGAGAAATGGGCGATGATGATGCCTGGTTGACTTGGGCAGGGTTATATCACTTGTATCTTACATCGCTTCCGATTCGACAACTTATGTTTTCGTCAGCATCAGCGCCATGAATGTTGCGGATTACTTTGAGTCAATCGAACGCAGTTTAGAGCAATACGCTTCGATAGCATCTGTTGAGGTAATCGAAGTTTTGGAATCAGACGATTTCAATGGAATTCTTCGATGCCGTGTCCATTTTTGGGATGATTCTTTTCTGAGCATCCATGAGACTGTAAATACAGAATTGGGGTATCCTGTACGAATCGTTTACTCGTATTCCTATATTCGTAATGACCAATGTGTATTTCGATATGATAAAGCTCCTCATCATCCCGATGTAATAACTTTTCCGCATCATAAACACATTGGAGAAGAAAAGATAGCGCCTACCGATCAACCATCCATCAATCAGGTTTTGGGTGAGATAGAGAAATATTTGGGTGAATAAGTTGTTGGTTGAGATAATCGCAAGTCACGTTCAAGCAGCACAAAAATATATTTCAAAATTGATGAGGTGTACAAATGGAACGAATAACAGTTAATCCCAGAATTCATTTTGGGAAACCATGCATTAAAGGGACGCGTATTACCGTACAGAGTATTCTTGAACTCCTTGATGAAGGTATTACATTTGACGAAATAATAAGTACCTACTACCCCGATTTGGTAGTAGAAGATATTCGTGCGTGTATACGATATGCAATTGCATTAGTAGCGGCTGAAGATATTCATATCGCGGCAGTTGCGGCATGAAGTTTTTACTTGACCAAGACGTATACGCAATAACAGCGCGCTTTCTTGGCAGTCTAGGATATGATGTATTATTGCTGTCCATTCGCTGAAAATTTTTTGAAATCTTGAATTATTTATCCGCCAAATATGGGATGCCAAACTCCATCAACACCATATTTGGGGGGTGCCTTTTGGCAATTTCATAAAACTTGTCGAACTCTAAAAAATGCGTGGTGATTCTTGGCGCGTTTAGGAAAAATTGGCAGTAAAACCGGCTTTTTTAGCCGAAATTCAAGAAAGTCATTTTAATTTCAGCGAACTGGCAGTTATTGGCGGCGGATATAGGGCTTTCACGTGCGGACGATAAAGTGCTATTGGAGGAGGTGCAAAAATTAGAGCGCATATTTGTAACCCGCGACCGAGATTATGGGAATTTGGTATTTGTACAAGGTGCAGGGGCGGGCGTAATATATCTTCGTATGTTACCTTCAACTTTCGAGGAAGTACATACGGAACTCAAGAAAGTGCTTTCGAAATATCCAGTGGATGAATTGGCAAAAGCATTTGTAGTCGTTGAAGCCAAAGGTCATAGAATTAGACGGATCAAATAGCGATGTAAATATACCCAATGCAATCTTGGTTTGATGTAGTGCTTCCCAACACCGCGAGGGCTATCGCCCTGGAAGGCCAGCGCCGCGAGCAAGCAGAGTAGTTTTACGAACAAGGTTTATGGGTAAACCCGCCGGCTCGTAACCCTTGACGAAAACGCGAATTCGAGCGATAATTAGAACGCAAGTTCTAGTTATCGCTCGATGATTTTCGGGAGGTTCGCCATGGACGTAGGCATGTTATGGTTCGATAACGACAAGAGCGCCGATCTGGATACCAAGGTCAAGCGGGCGGCCAGTTACTATCAGAAGAAATACGGCCAATTCCCTAACCTGTGCTTCGTGCATCCCTCGATGTTAGCGATCAACGGGAAAAAGCCCAAAGAGGAATCCAACCCCCAAAACGGCAAGCACCACAAAACTGCAGGGGTCGAACTGCGGGCGTCCAAGTCGCTCTTGCCGAATCATTTCTGGTTGGGAGTCAATCACCAATAGGCCTGCCCAGCCTGGTGATTTTCCACATCTTCGAAGAGCAAGACCCCGGGGTTTCCTCCTCACTCCAATTGGAGCTTCTCGAACCCGCCTGGGGTCTTGCGCTTTAAACCGTTAGCGCAGTGACCAGCGTATCCAATGCAACATCCCCCTCGACCTGGCCGGTCTTGATGGCTTCATCGAGATCCAACAGGCGGCGGTAGATCTCTTCCAGGCTTTCGATGGAGAAGTTGCGTGTTTGGGGGATGAGTTTGCGCACTACGAAGGGGTAGGTTTTCAACTCGCGGGCGATGTCGTTTTCCCTGTACCCCAGACTCGACAGTTCGCGGGTCAGCAGCAGCAGACGAAACTGGCGAACGATCATCCCGAAGAGGCGCAGGGGGTCATCATCCTCCAGAAGCTGGTGCAGCATGCGCAGGGCTTTCTGCCCATTTCCCTCGCCCAGGGCATCCACCATGGCGAAAACATCTCCACTGCCAACATAGGCCACCAGGTGCTCCACGTCATCCGGCTCCACCGGGCGGCTGTAGTTGACGTAAGCCACCAACTTGCTGATCTCTTGGGCGGCGAGGCGCGGATCTTCGTCTACCAGGCTGGCTAACAGGGCGGCGGCTTCAGGGGTGATTTCCCCATTTTCCTCTATCGCCTTTTTCTGGATCCAACGCGCCAGATCGGGGCCGCGGGCAAGGAAGAATTCTTTCTCGAAGACGCGGCCAGCCTGCCCAATAGCCCATGTTTGAAGCCAGTGCTGATTGCCTTTGCCTCTTTCCCGGTGTGGGACCAGCGGCCTGTTGACGGCGATCACCAATGCGGTTGTGGGGGGAATTTTTTCTAAAAGTGATTTGAACTGTTCGCGAACCGTGGCGCTCTGCATGCCGGTGAGCGGATCGTGGAGAACTACCAGGCGGCGCTCGGCCAGGAAAGGCATGGATTGCACAACCAGGGTAATTTCATCGAGCGGAAGAGCGCCTTTCGGGAAATGCGTGATATTCATCCCCGCGATAGCAGGGTCGCCTACTTTTGCTTCCATGCTGGAGATGAATTGGGCGATGGCGTACTCGTCATCTCCGTGAAGGATGTAGACAACCGGCTTTTCGGCCATGATCACCCCCGGGTCACGACGCGATGAGCCTTCACCCGGCCCCGCTTTGTCGGCAGAATCTCGACGATCTCCAGTTCCCCCGGGTCTCCGCTCGTGGTGATGTATTTTTGCAGAGTCATCCCAAAAGGTTGAGACAGGATCAACGCCAGGGTGGCCAGGGTCGCTACCAGGGGCAGGCGCTCCAGCTTATCGCGTTTGCGAGCGCCGACGCCCCACATGCCCATCACACCGGCCAGGCCAGCCATGGCGCCAGCAGTGGCAAAATTCGTCCCGCAGCCCGGGTGCACTGCCAGATGGCGTTCCCCCGTCCGCAGACGTCGCAAGGCTTCGTAAACAGCTTCCTGGACCTCCTCGGTGGGGAGGTTTCCGACCAACCAGAAACCGGTCGGGCCGGAATGTCCGCCCATCGTGCGCCCCGGCCGCTTTTCGGCCAGGATATGCAAGGCGGCGTGCTCGAGACCATGGTTTCGCCGGATACGGGAAACGACCGGCTGATCTAAGATGGATTGGAGAATAGGGGATTCGAAAATTGACATGGCTAGCTCCCGGGACTCGTGATCTGGCCCAATGGTATCACAATCCATCGAGACGTGTATAATTATCCCCATGCACAAACTGATTCTTCTCGTCGGCGCGGTGGCAGACTCTCGAGGATTCAACGAGGGATGGCCTGAATTCCTTCATCATGCGGAGGAGATGCCGGGGCTTATCCGCGAAGCCGCCATACGCGTTAATGCAACCCTGTTCGGCGACCAGGATATCCGACTGATCCATGAGTTGTTCTTCGAAACCCAGGAGGCGCTGCGATCCGCGCTGATCTCCCCTCAAGGACGACTCGCCGGGGGCATTTTGCAGCGAATCACCGGCGGACAGGTGACTCTGTTGACCGCCGAACACAGAGAAGACGATATCGAAAACCTTCGCAAATACAGGCAGGGCAAAGCTGATGCTGACTCCCAATGATCTACTACGTTTCATGGAACGACACGGCATCGAGGGCGAGCTGATCACCCTCGATGAGCCAACGCCCACTGTGGAAACCGCTGCTCGAGCCGTGGGTACGAGCCCCGACCAGATCGTCAAATCGGTGCTTTTTGCCGTGAATGACGAACGGGTTCTGGCGATCACCTGCGGGACCCAACTGATCGAGAGCAGGAGCATCGCCGCGCTATACGGCGTTGGCCGCAAGCGCGTCCGGCTGGCTAATGCCGAGATCGTTCTGGAGACCACCGGCTATCCCGTGGGGACCGTGCCGCCTTTCGGTCACCCGCAGCCCATTCGGACCCTGATCGCTCCGCAAGTGCTCGAACACCGCGAGGTCTATGCGGGGGGCGGCGCGCATAATACGCTGGTTCGCCTCGATCCCCAGGCGATCCTGACAATCACACAAGCGCAGATCGTCGAGATGCGTCCCCAGCCATGACCCAACCCCAAAATCGTTATCTACGGATTTTTTTATCAGTTGTATTCGTGATTGGCATTATCTGCGGATATTTCGCTTATCGTTGGTACCAGCGCAGCGGGGAACGGACAACCCGTTTATTCGCCTGGCTCAGGGATGCCGCCTCTCATTCGGAGTGGGGGATCGCTGCTGGCGAGCGTTGTGGAGAAGCGCCATTCCAGATGCCTACCTCGGGGTATATCGGTTTTCTTTGGGATGATTCTTTTCGTCCCGGACACCGCCACCAGGGACTCGATATCTTCGGGGGCGGGGAGTCGGGTGCG
>VGOC01000121.1 GCA_016865865.1 Chloroflexota bacterium
TCGGTCATCCGGGAGATTCTCAAACACTCCAGCGCGCCAGATGTGATTTCCTTCGCAGGTGGGTTGCCCTCTCCAGATGTCTTTCCAGTCGAAGAGTTCAAACGGGCCTGCGAGATCGTTCTGGATGAAGCCGGGCCGGCCTCCTTGCAGTACACGCCAACCGAAGGATTCGTCCCATTGCGGGAAGTCATCGTCGAGCATATGGCGAGTTACGGCATCCATACGAAAGTCGAAAACGTCCAACTGACCTCGGGTTCTCAGCAAGCCCTCGATCTGATCGGGATGCTCTTCGTGGATGCAGGCGATCCCGTCGTGGTCGAGAATCCAACCTATCTTGGCGCGTTGCAGGCCTGGAATGCCTATGGCGCGGAATATCTTACCGTGCCTTGCGATGGCCAGGGGATGCGCACAGACTTACTCGAAGACGCCCTGAAGAAGCGGCCGCGCTTCATCTACGTTTTGCCGAATTTCCAGAATCCCAGCGGGGTCACCCTCTCTCTCGATCGGCGGCAAGAGTTAGTCGAGCTTGCTGACATGTATGGCGTCCCGATCATCGAGGACGATCCATACGGTAAGTTGCGCTATTTCGGGGAGGACCTCCCCCCGATTTGGGTGCTCGATCAGCAGCACCGCGGAGGGCGGGGCGTCGCTGAATCGAGCAACGTGATCTATATGAGCACTTTCTCGAAACTGTTGGCCCCCGGGATTCGTATGGCCTGGGTCATCGCCGATCTGGATGTGATCCGCAAGCTCGTTTTCGCCAAACAGGGCGCCGATCTACATTCGCCGACCTTCAATCAGATGGTGACCTATGAGGTGGCGCGCGATGGTTTCCTGGGGGAGTATGCCGAGGTGATCCGCGCGACGTATAAAGAACGCTTGCTGGTGATGCTGGATGCCATGGAGAAGCACTTCCCGGAGGGCGTCGAGTGGACCCGGCCCGAGGGCGGCATGTTCCTGTGGGTGACTCTGCCGGAGGGTTTGGATGCCCAGAAATTGCTTCCCAAAGCGGTTGCTCGTAAAGTAGCCTACGTCCCAGGGCAACCGTTCCATCCTGATGGCAGCGGAGCCAATACCATGCGGGTGAACTTTTCCAACGCCTCGCTGGAGATGATCCGCGAAGGGATTGCCCGGCTGGGTGCGTTATTCCGCGAGGAGTTGGATCACTCTTAGGTTTGCAAACAAGATTCGTAGTTGAGCACGCAGCATAGTGGAGTGCTCTCACGTCGGGAAAGCGCCACTCCGCAGGCTGCGTGGCGCACTACAAACGCCGTATGGCGGATGCGATCTTACCCTGGTGGCGGCAGCAATAACACCGCCTCGCCTTCGATTACCACAGTACCATCTGGTTTGGCGCAGACAGTATCGAAGGTGGCGATGGGCTTATCATCGCGCATCTCCCTGACGGTAACCTTGGCGGTGATCGTATCGCCGATATAGACCGGGGCGCGGAAGTAAAGCGTTTGTTTGATGTAGACGCTGCCCGGCCCAGGGAGTAGGGTACCCAAAACAGCCGAGATCAACCCCGAAGTCAGGATGCCGTGCGCCAGCCGCCGACCGAAGCGAGTGCCCGCGGCGTATTCGTCATCCAGATGGATGGGGTTGTTATCGCCAGATATCAACGCGAAAGTGCGCACATCCTCATCGCTGAAAGTTTTGGTCAGGGAGGCGCTGTCGCCAATTGATATCATAATGTCTTCCTGTAGACTCGATGGCGCTTGTGCCATTTGACGCCCAGGTTGTCCATCTCGCCGAAGCTTTTCATATTCTTCTCGGCGATCTGCACGATGTCGGCGTATTCGAAATCGAACTCGCTAACCGTTTTTGCCAGTTCCGAGTAGAGCACTGCCGTCGCACCAACACCCTGATGCTCGGGTAGCAGGCCGATGCCATTGATGTCTAACATCCTGGTGCGCTTGAAATCGCGCATCAGATGCCACCAGCCAAACGGCCACAAACGCCCTTTGGCTTTTTGCAACCCTCTGGAGACGTTCGGATAGGCGAAAAGGAAGCCAACCGGCTCATCCCCCTTGAACACCAATTTGAGCAGCCGTGGATCGGCAATCGAGAGGATCTTCTCCGCGATCAGCCAGGCCTCGTCTTCTGTGATCGGCGTGAAATCGGGCAGAGGGGAGAAGGCCTGGTTGTAGATTTCGCGCACGCTGGGAATCCATTGAGTGTGACTAAAATTGGTTGGTTTCAAGGCGTTCTGCCTGTTCCAGCGGATTGATCTTGAGCGGTGCGCCATAAAGGACATGATGACGTTGGGTGCGGCGGAGGGTGTGAAAATCTTCCCAGTCGCCGTTCTCGTTTGCGGCGCGCAAAGCCAGTAGCGCCTCCGCGCCTGCGATAGTCCAGCGCATACCCGACAGTTCCATTCGATCTTTAACAAGGTGACGGCAAGTTCCTTCGATCACGCCGGTGCCAATGGGCCAACCCCGGCGCAAGTATTCGGCGTAGTCCATGTAAGGCAAGTTCCGACGGAAGTAGTGGGCTGATCCGCGCAAGGCTTTAGCAGCTTGACTGTTTGGAGAAAGCGAGGCGGCTTTGTCTTCCAGCAATTGGATGACTTGCTCGGTCTGGCTAGACAAGAGGCGGAGCGTCTGCGCCTTCACCCATTCCGTGCGCGAGGAGTCTGTTTCTCCATAGATGGCCGTGCCAGCCTTCCAAAGATATTCCACGGCATGGATGATATCCAAGACGAGGGGAAACCCTGGCAAACAAGCCAGCATCTGCTTCTGTAACGGCTCTGCCCCATCGGTCAGCGCAACGCGCTGGCAGATGTGCGCACCTTCCCGGCGTTGCACCCAGCTTGCCAGACGTTTGATGGCGGACTCTTTGCCTTTCAGACTGGCGAAGATTTGCTTGTGGTGGGGAGCCGGACGTTCCGCAGGAGGCTCATCTTCCTTGAACAGTGCGTTGAGCACCTCCAGGGGAGTGCGAAGATAGGGCTCTATCGTATACACGGCAGTGGCAATCGCTTCTTTTTTCTGTGTTTTCTTGTCCCCTTTGCCGCGTCGCACCTTCACATCCAACTCGCGCCGCACCAAAGGTACCCCTTTGCCATCTGCCTGGGCAACCAGGATTGACCCTTCTTCAGCACTGGGGAAGGCGGCTTTTTGGTGGTAGTACGCTTTGATGTTCTGACTGTGTTCCATTACGCTGCTCTCCAAGGCTAATATAGGCAAGTTCAATCCGAGCAACCGCGCCACCACCTGCAACCCTTTGCCGTATGCCCCCTCCACCCCCAGCAATTCGACGCTCTCCATCAGCAGATCCGAGTAGCAATTCTCTGGCAGACTCAACGCCTCATCCAATGGACAACTTCCACTTCCTCCTCCAGCATAGAAGTACGCTCGTTCAAACTTCAGCTTGCCGAAGATCGAGAAGTAATCACGCCCTTTCTGCGAATGGTACGGCAAGACACTCTTGTCCCTTCGCACCAATGGCGCATGTGTCTCGGTTTCTACCCGTCGCATGATAAATAGCCGCAAAAACTGGTATCCAAGATGCAGTATTCTTCGAAACAAGCTGCGCTCCATTTGATCCATCGTCGCTGTTCGAGCCTGGGGCCCGGTGACAAAGGCCAGCAACTGCTCGAATTCTTCCCTCAGTTGAGGTATCATCTGGGTGGAGTTGAGAGTCATGGCGCACCTCCTCGGAAAATCGTTTTCTCAAACCAATCTTCCCAGAATGTCGCCTTTCTTTCAACTCCTCTTTTCGCTCATTAGGCTACCAACTGATTTTAGTCACACTCGAATCCATTCGCGCAATTCGTTTTTGGTCGTGAACCTGAGTACGTGGAAACCGCGCCGGGCTTTGACGCGCTCGGTCAGTTCGAAGACCCGCTCCGGGAGTTCGTATTCGCCTGCCCGAATATAGCCGGAGAGGGAATCGGCTTCTTTTTCGAAGCCCAATTCCTCGAGCAGATTCGGGTAATAGGGCAGGTTGTAGGGAATCCCCAGGGCGGGATAGAAATCGAAGCCTTCGACCAGCATGCCTGAGCCATCGCCTGGCGTCAATCCTTTCGGCCCAGAGAGGGTATCGATTCCCCGCTGGCGCGCCCATTCGAACCCCGCCTCGAAGAGTCCCCTGGCTACCTCGATATCGTTTACTACCTCGAAGAAAGCAAAAAATCCGGTGTTGTTATGCAGTCTTTCTCGAGAGCGATGATTATCGAGGATGGCAATTCGTCCACATATTTTGTTGTCTTTCTTGGCAAGTAAGAAGACCGCCTCGGAATGTTCGTAGAACGGATGAGCTTTCGAGTCGAGGGCAGTTTTCATCTCGGATTCCATGGGCGGTACCCAATAAGGGTTGTCCCGATAGAGCCAGTTCGGAAAGCGAATGAAACGACGCGCCTCACGGGGGTTCTGTGGTTCGATGGGATAGATTTGCATGTGGAGACTCCTTTCTCGAAAATGATACCACGACTGCACGAAAAAGCCGCTTGCCTTTGGTAGAAGATGAGAATATAATCCCGACGTCATTGCTGGAATACCATTCTCACCGGAGAGAACACAATAATATGCAACCATCACAAGTTCATCAAACCATCGGTAAATATATGCTTGCCGATAGCAAACATATCGTTTTCGATATGGAACGATCGAATGGGGCTTACCTGGTCGATGCCGTGACCGGAAAGGAATATATTGATTTCTTCACTTTCTTCGCCAGCAACCCGATTGGCTACAATCACCCTGGACTCCAAGACCCGGCTTTCGTGGAGAAGCTGACCTTATCTGCGCTTCACAAGCCTTCCAATTCGGATATCTACACCACTCTGATGGCCGAATTCGTGGATGCCTTTGGGCGATTGGCCATGCCAGAGGAGATGCCCTACCTGTTTCTTGTCAGTGGGGGTTCTCTGGCGGTGGAGAATGCTCTCAAAACAGCCTTCGATTGGAAGGCGCGCAAGAATTTCTCGGCTATTTCTGGAGCCAATCTGAAGGAGGCCATGCCAGCGATGGTGGAAGGGCTGGGGTCGAAGGTGATCCACTTCGAAGAGGCGTTTCACGGCCGTTCGGGCTATACCCTATCCATGACCAACACGGACGACCCTCGCAAATATATGTACTTCCCCAAATTCGATTGGCCGAGGGTGATCAACCCGAAATTACGCTTTCCCATCAACGAGGATGTACTTCGAGAAGTTGCCCGGATGGAAGAGTTCGCCTGCGCGCAGATCGAGGCGGTGGTCAGGCAGCATAAGGGCGACGTCGCTGCGCTGATCATCGAGACCATCCAGGGCGAGGGGGGAGATAATCACTTCCGCACGGAGTTCATGCGTGAGCTGCGCCGTCTGGCCGATGAGCACGAATTCCTGCTCATCTTCGACGAAGTGCAGGCCGGCATGGGGATTACCGGCAAGATGTGGGCCTTCGAACACCATGACGTCCGGCCTGATATTTTTGCTTTCGGGAAGAAATCTCAGGTGAGTGGCATTGTTGTGGGGAAACGCATTGATGAGGTCAGCAATCACGTTTTCGAGGAGCCTAGCCGCATCAACTCCACCTTCGGAGGCAATCTGACCGATATGGTGCGCTGCACCCGCTATCTGGAGATCATCGCCGAGAATGATCTTCTGGCCCATACTGCGAAGATGGGTCAGAAGATGATCGGTGAATTGCAGACCGTCGCCGAGGAGTCCAAGGGCGTGATCACCAACGTGAGAGGCAAAGGCTTGATGATCGCCTATGACCTGCCAGACCAGGGCAAGCGCGACGGGATGATCGAGAAGATGGCGGGGAACGGTCTCCAGGCGATGAAATCTGGAAACCGCTCGATCCGCTTCCGCGGTATGCTGGACACGCCAGAGGAGGTCATCAATGAGGCGGTGAAGATCGTGGCCAGGAGTATTCCGGCTCGGTAGGAACACGCTTCCTGGCAGGAAGCGTGTTCCTACCAGCGTTCGTATCTGACCAGCTCTACGAGGGATTTGCGCGCCTTCGGCCTGGGTTGATCATTGGGATATCCCAGGGGGGTCATCACGATGGGTTCCACTTCCTCGGGGATGCCGAGTATCTGGCGCGCTGCTTTGGGATCGAAGGCGCCTATCCAGCAGGTGCCCAAGCCTAGATTCGTCGCAGCCAGGATCAGGTGATCCATGACGATCGCCGCATCCACGACGCTGTAATTCGCTTTATCATGCCGCGCC
>VGOC01000122.1 GCA_016865865.1 Chloroflexota bacterium
CCCGGCAGGGGTTTCCATCCCCGATGACGGCACGGATGACATCGGCGATCAGGCCCTGGCCACCATCCACCTGACCTACACCGTAGATAACAGCGCCGGGATAGACCAACTCATTGTGACGGATGTCACCGCCGACAACCTCGTTAATGTTTGCAACTTTACCCTTTTCACACCCGCACCCGTCACTGTTGCCGCCGGTGATAAGGCTAGTATCGACATCTCCTTCGATGTCAACGCCCCGGGCGTCTTCAGCCTGGATGTTCATCTCGCCAATAACGACCTGGATGAGAACCCCTATGACATTCAGATCACGGGAAGCGGGGCGGCAGTTCCGGCTGAAAGCGGTGATGGCGATGAGGATGGCGAAGAAGAACCCCAAGAACTGCTCGCCGGTGTGGGCCGCGATGGCGGCGAATTCAACTTCGAACGCATACGTGTGATGGTTCCTGTGGGGGCGCTAGCAAACCAGAGCAACTGCCAGTTTGCCATCAGCGGAAAAGCTGGCGGCAATGGCTTCTCGCTGGGTGGTCCGGCCTATGATGTAACTATCACCTGTGAGGGCCAGCCGCCGTCCAATTTCGACGCGCCGTTGGAAGTCTGCCTCGAGCCTACGCATTCCCAATTGCAGGCTGCCGGCGGGAGCTTCACTAACCTGGTCATCTTCCACAGCCACGCCGGGAGCGAGTGGGGCCCGCTTTTCGATACCTACGAAGAGGAGGGTTATTTGTGCGTGAAGATGTGGGGTTTGAGCTACTTCACTATCGGTGTACTGGAATTGCCCGCCACGGGATTCGCACCGCAGGTGTTGACTGCGCTCGAAAATCAGCCTGCCGGGAGTGTATATTCTGCATTGGACGACATCTGGCTGAAGATTCCCGTCCTGGGGGTAGATCTGCCCATCCTGGGGATCCCGCTGACCCCCGAAGGTTGGGATGTGACCTGGCTTGGGGCGGCTGTTGGCTATCTCGAGGGCACAGCTTTTCCCACCTGGAAGGGCAACACCGTCCTCACCGCCCACGTCTGGGGCGCGGACAACAACCCCGGCCCATTTGTGGATTTGGATACTCTGAGCTATGGTGATGAGATCATCATCCATGCCTGGGGCCTGCGTCATACTTACAAGGTACGCGCTGTGCAATGGGTAGCACCGGATGACCTATCCGTTCTCACCCACGAAGAGAACGATTGGTTGACCTTGATCACCTGCCGGGGGTATGACCAGACAGCCCAAGGGTATCAATGGCGGGTTGCAGTGCGGGCGGTATTGATGGATGTCGAGGCAGAGGAGTGATAGATCAACGACCCCGGCTGCTTTGATCCATTTGATCAACCCGAAGCACGAGGGTTTTCATCGCTTCCACTGCCTGGCCAGCGCCCGCCCACCCATGCCCGCTGCCAGGATTACAGCAAGGGCAAGTCCAGGGTCATATCCCCGTAACGCATACTCATATTCAGCGTGGCGCGGATCAAATTGGCGTCTTCGGGGTCAGGGGAGAAAAACGCCTGAGTGGACGTGTTCGCCAGCGGCGACTGTACTACCGACTCGAAACCTTCAATCCAATGCAGCATGGAAAGCGATTGCGCCAGGGCAAAGACGCGCGCCCCAACCTTCGCACCCTCGCAAAGCAAATACTCCAGCCACATCCCAGCGACGATTTCCTGAGTCTCGTCGATGACGAAATAGAACGGCTGCGGATCATACAGTGTCACTTTACGGAAGCCAGCATTAAACACGTTATTCACCACCCCCGCAGTTAAGCGAGCGCCCTCACGTCCCATCTTCCCAGAAGGCAGGCGAATCACGACCCAGGCTCTATCTTTGATCCATCTTTCCATGTCCACGAAACGGTTCTGGTGCATGGCAGCGAACAGCCAGGGGGATAGCTCTAAGGCCCTGGCTTTGGACATGATGGGGCTGACCACCTCGGTGACCCAGCCCTGGCTACAGTTGCCATATTTCCCTGCCAATTGCCCCAAGGGCGCATCCTGACCGTGCTCGGTGGATTGCTTGAGCAGCACGTAAACGAGTGACGATTTCCCTGTGCGGCTGCCTCCAGCGATGACACCATGCCCGTCCGGGTCTACACCGATACGCTCTCCGGTGGCCACGCTCTCACCGATATCGAATGGAGCTGACACCAACGACGGAGAGGGTGGCGGCGCGGGCACGTCCTGTAGCACTCACTACTTGAATCCAAGGAGCATTCAAGATGTTTCCCATGTCAATCAGAACCTTTTTGAGAGCGTTCGCGCCCTGGCAGGTGCCAGTTTGCGTGGCTTATGTCAGGATGCCATATTCTTCAGTCAGGGGTAAAATACCGCGCCGAGGCAATTGGAGAATCATCATGACCCAAGATACATGGCTACACCAGCGTAATTTTCGCCACCTGGCGCTGGATACCTTATGGTTCGGCGGCCTGCTGGGCAGCAGCATGGCATTCCTGACTGTGTATGCCGCCCGCCTTGGAGCCAGCAGTCTGTTGATTGGCCTGTTTACAGCAGGGCCAGCGGTGGTAAATCTGTTCTTCTCCCTCCCGGCGGGGAGGTGGCTGGAAGGCAGATCTTTTCCGAAGCAGACCTTTCTCTCCTCCCTCTGGCACCGTCTTGGATATGTGTGCTTGATCCCCCTGGCCTGGCTGCTCGACGCCCACGGCCAGACCTGGGCGATGGCGCTGATCACGCTGCTGATGGCTATCCCAGGCACATTGCTGGCGGTATCCTTCAATGCCATGTTCGCAGCGGTTGTGCCTCCCGAACAACGCGCCCGGCTTGTCGGTGTTCGCACGGCGGTGATGGCTCTGGCGGTCATCCTGACCACCTTGCTTTGCGGCCAGATCCTGGATGCGATCCCCTTTCCGGTGAATTACCAACTCGTCTTCGTAATCGGCGGCATAGCCGCTGCGATGAGCAGTTTCCATCTGGGGAAAATCCGTCAAAGCCCCGGCGCTCCGCCAATGCGCCAGGTTGGCCGCCCGATCCGCGACCCGGCCCGGCCTGGCGGGCTGCGATTCGGTGATGAGCTGCGCAATACCTTCGGCCTGCGTTTTCTGACGCGCGCGGGCGACAAATCGTTGCTGCGTTTCGATTTGCTGCACACGCCCTTCGGCCCCCTCCTGGGCGCATACCTCGCTTTCTATTTTTTTCAATATATCCCTATCCCGTTGTTCCCGCTTTTTTGGGTGCGCGAGTTGAAACTCACCGACGCGCAGATCAGCATTGCCAACGCCTTGTTCTATATCACCTTGATGGTCGCATCCCTGGGGGTGCAGCGGATCAGCGCCTGGCTGGGAAATCATCGCCTGTTCGTCCTTGGGGCCGTGCTGTATGGCATCTATCCGTTGTTGACCGGTCTGGCATCCGATCAGTGGCTGCTGTATCTGGCTTCGCTGATGGGAGGCGCCGTGTGGGGTTTGACCAACAGCGGTCTGTTGACGCGCCTGATGGAACGCATCCCCGAGGATGACCGCCCCGCGCACATGGCCTTTCACAACCTGGCCTTGAATATCGGCATTTTGACCGGATCGTTGGTCGGCCCGTTGATGGGGGATGCCCTGGGCTTGAGGGGGACCATCATCCTGGCGGCGGCCCTGCGCCTGCTGGGCGGTGTGCTGATTGGGATTTGGGGCTGATCCAATTCGATGGAGTATTGTAACTGCTCAGTCATCAAACGGATTAGCCCGAAAAAAGGGTGTGCGTGGGGGTGCTGCGCACCCCCACGCACACCCTTTTTTCGGGAATTTCTCCGTTTGGCTGAGTAGTTCTAATAATGATACAGAAGAGGAGATGCAAAAATGGGCACATTACTCGTCAAAAACGCTGATCTAATCATTACGATGGACAGCGGGAGGAGTCGGATTCGGAAGGGGAGTATCTTTGTTCGTGACAATGTCATCGAACAGATTGGCCCCGCCGATGAACTCCCCTCGCGGGCCGACATCCTTTTGGATGCGGCTGGGATGGTGATCCTGCCAGGCCTGATCAACACGCACCATCATTTCTATCAGACCCTGACCCGGGCCGTTCCTGGATCGCAGGACGAAGAGTTGTTCGACTGGTTGGTGCGGCTGTACCCGATTTGGGGTGAGATGACCGAAGAAGCAGTCTATATCAGCACGCAGACCGCGATGGCGGAGATGATCCTCTCAGGCTGCACCACCAGCAGCGATCACCTGTACCTGTACCCCAACGACGCCACCGCTGATGCGCAGGCGCGCGCGGCGCGGGACATTGGGATGCGCTTTCACCTGACGCGTGGTTCTATGTCCCTGGGGCGCAGTAAAGGAGGCCTGCCGCCCGATCATGTGGTGCAGGAGGAAGATGAAATCCTGGCTGATTGTCAGCGCGTCATCGAGGCCTACCATGATCCAGCCCCCTTTGCGATGGCGCGCGTCGCCCTTGCGCCATGCAGCCCCTTCTCGGTCACGGGCGATTTGATGCGCAAGGCCGCTGAACTGGCTCGATCTTATCAGAAGGTGATGCTGCACACGCACGTCGCCGAAACGCGCGACGAAGAAACCTTCTGTGAACGCGAGTTTGGGGCGCGCCCGGCCATCTATATGAAACAACTCGGTTGGGTTGGGCCCGACGTGTGGTGGGCTCATGCCATCTTCCTGGATGACGACGAAATCAAGATGCTGGCTGAGACCGGCACGGGCGTGGCGCACTGTCCTTCATCTAACATGCGCCTGGGATCGGGGATTGCCAGGATACGGGACATGCTCGACGCGGGAGTGAAGGTCGGGGTAGGGGTGGATGGCTCGGCCAGCAACGATTCGTGTCACATGATCACCGAGGCGCGCATGGCGATGCTCTTGCAGCGCGTCGCCCGAGGCGCAGGGGCTTTCAGCGTGCAAGAAGGCCTGGAATTGGCTACCCTGGGGAGCGCCTCTGTATTGGGACGGGATGATATCGGCTCGTTGGCCCCGAACAAAGCCGCCGACTTCATCGGCGTGAGGCTGGATAAGCTCAGCCTAACCGGCGGCGCAGTGCATGACCCGTTGGGGGCGCTGCTGCTATGCACCATAGACCATGTTGATCTCTCAGTGATCAACGGCAGGATGATCGTGCAGGATGGCGAATTGCAGACGCTTGACCTGGCCGCGCACATCCGGCGGCATAATCAGATTGCAAAGGAGATGGTCTCCAGACACCCGGAGCCAGAGCGTTTCAAGTTGGTATGAGGATAGATATACCTGCAACGGGCATAAAAACGCATTTTTTCGGACACGAGTCAACGCGGATTTTCACGGATTTTCCTGATTATTTGTAACTACTCAGCCAAACGGAGAAATTCCCGAAAAAAGGGTGTGCGCAGGGGGCTACGCCCCCTGCGCACACCCTTTTTCCGGGTAAATCTGTTCGATGGCTGAGCAGTTACGATTATTTTATCCAATCCGTGTTCATCCGTGGAATCCGTGTCCCATTTCAATGAATCGGAAACGTGCTTTTATGGCCGTGCTGAGTATAACCGCGTCCACATCGCGTGTGGATGGACGCGCGTCGAATTGCAGAACCATCACCGCGCCGCCAACTAGCGTCAATTGGATGCGAAATCCTTTTGCCTGTGCGAGTCGCCAAGACGTTCAAGTCCTTGTTCGATTTCACAGCGTGAGAAAATTGCCATAGCCTTATTTTACGCCAACAAACCCTTTCGAAGCCACAAGCATCCCCACTAACGCATCCACCCCGGAAGAACTGCCCCAATCGAGCAGCCCATGGATCATTTCCCTTTCATCCCCCAAACCCGCCATGAGGTAATCCAGGGCGGCGATCAGACGTTCATCGGCCAGGCCCTGCGCGGCGCACTCGATCAGGTTGGCGCTCAGGGTGGTGGTTTTGGCGTAAGCGGCCTGGATGACTTGCTCATTGAAGTTGAGGAGGACTTGCTCATTGAAGTTGAGGAGGACTTGCTCATTGAAGTTGAGGATGACTTGCTCATTGAAGTTGAGTAACTGCTCAGCCATCGAATAAATTCGAGGCTGGCGCACAAAATCCACCTTCGTGGATTGGGCCCAGTCGAGGATCACTGTCCAGCGGTTGAGGGTCAGCAGCAG
>VGOC01000123.1 GCA_016865865.1 Chloroflexota bacterium
GGAGGGTACGAGGCGCGATAAGCCAAATTTGGTTACGGTGTGCGGTGTGTCAGGGGCTAATCTGACCGGCTTGTGAGCCAAACGATGTGCGGAGCACAGCCATAGTGTTTTTCGGGGATATTGCTACTTCATGGATCATGACGTATAATCCGGGACATGCTGAAGCCGGACGAGACACTCATCTTTTCGAATACCAAAGCCGATGCTATTACGGCGGCTGCTTCTGAAGAGGCAGTCGCCGGTATCCCTTTGTCCGAGTCGCAAACCCTGGCCTGACCTTCAGGCTTGCAGATCATACCCATTTTTATCCCCGGCCCGGACATCTTATGTCTGGGCTTTTTCGCTGAAAATACTGAACCGCAAAGATCGCAAGCGCCCTTTGCGTACTGGCGGTGAAACACCAGGAGCAATTTATGTTTATTCCACAAGATCTCACCGGCAACGCCATCCGCAAGACCTTCATCGAATACTTCAAAGATAAGGGGCACACCTTCGTGCCATCCTCCTCCCTCGTCCCAGGCCGAGACGCCACCCTGCTCTTCACCAACGCCGGGATGGTGCAGTTCAAAGATGTCTTCCTGGGCGCCGACAAACGCGACTACACCCGCGCCGCAAATTCCCAGAAGTGTATGCGCGTGGCTGGCAAGCACAACGACCTCGACGATGTCGGGCGCGATGACACCCATCACACCTTCTTCGAGATGCTGGGCAACTGGTCCTTCGGCGATTACTACAAAAAAGAGGCCATCGAATGGGCCTGGGACCTGCTAACCGAAGTCTGGGGGCTGCCCAAAGAGAACCTGTACGCCACCGTCTTCGAGGACGAAAAAAGCCAGGTCCCCAGCGATGAAGAGGCCGCAGACCATTGGCGCGCCCAACCCGGCATGAACCCCGAACACGTCCTGTATTTCGGTCGCAAAGACAATTTCTGGGAGATGGCCGACACCGGCCCCTGCGGCCCCTGCTCCGAAATCCACCTCGACCGCGGGATGCAATACTGCAACCTGGCAGGCCAGCTCCATCGTTGCACGGTCAACGGCGACTGCACCCGCTTCCTCGAACTGTGGAACCTGGTTTTCATCCAGTACAACCGCCTCGGCCCCTCCCACCTGGATCCCCTGCCCGCCACCCACGTGGATACTGGCATGGGATTCGAGCGTATCGTCTCTGTCCTTCAGAATGTCGATTCCAACTACCGCACCGACCTGCTCTGGCCCCTCATCAAGACCACTCAGACTCTCACTGGCCAAACCGACCAGCAAGTCGAAGCGGATTTTACGCCCTACCGCGTCATCGCCGACCACGCCCGCGCCGCGGCCTTTCTGATTGCCGACGCCGTTATCCCCGGCAACATGGGGCGCAACTACATCACTCGCATGATTATCCGCCGCGCATATCGCTTTGGCGGCATGTTAGGTTTGCATGAACCCTTCCTCGCCAGGGTTGCAGAGACGGTCATCGCCAACTACAGCGAGGCCTACCCCGAGCTTTCCCGCAACCATCAGACCATCCTGGACACCATCACGCGCGAAGAGGAGCAATTCCAACGCACCCTCGAACGCGCCACCGACCAGCTTGCCTCCCTGCTCGACGCCCTCGAGAGCCAGGGCCGAAAGACCCTCTCCGGGGAGCAGACCGCCGATCTCTACACCACCTGCGGCATGCCTCTGGAGATCACCCGCGATATCGCCCGGGAACGGGGCCTCGACGTTGACCAGGCCGGCTTCGATCAGGCCATGCGGGCCCACCGTCTGGCCTCTGGCGCGGGCAAGGCCATGGGCGCGCTGGGCGGCGAAGATGTCGAAATCTACCGCCAAATCCGCGCCGATTTGCAGGAACGGGGAATGCTCGACTCGAATGGCGTGGTCTACAACCCCTATGGCAGCCTCGAATTCGAGGGTAAACTCCTGGCCCTGATCGTGGACGGTCGGACGGCCGATGAGGCTGCTCCTGGCGACCTGGTGGAGGTGCTGCTCCCGGAGACACATTTCTACATCGAAGCTGGCGGGCAGGTGGGAGACACGGGTACGATCGCTTTACCCCCCCCTCACTCACCCCCCTTCAAAGGGGGGGCAGGGGGGGGGTGGGAGATCAGTATCCATAACCTCCGCCGCCCCGCCGCCGGGATCATCACCCACGTCGGCGAAGTCATCTCCGGCAATCCCAGGGTAGGGGACGCCGCCATCGCATGCATAGATGCCGCGCGCCGTAAAGACATCATGCGCAACCACACCGCCACCCACCTGTTGCACTACGCCCTGGATAAAGTGCTCGGCGCCCACGCCCGGCAGGCTGGGTCGCTGGTCGCCCCAGACCGCCTGCGCTTCGACTTCACCCATCCCGAAGCCCTCACCCCTGAAGAATTAGAGCAGATCGAGGCCATCGTCAACGCCCGGATTCTGGAAGATCATCCTTTAGTGGTCCAACACAAACCCTTGCAGCAGGCCATCGAGGAGGGCGCACGGGCGCTGTTCGGCGAAAAATACGAAGAGACGGTGCGGAATATCACCATCACCACTGAAGGCGAGCAAACCCCCTTCTCCAACGAACTTTGCGGGGGCACACACTGCCGAAGCACCGGCGAAATCTGCATCTTTCTCATCACCAGCGAGGGAAGCGCCGCGGCCGGCATCCGCCGCATCGAGGCGGTTACAGGACGGGAGGCCTACAAACTCATCCAACGCCGCTTCAGGGTGCTCAACCGGGCCGCCGCGACCTTCGCCGCGACCCCCGAACAATTACTCGACAGGGTCGAAGCGACGCTCGCCGATCTCTCCGGAGCGCGCAAGAAAATCAGCGAGCTGCGCCAACGCCTGGCCTCGGCCGATTTCAACCGTGTGCTAGACGAAACCTCGACTGTGGGCGACGTCGCCGTGCTCACAGCCAACTTCGAAGAGGCTGACGCTGACACCCTGCGCCAGATGGCCGACCGATTCCGTCAACGCTACCCCGAGAATGGCGTGGCCGTGCTGGCCAGCGTAGTGGACGAGCATCCACTCGTCATCGCCGCAGTCACCGAAAGCCTGGTCAAGCGCGGCATCAAAGCCGGGGATCTGGTCAAGTTCGTCGCCGCGCCTCTTGGAGGCAGCGGCGGCGGGCGTCCCACCCTGGCCCAGGCTGGCGGCAAAGACCCCAGCAAGATCGAGGAGGCTTTAGCGAGTGTTGCCGGGTGGGTGGAGAAGAATCTGCCCGAAAAATAGGGTACGGGGTGCTTCGCGCCTCGTACCCTATTTTTCGGATATTTTCTGTCGGTGATATACTGTTAGTACAGTATGAAAACCCAGATCATCCAACTCGAACCCCATGATGATATTTACTCAGCCAAAGACAAGATGGGCTGGGGTCAGACGGCGCGTATTCTATTGGTCTGGCCCGCGCGCGGGCGCGTGCTCAACCGGCGTCTGGATTTGATTATGCTCAAACGGCACTGCGCCGAATTGGGGTCTCAGTTGGCATTCGTGGTGCGCAACCCAGGGGTGCGCTTTCACGCCGCGTCGCTGGGCATCCCGCTTTATACCAGCGTCCACAAAGCTGAGCAGGATCACTGGAGGCCAGAGCGTCGCAGTCGGGTACAGTTGCCCCTGACGATCAGACGCCAATCCGCTGAACCCTGGCGCAAACGGCGCATCCCCCTGAATTTGACAGGATTGCGAGACGCCGCACACCCGCGCACGCCGAGATGGATCATCCATCCCATCACCCGGCTGATCGCGTTCACCCTGGGTGTGCTGGGTGTTCTGGCAATTGCCGCCCTGTTGGCGCCCAGCGCGGAGATCACCCTCGAGCCGGAAACGCTCGAAGATGAGATCACCATCTCGGTGGCAGCCAGCCCGGAATTCCAGACCGTGGATCTCTCAGGGAGTGTCCCCGCCCGTTGGGAAACAGTAGTCGTCGAGGGACGCGGCAACCTCCCCACGTCCGGCCGCATTCCCATACCAGATCATCACGCCAAAGGGGAAGTCGTTTTCACCAATCTCACCGACCAAACCATCGTCCTGCCGGAAGGCAGCCTTGTCAGCACCCTGGATGATCCGCCGATACGCTTCGCGACCACGGCTTTGGCCAGCATCCCGCCGGGGAGAGAAGGAACGACTGTTCCTGTAATCGCCGTCTCTCCTGGGACGGGGGGCAATGTCGCTGCAGAAAGGATCCTGGCTATCGAGGGGCCGCTGGGGTTAGCGCTGACGGTGATCAACCTGGGTCTGACATCCGGCGGCACGGATCGGCAAGTCGCTGCGCCAGGCGAGGGGGATTACCAGAAGCTATACGAACAGCTTTACGAAACACTGGCGGAGACCGCCTTCCAGGAAATCAGCGAGAAACTGAATCCCGATGATCTGCTGATCAGCCAGGCTGTGGACCTCCTGGGAACTCAAGAGGAGACGTTCACGCCGGCAGAACCTTCGCCCACAGATCAACTCCAACTGGTTCTGCGGTTGGAATTCCAGGCTTTGACGGTCACCGGAGAAGACCTGCGAGAGCTGGGGCGTGCGGCGTTAGGGACGAACCTTCGCGAGGGTTTCAGCCCAGAGCCGGACTCCCTGACGATCGTCAACTTGAGCAAGCCATTGCTGAACGAAGCAGATTTCACTGCCCGGTGGCGGATGCGGGCCGAGTGGCAAATCAGCGCCCAACTCGATCACACGCAGGCCATCAAACTGGCGATCGGATTACCGCCCGAAGAAGCCGCCCAACGCCTGACGGATGAATTGCCCCTGGCCCAACCATCGCAAATCTCCCCCCGGCCTTCCTGGTGGCCTCGCCTGCCCTTCCTGCCGTTTCGGATCACAATTTCCAGCAGCAAATAGCCCTCCAATATCCAGCCTCCAACATCCATGCTCCAAATGCGAATTCTAGCAATAGACCCTGGTGAAAAGAACATCGGCATCGCCATCAGCGATCCCACTGGCAGCATTGCCAACCCCCTGACGATCATCAGGCATCGTTCGCGCGCCGAGGATGCGGCCGCCATCCTCCAGCTTGCCGCGCAGAACGAAGTGGGCCTGATCGTCGTTGGGCAGAATCTCGACGAGGAGGGGGCGCCCACCTTTCAGGGCCGCCGCGCTGCCCGTCTGAGAGGCGCCATCCGGGCGATCACCGACATCCCGGTCGAGTTATGGGACGAGAGCGGCAGCACACAATCCGCCCGCCAGGCGCGCCACGATATGAATGCGCCCCAATCCAAGAGACGCGGCCACCTGGATGAGTTGGCCGCGACGGTTATTTTACAGACCTATCTCGACTCATAAATCAGTAGTCAGTGGCCAGTCGCCTCCACATTCTGACCACCTCGACATCATCAAACTCCCACTCACCGCCACTGCTCACTGCTTACTGCCCACTGCGTACTGCTCAGTGTTCACTGACAACATGAAACCATCCCGCTCCAGGTACTGCGCCATCTTCTTGCTTCCTCTGATCGCCGCTCTTGGGCTGCTTTTTTTCTATCTGGTCATCCTCCCGGTGAGCGCGCCTGGTCGAATCACCGCTGCCTTTGGTCCGCCGTCCCCGAATTTGAATCTCTTCGAACGAATTGGGCTGACGCTCCAACTCTATCGTTACAGCGATCAACTCACCAACCCCGCCAACCCCTTCGGCGACCTGGCCTCTTTTCAGATCGTTTTGGGGGAATCTCCTGTCGCCGTGAGTGCACGTCTGGAAGAGCAGGGGTTGATCCAAAACGCCGACGCCTTCCGTGCTTACTTGATCTACAGCGGGCTGGATACTCAAATCCAGGCCGGGGAATACACCCTCAGCCCGGCGCTCGATTCTCTCGAAATCGCCCAGGCGCTCTTGGATCCCAATCCAGCCGCAGCCACACTGGTGATTCTGGCAGGATGGCGCATCGAGGAGGTGGGCGCGGCGATGCCGACC
>VGOC01000124.1 GCA_016865865.1 Chloroflexota bacterium
CTGGGCAGCCAGGCGTCGAGGTCGCTTTGCTGGTAGTGCTGGCAATCGGGGAAGTAGTGGAAGCCGATGCGGTTCATATTCATGTAGTCGAATGGTCGTGTGGTCGAATGGTCAATAGTCTTATAGTCGAATGGTTTAGAAGTACGCTGACGAATAGACTATCAGACTATATGACTACCTCAGTGCAAGGCTCGTGCCAGGATTGATGTGCTATAATGCAGGCCATGATCTTGGTTACCGGTGGAACTGGTTTTATTGGTCAGGCTTTGATACGGCATCTTGTGGGGGCTGGTCATCAGGTGCGCACCCTGATCCGTCCTGCGAGAAAATCGCCGCGTTTGCCGCGCGGCGTCCCTGTGGAAGTGGCGGTGGCAGGGCTGCGCGATGAGCGCAGTTTGCGGGCTGCCATGGTGGGGGTGGATACGGTCTATCATCTGGCTGGCGTGGAGCGCCGCGGGGCTGAAGCCGACCTGTTGGAAATTGATGTCCGGGGCACCCAAACCGTTCTCTCCGCCGCCCTGGATGCCGGCGTGGAGCGATTTTTCTATGTCAGTCATCTGGGGGCTGACCGGGCTTCTGCCTACCCGGTGCTCAAAGCCAAGGCGATCGCCGAAGAGCATATCCGTCGCAGCGGAGTCGATTACACGATCCTACGCACTGCGGTTGTTTTCGGTCCTAATGATAGCTTTTCGATCAGCCTGGCCCAACTGGTATCTTCGACCCCCTTCGTTTTTCTTATCCCTGGAAATGGCGATACCCTCATTCAGCCGCTGTGGGTGGAGGACCTGGCTACCTGTTTGACATGGGCATTGGAGGATGATGCTACCCGCGGGCAGGTCTACGAGATTGGGGGGCCGGAATATCTATCTCTGCGGGATGTGGTCACGACCGTTATGGATGCCCTGGGAATCAGGAGGACGATCCTCTCAATATCGCTCCCCTATTTGCGCGCATTGGTCGTGTCCCTCGAATATATTCTGCCCGCATCGCCTGTATCAGTTTATTGGATAGATTACATGGCTGCCAATCGTACCTGTTCCCTGGATACCATCCCACGGCTTTTCAACCTCATGCCGTCGCGCTTCTCTCATCGCCTGGAGTATCTCGAGGGATGTGATTGGCGTTTGCACTTGTTGCGCACTGCTTTTCGTCGGCGAGGTTGACATGGATATTCGTCTATTAGATAGCCCCGAGGAGATGGCCGCGGTGGAGGCCCTGGAGCGACTGGTCTGGCCAGGGAACGAAACCGAGATCGTGCCTGTGCACATGCTGCGGGCGGTTACCAACAATGGGGGGGCGTTGATTGGCGCATATGATGGGGATCAGTTGGTGGGCTTCGTGTTCGGTTTTCCTGGCATCGAAGAGACGCCTTCGGGACCTCGCCCGAAACATGCCTCCCACATGGCCGGCATCCACCCCGAGTATCGCGACCAGGGCCTGGGCTTTACCCTGAAGCGCGCCCAATGGCAAGTCGTGCGCGGCCAGGGACTAGATCATATCGTCTGGACTTATGATCCACTGCAGAGCCGCAACGCCAACCTCAATATTGCCAAGTTGGGCGCGGTTTGCAATACCTACCTCCCTGAATATTACGGCGAGATGCGCGACGGCTTGAATGTAGGCCTGCCATCCGACCGCTTCAAAGTGGATTGGTGGCTGAATACCCCGCGCGTGGAGCAGCGGTTGCAGCGACAAAGACGCCCTCGTTTGGATCTGGAGCATTTCACGAAATCGGGCGCATCTATCGTCAACCCGGCAACTTTCCGTGAAGATGGTTTATTAGAACCCTTTGCCGATTCTCCCTTGCTCCCTGGCTTACCTGCCCCCCTGCTCATCGTGGAGATTCCTCCCGATTTTCCAGCCCTCAAATCGGCCTCTCCAGACCTGGCTCTGGTCTGGCGTCTGCACACGCGGCGGATATTTCTGGGTTTATTTGCCGCCGGCTACATCGTCACAGACTTTGTCTTCGAGCCAGGAGTCCAACCGCGGAGCTTCTATGTGCTGAGTGATGGCAACAGAAATTTAACTTGAAAAAACATCCGCAACCGGTATCTCGAACCCGGCTACGACCTGCGAAACGGCTTTTTCTCCAGCTTGATATTGGCCAGTGAGCAGGAAAGTTCCCTCTTCCAGGATGTAGACTTCGATCGTCTGGGTGCGCGGCTCCACGATCCAATATTCGCGCACTCCTCCTTCCTGGTAGACCCGCATTTTCGTTCGTCGGTCGTAGAGCCAGTTGCCAGGAGACAGGATTTCTATGATCAGATCTGGCGCGCCCTCCACAGTTTCCTCGCCGATGATCTCCTGCCGGGCGGCCTGGATGAAGATGATATCTGGCTGTAACGGCACTTCCTGGTTGGGGAGTTGGACGCCAATAGGGGCTGCAAAGACTTCACCCAGGTTGTGTTCGACTACAAAGGAATTGAGCTTTGTGACCAGTCGTAAAGATGCTCTCTGATGTTCAATTCGGGGTGGAGGGGACATATATAATTCTCCACTGATCACTTCGTAGCGATAACCATCCTCGGGAAGTTTCAGCCAATCGTCTAGCGTCCAGTTCCCCTGATTGGGCGGCCAGGTGTATCCATCGGCGCTACGGGGTATTGATATCGTCGTCAAGGAATTAACATCTCGGCCTTCACCACGCGAATAAGCCTCTCTCGTCTCGGCAATCTTTTGGGCTAATGGAATATTTTGTTTGTCTTCAATATCTTCTTGATCTATATAAATAGTTTTCTCGGATTGCGTTTTTGGGTATGATGTTATGAAAACTTGCGCTTTCGAATCTTGCACATGTTGCAATAAATTATTGACTTGATCTGTAACTTTCCCGCTCATGAAAGGTTCATGGCAGCTCGAACAGATCTCGGCCGGAACATCATTCACCAGAACAGTAATATTCTTTAGGAGAAAGGGCACAGTTGATCGTCCTGGTTCCAAACATCCACCGCATACAGGGCAGCGATTATTTTTTTCGTAATTGCCATTCATTGTGCCAATCCTCTGGTAATGGTTTGTACACGGTAACAATAAAAATCCTTTGGTTGTATTCGTCAATCGCGATTACTGCGTGGAACGGCTTATCTTCTGTCAGATATGACAGAACCAGACAATCAGGTAATGGGCGGCGTATCGTAGGATAATCCTCGATAAATGTACAGTTCTGCAAGCCCCGCTCCACTGATCCACGATCCCATCCTTCCTGGGCTAATTCTCGTATACTGTGTCGCGACCATAAAACTTTGATTCCTTCGGGATCAAGCAGATTCTGGGAAGCGATTTGTTGGATTGTGATCTGCTTTTCTTGTGGGGTCATCGTGATAATATTCTACCATATCTCACAAAGGGAGCTTTTCTATGATCGCCGATTGCATTACCCTCCACCACCTTCGTATGCCTCTTGTATCCCCATTTGAAACCTCTTTCGGGCGCACGGACGCCCGCGATTGTATCCTGATCGAAGTAAAAGCCGAAGGCTTGACTGGCTGGGGCGAATGCGTAGCCGACCGCGAGCCGGGCTATTCCTGGGAGACGGTTGGCACGGCCTGGCACATCCTGCCTGATTTCCTGATCCCTGAGATACTGGGGAAAGATGTTCAGGGCGCGCATGATTTCCAACGCCGCGTCACCCACGTGCGCGGCCACCAGATGGCCAAGGCCGGGCTGGAGATGGCGCTCTGGGATTTGCAGGGACAGGCCGAAGGGAAGCCGCTGCGCGGCCTTCTCGAGGGCGCGCGCGACTGCGTGGAGGTCGGCGTTTCGGTGGGGCTGCAAGAATCCCCAGCCGGGCTGGTTGCCACGGTGGAGAGCTATCTGGCCCAGGGCTACCGCCGCGTCAAACTCAAGATCAAGCCCGGTCGCGATGTCGGCGACGTCCGCGCGGCGCGCAGCGCTTTCCCCGATCTGCGCCTGCAAGTGGATGCCAATTCGGCGTACACGCTGGAAACGGCTGACGCGCTTTTCCCCCTGGATGATTTGAATTTACTGCTCATCGAGCAGCCCCTGGCCGAGGATGACCTCTGGGATCACGCCCAATTGCAAAAACAATTCTGCACCCCTCTATGTCTGGACGAGAGCATCACCTCGCCGCGTCACGCCCGCCAGGCCATCGAGATGGGCGCCTGCCGGGTGGTCAATATCAAGCAAGGGCGGGTGGGCGGGATCAGCCAGGCCCTCGCCATCCACGATCTATGCCAGGCGCGGGGCGTACCGGTCTGGTGCGGCGGCATGTTGGAGACGGGCGTTGGCCGCGCTGCGAATCTGGCGCTGGCCTCACTGCCGAATTTTAGCTTACCTGGTGACATCTCCGCGACCGAGCGTTACTATCGGGAAGATATCACCAATGAAATCTTCAGCTTGAATGAAGATAGCACCATAGATGTGCCTGACAGCCCCGGCCTGGGTGTGACCATCAACCACTGGGCTTTGGAGCAGGTGACGCTGGAAAAACGAAGTTTCCGGGAAACGGGTTAGAGCGTACCGAAGTTGCGAAGCCTGTTTCCTGTTTCCCGGAAACTGGTAAATGAGAAACGTAAACGTAAAACGTAAAATACGCATTACGTTTCACTCCTCACTCGCAACTCCTACCTCGTTACTGGAAATTGCACCTCCGTCACCGTGTTGGGGTCTTGTTGATCCCCGGATTTAGCAGGCGTTTGCAGGTAGATTTCACGCGCCGGGCCGGTGATGTGGTAGCTGTTGCTATCAATCCATTTCATCAGCGCGTCATAGGCCTCGCCAATGGTGCTAAACGGTCCGTGATGCACCATGCAGGCCATTGCATCTACAGCAGGGAGCTTGTATACTTTGACTCGTTGAGACTCGGGCAATTCGGCCTCGATAGGTTCGCAGACCTCGATATCCCAATCCTTTTCCTTGTGTTCGTCATCGTGGTACAAACTGAGACACGGCCCTGTCGCCCGAACGCGACGCGCAGCCAGATACTCTTCCAGCTCTTGCCAAAGCATGCCCTGATCGGGCGGCGTAGGCACGACGCCTCGCACGGACGCCACCTCGAGCGGCGCCACCTTCTTGAGAATCACATCATATTTCGACATAACGTCCTCCTGTTCGATTAGCCTCAACCGGGCTTCGACTCGCGCCAGGCGCGCCTGGGCTTCGGCAACTTCCCCTTCGATCTCGGCCTGCTTCAGGCGCAACATGCCCCGCAGTTGTTCGGGGGGCAGCTCTTCATCTAGCAGACGCGCGATCTGCTCCAACGCCATCCCCAAATCCTTCAATGCCAGGATACGGTTGAGCCGGGGCAGTTGCTCGTAAGAGTAGTAGCGGTAAGCGGTGAAACGGTCTACCTGGAGAGGTTTCAGCAGGCCGATCTCGTCGTAGTATCGCAGTGTCTTGACCGAAACCCGGCTGAGTTTTGAAAAGTCGCCTATCTTCAACATTCCTGCCTTCCACGCGTAGGGTTATCTTCGAAGATCTTCGCTTACAGTATACAGCCTCCTCCAGGGGGAGAGTCAAGAGGAAACCGAGTCGTTGCCTTTTCCCGGCCAATGAACTATACTCCGTAGTTCACGAAAGCGATCAGGAGCCCGTCCCCGGGCGACCCGCGGACGGGTCTTGGATCCTTTTTCGTGAAGTACTGATACTGACTTCATCCTTCATCCTTCTTGGAGTACCCATGCCCATCCACGACATCTCCCTCACCATCCACCCCAACCTGCCCACCTGGCCCGGCGATCCCAAAATCGAATTACAGCGCATCAGCAAGATAGAAGACGGCGCCGACGCCAATGTCACGCATCTTTCTGCGACCGTGCATGTCGGCACCCATGTGGACGCGCCTTACCACTTTCTG
>VGOC01000125.1 GCA_016865865.1 Chloroflexota bacterium
CGGGTGGCTCTGGAGAATTCGATCAACCCCCGCCTGCTGATCGCCTTACTGGAATATCGAAGCGGTTCTGTCCTCGGACAGCCAGATGACCCGGAGAATTTCGATACCGCCATGGGTGCGGAGAGTTACTACCGCAAAGACCTCTACGGTCAATTGATCTGGGCTGTGCATATCCTCTCGGAGGGCTTCTACGGCTGGCGGAGCGGCGCGCTCACCGAAATCCCCTTCCCCGATGGGACGATCCTGCCGCTCCCCGCGGAGACGAACGCCGGGACGGTTGCGTTACAGCTTTTCTTCGCCCAGTTCTACACCAGCGATGCCTGGGCTCAGGCCGTTGACCCGAAATGGGGCTTTCCGGCTCTCTACGAGCAAATGTTCGGCGATCCCTGGGAACGAGCTGCTCTTGTTGACCCCCTTCTCCCGGGCGACCTGGCGCAACCTGAGTTGACCTTACCCTTCGAGCCTGGCAAAACCTGGTCGTATACCGGCGGGCCGCACAAGGCCTTCGAAGGCAACGGCCCTCTGGCCGCGCTGGATTTCGCCCCTCGCACAGATACCAGCGGCTGCGCTCCTTCTGACGAATGGGTGGTCGCCATGACCGACGGCCTGGCGGCGCGCTCGGAGCTTGGCGCCGTCATCCAGGACCTGGACGGCGATGGTCACGAACAGACTGGCTGGGCAATCATGTACCTGCACATCGGCGAGGAGGATCGCGTTCCTGAAGGCGTCTACTTGAGGGCGGGTGACCGCATCGGGCGCCCTTCCTGCGAGGGCGGGCGGGCGACCGGCACTCACACCCACATTGCCCGCAAATACAACGGCGTCTGGATCGCCGCCGATGGACCGATCCCCTTCCTGCTGGATGGCTGGACAGCTCACGCGGGCGAGAAGCCCTACCTGGGGACGCTCACCAACGACGAACAGACCGTGACTGCCCACCAGTTCGGTTCGGCGGTGTCGCTAATCACGAGAGATGAATAATAACGTAAACAGGTATACATGTAAACAAGTGTACAAGTACGCAATCGCAAGACGGCTGCTTATCTGTCTACTTTGCATACTCGTATACCTTCTCGTTGGCTGCCAACCCAAACCGGAGCTCGCGCCTTCCCCCCCGGAGGTCACGCCGGAGGTCGCGCCAGAGGAGATCGCGGCTACCCCGCTGCCGGAGCGTCCTAAATATCAACCCGGTCAGCTCGTCGAATATATCGCCCAAACTGGCGACACGCTGCCTGCGATGGCCATCCATTTCAACACCACGGTGGAGGAAATCCTAGATGCCAACTCCTTCATCCCCGCAGAAGTCACCACCCTGCCGCCGGGGATGCCCATGCAAATCCCCATCTATTATGAATCGTTCTGGGGCACGCCTTTCAAAATCCTGCCTGATAGTTTGTTCATCAACGGGCCGGCTCAGACCGATTTCGATACCCAGGCCTTCGTTGATGAGCACCCAGGCTGGCTGCAGGATTACCGAGATTACGTTGGCGGGGCCAGACGCACCGGCGCAGGCATCGTTGATTATGTAGCCCTGAATTTCAGCATCAGCCCGCGCGTTCTGCTGGCGCTGCTAGAATACCAGACCGGCGCCCTGAGCCTGCCCAGCTTCCCCGCGGAACTCAACCAAAACTATCCTCTGGGGCAGGAGCAGCGAAAATACCGCGGCCTTTACCTGCAACTGGTCTGGGCGACTAATACCCTCAACAACGGCTACTATGGCTGGCGCGCTGGCCACCTGACCACCATCGAACTTCCGGATGGCACCATCGAACATCCTGATCCCTGGCAGACCGCCGCCAGCGTGGCCTTTCAATATTATTTTTCCGTGGGATTTACCGGGAACGATTATCAGGTGGATATTGGCCCCGAGGGAGTTGCCCAGGTCTACCGAGATTTATTTGGCGATCCGTGGGTGGATGTTCAGACTCATATTCCGGGGAGTTTGCAGCCCCCGGAGATGTACCTGCCCTTCGAGGGGGGGAAGACCTGGGCCTACACAGGCGGCCCGCACACCGGTTGGGGAAAGGGTGATCCCTGGGCAGCTATAGACTTCGCGCCGGCAGGCGTACGCGGCTGCAGTTTCACCAACGAGTGGGCTACGGCGGCAACCTCTGGGGTGGTCACCCGCTCAGAGACCGGCATCGTGGAGATAGACGCCGACGCCGACGGCGACCCGCGCACTGGCTGGACGGTCTTTTATCTGCATGTCGCTGCCCGCGACCGCGTCCCTTTGGGCGCCATGATCGAAGCAGGCGATCCCATCGGGCATCCTTCCTGCGAGGGGGGTGCCAGCACGGGCACTCATATCCATATCGCCCGTAAATACAACGGAGAATGGATTGTTGCCGAGGGACTCTTGGGCTTCGACCTGGAGGGTTGGGCTGTCCACAATGGGGATGAACCCTACCAGGGCACGATGACGCGCTTCTCGAAGACCGTCACCGCCGACGTAAACGCCAGCTTTATTTCCTTTATCACGGCTGCTGAGCGATAAGGGGGAGTTCGTTTGTTGGTTGCGCCGTAATACCCCACGAGAGCTTTAATAATATCAATCGAAACTTCAAATAAATTAAATATGAACTTGACAAATTCAATATTTCCTGTATAATTTCATCAAGAATTAGATATTCGTTTTATTTTTCTGGAATACAGGAGCGTTATATGTGGTATGCGACATTCGAGATTGGCAAGATCAAAATGCAGGAGGCCATCCACATGGCCCAAACGGGAACCGCCTCCCGACACGCTGCATCGGATCATTTATTAGCGAGTTTTGGGAGATTGTTGGTAGTCCTTGGACAGCGTCTGCAGACACGCCAACAGTATGGGATCGTGCTTCACGCCGGTTAGAAAGTCGAGGAAATCATGCAGAAGCTCCCCCCCCAATGTCCTTTGTGCAATGGCGAGATTACTGTCACGAGAATCTATTGCCGCGATTGCGATACGACCTTCGAGAGCCATTTTGCAGTGGGCGCCTTTGCCCAATTGGCCCCCGATCAACTCGAATTCGTCGAGACCTTCATCCGCTGCGAGGGGAAAATCACCCGCATGGAGGATGAGCTGAAACTCTCTTACCCGACGATTCGCAACCGTCTACGGGGGATCATCAAAGCCATGGGGTATGAACCAGAACCCGATGAAGAAGGCGGCCTCAGCGAGCAAGAGCGCAGGCAGATACTGGAAGACCTGGATGCAGGCAAGATCAGCTACGAAGACGCCATCCAGCTTCTTGGAGAACAAGAGGAGTAAATGATGGTACAGAAAATTCTCGAACTCGGAGAAGCTCCTAAGATAACCATCGCCAATATCGCCGGCGACCTACACGTCAAGGGCTGGAAGCGCAGGGAAGCGCTGGTTAAAACCATCTGCGAGGATCGAGTGACATTCGAGCAGAGCGATGAAGAACTAAAGATAGATTGCCCCGAAGATTGCATTGTGTATGTGCCATACGATGCCATTCTGCACGTCGAACAAGTTGTCGGCTGCGCTCGTTTCAGAGCCTTGGGGGGAAGCCTGGAAATCGGCCAGATAAAAGGCCCGTTGACCCTGCGAGAAGTAGGCCCGGTCGAGGTGGGGACCATCGGCGGCGAGTTATCGGCGAAGCGCGTGCGTGGCGATCTGAAAATCGAAGCGGTGAGCGGCGATGCCAATATCCGCGATATAGATGGGCAATTTCACGCTGATACCGTCGGCGGCGATATCCGTCTGGGCGATGTCAGTGGCGGCGTCTCGGCGACCGCAGGAGGCGATGTGAAAATGAGCCTGGCGCCCGTTCCCTGGCAGGGATATTCCGTATCGGCTGGCGGTAACCTGCACTGCCAACTCCCTGCCGATGGCAACGCCAATCTCATGCTCTCGAGCAATGCTCGATCCATTCGCATTAATTTCCCCGACCATACAGAGGTCATCCGTGAATCATCTTATACCTTCGTGCTAGGCGAGGGAGGCGCGCCGATCAATCTCAGCGCAGGTGGAATCATCACCCTCGCTGGTTTTGACATTGACGAGGACGCCTCGGAAGTTTTCGAATTCGATTTCGCCCCTGGCAAAGATATCTCCAACATGGCCGCAGCGATGGTTCATCAGGCCACTCAGCATGTGAAGACGCATCTCAAATCACTGGATACCCAACTCTCTGGCCTGTCCAAAACATTGGAAGAGGCCGGGATTTCCGAAGAGCGCGCCAGAGAAATTCGCCAGCGTCTCGAACAGGCCCGAGAACGAGCCAGTCAGCGTGCGCAGGAAGCCGCCGATCGCGTACAGATCAAACTCGAACATAGTCTGGCTGCCGCCCAACGCAAGGCGGCCCGTCAGGCGCGGCAGCATGCTCGAACGAAACCTATCCACATCGATGTTGATGCACTGAGAGCTGCGAAGCAAAGCAGCAGTGATCCCATTACGAATGAGGAGCGGATGATGATTTTGCAGATGCTCCAGGAGAACAAGATCAGCCTCGAACAGGCCGAAGAACTGCTGGATGCGTTAGAAGGGAAGAGTTCGCTATGACTACCTCAGAAGAACGCATGAAAATCCTCAAAATGATCCAGGAGGGGAAGATCACTGCTGACGAGGGGGCAAGATTGTTGAAAGCGCTCAGCTCCAGCAGCGAAAAACCTGTGCGGGCGAAACAACCAGGCGGCGGGGCGCGCTGGTTGCGCGTGCGCGTTACCGACATGCATCAGGGCAAAGCCAAGGTCAATGTCAACCTGCCCCTCAGGCTGATCGATGCCGGATTGAATATCGCCGCGCAATTCACCCCCGATATGGATATAGAAGAACTCGGAACCGCCATCAGCGCGGCGATCGCTGAAGGCATGACCGGAAAAATCGTGGATGTGGTTGACGCCGAGGATGGCGAACACATCGAAGTCTTCATTGAATAAATCGAACAAAGAAATTCCCACGAAATAGGAGTGTGTGGGTTGCGTCGCAACCCGCACACTCCTATTTCGTGGACATTCCAGTACAAGGCATCCTCCCATGATAGAAAAGAAATCCCTTAGCGGCATAACCGGTTTTACCATCGTCTGGTTGGGGCAGATCATCTCTGTGCTGGCTTCGATGATGACCAATTTTGGCCTGACTCTGTGGATGTATAAGCAGACGGAGAGTGCCACCGCCATGGGTCTGATGCAGGTGGCTTTCATCCTCCCCTTCCTGTTACTCTCACCGATTGCAGGGGCGATGGTGGATCGTTACAACCGCAAACTGATGATGATGGTCAGCGACCTGGGGGCTGTGTTGTCTACTGCTGCGATATTGATTCTCTACACCCTGGGCGTGTTGGAGTTCTGGCATCTCTACATCGCCGCGGCGATCAACGGTCTGGGCAACACCTTTCAGTGGCCGGCCTATTCCGCGGCTATCACCACCATGGTCTCTAAGGAGCAATACGGGCGCGCCAACGGCATGATGTCACTGATCGAAGCCGGGCCGGGCGTGCTCGCGCCGATGCTGGCCGGGGCCATCCTGGCGCTGACCATCCAGGGGCCGTTCGACAGCTTTGCCCTGATCATGTTGATAGACGTAGTCACTTTCTTCCTGGCCATCGGCGCGCTGTTGATCGTGCACGTGCCACAGCCAGTAAAGACCGAAGAAGGCGCACAGGTCAAAGGCAATCTCTGGCAAGAGGGTCTGTATGGCTTCCGGTATATCTTCGAGCGTCCCAGCCTGCTCGGTTTGCAGATGATCTT
>VGOC01000126.1 GCA_016865865.1 Chloroflexota bacterium
TGGCACGAGCCTTGCACTGAGGTAGTCATATAGTCTGATAGTCTATTCGTCAGCGTACTTCTAAACCATTCGACTATAAGACTATTGACCATTCGACCACACGACCATTCGACCACACGACCACACGACCATTCGACTACATGAATATGAACCGCATCGGCTTCCACTACTTCCCCGATTGCCAGCACTACCAGCAAAGCGACCTCGACGCCTGGCTGCCCAGACTGAAAGATTTAGGCGCGGGCTGGCTGGTTTTGGATACTCCTGTCGCCCGGGCGCTGCCGGAGAATTTTCTCCAGAGGCTGCTCGAGGCGGACATCGAACCAATCCTGCGCTGCCAGTTTTCTCCTGTAAGCCCCCCCTCCCTGGAAGAATTCTCCCTGCTTCTCGGAGTTTACGCTCGCTGGGGAATCAAGTACATCGTCCTATTCGACCGGCCCAATCTTCGGCGAACCTGGAGCGGGGCGTCGTGGGCACAGAGCGATTTGGTGGAGCGTTTCCTCGACCTGTTCCTGCCATGGGGGGAAGCCTGCTCGAAAGCCGGGCTGACTCCCATTTTCCCTCCCCTGGAGCCAGGCGGCGATTATTGGGATACCTCCTTCCTCAAAGCCGCTTTAGAAGGCATGAGCAGGCGCGGGCATCAGAGCCTGTTGGACACCCTCGTCGTGGGCGCGTATGCCTGGGCAAATGACCAGCCGCTCGACTATGGCATCGGAGGCCCCGAACGCTGGCCGGGGGCGCAGCCGTATATCACACCAACCGGCGAGCAAGACCAGCGCGGTTTTCGGATTTTCGACTGGTACCAGGCCATCATCGAATCCGTGCTGCTCGAATCGCGGCTGATATTCTTGTTTGGATTGGGAAATCCAGGCGACTCAGAGGGGACTTTGCAAATCGCCCGATTGTTAGCCGGAGAAGAGATCGAAGGCGTAGCGGCCACCCCTGATGCAGTGCTGGGAGGCGCTTTCTGGCTGCTATCCGCGCCCGAGGGGAGTGAACATGCCCCTCGAGCCTGGTATCCGCCCAACGGCGAAGCCGCCCCGGTTGTGGAGGCAATGCTCCAATGGCAGGCATCCAACCCTAAAAACGCCTCACCCACCCCCGGGGAGTCCCGCCCCATCTCCCACTACGTCTTACTCCCGACGTACGATTGGGGCATCCCCGATTATCCCCTGGATGCCCTGCGCCCATATATCAAGAGCCACAAACCGACCCTGGGCTTCTCACTGGAAGAGGCCGCCAAAGCGCGCCGAGTCACGGTGATCGGCTCGGAGGGAGTATATCCCGAAGAGGTCCTGCGCCAGTTGCGCTCGAATGGCTGCATCGTAGAACGGATCGACGCGACCGCAGATGGCACAACTCTTGCATCTCGATTAACCAGGCTGTCTTAGTCTTCTATCGGAGCAAACTATGTATACGAACCCCCATACCGCCCCCACGAAACCAACCCGCATCGCCCCACAATTGCTTCAGCCAGTGATCAAAGTCCTGGGCCTGGGCGGCGGCGGCAGCAACGCCGTTGATCGTATGTTGGAACTCGACCTGCGAGGAGTCGATTTCATCGTCGCCAACACCGACCTCCAGGCTCTCCAAAACAGCAAGGCCCCCAACAGGATCCAGCTTGGCCCCAACCTGACGCGCGGCCTGGGCGCCGGGGGGCAGCCTGCGGTGGGAGAAGAGGCCGCCATCGAAAGCCGGGATGAGTTGGCCGCCGCGCTTCGAGGCGCAGATATGGTCTTCCTGACAGCGGGCATGGGCGGAGGCACAGGCACGGGATCTATCCCGATCGCCGCGGAGATCGCCAAGGCCCAGAATGTGGTCACGATTGCCGTGGTGACGACGCCCTTCTCTTTCGAGATGGGCCGTCGCCAGCTCAATGCCATGGAGGGTCTCAAGAAATTACAGCAGCATGCCGACACATTGATCACCATCCCCAATGACCGCCTGCTCTACGCCGCCCCGCAGGATTTGCCGCTCGACACAGCCTTCAGACTGGCCGATGATGTGCTGCGCCAGGCTGTCCAGAGCATCACCGAGCTGATCACAGAACCTGGCCTGATCAACGTGGATTTCGCCCATATCCGCCGCATGATGCGGCTGGGCGGCGGCGCGCTCATGGCTATCGGCTACGGCAAGGGAGAGAACAAAGCCCTCAAAGCGATCCAACAAGCCCTGGAGCATCCCCTGCTCGAAACGGTGTCGCTACGCCGGGCCGCTGGCGTAATCGCCAATTTCACCGCCGGCGACGAGTTGACCCTGATGGAGGTCAGCGAGGCGCTGCTCTACTTGCAGGATCAATCTAACCCCGACACAGAGGTGGTATTGGGAACAACCCCCAGGCAGCACATGGGGGACCGTGTGCAGGTCAACCTGGTGGTGACCGGCCTGGGCGCGCCCACCCTCGAGGAGGCGCTTCTGGGTGTAGAACAGCTCGCGCCCCTGCAACAGCATGCGCTTTCTCCCCAGCATCTTGCGCATGGGACTCCTGTCCCGCTTCCCATCCCATCAATCACTTCGTCCGATCTGGATATCCCCGCCTTCTTGCGGCGGCAAAGCCGGGTGGCGGGCGTGCTGAGTTCCAGATAATAGGGTTCAGGCTGTGGATGCAAAAACGATCGAAACGATCACCAAGAAAGTCTCTCGGAAATTTCCCGAAGTGGTTGATGTCGAACCACAGGTGAAGAAACAGCCCATTCCAGAGAATGCCAGAGGAGAAAATACGCCGAACTTCCTGCTCCTGTATAAAACCCATGTGCAAGGCCCCAGAGGTAAATCCATCCCTCGGGTGGTGCGAGTGGTCGTCTCACCCCAGGGGAGAATCATCAAGATGACCACATCGAAATAGAGCCTATGAGTGTATTACAACGAATCGAACTCAACTTCTGGCATCTCGTCATCCCGCTCACCCGGGAATCGAGGCTGATACGCTTTCTCCTCCAGCGTCTGTATGCAGTTATCAGCGATACGCTTTTGGGCAGTTTTGTCATCCCTGCCATGATCTCGGCGCTGTTCGGATTATTCCTCGGATATATCGGTGGGTTGGTCAGTTCACTTTGGTAGAACCATGAGGACGAGAAGGTTCTTGACTGGCTGTGTGGCAATCCTGATCGTTCTGATAGCAGGATTGCCGACGACGGCCAAAGCCCAGGATGGGCTGCCAGGGGAACCGGGTTTTGGCTACGGGGCTTGCCTCGACCTGGAGGGCTATCATTTCGAAACCGCCATCCAGATTGCCGACCAGTATGGGGTGGATTGGCTCACCATTGATTTCGATTGGGCGGATTATTGGCCCAATGCGGACGTCTCCCCCAATTGGGAGGCATTAGACAAGGTGATGGAGCAGATCGAGGATACACAACTGGCAGTGATGATCTCCATCACCCATCCGCCAGCCTGGGCTTTGGACTCTGCTGGCCCCAATGGGGCGTGGACGAGCGAACTCGCTCTGAGGCTGGCGCGCCGTTACCCAGGGAAGCTCCTGGCCTTAGAGATCTTCCCAGCCGCCAATACCCCACAAGGCTGGAGCGCGACCCCCAACCCACAGGCCTATGCAGATCTGCTCAGAATGGTTCACAGCAAGTTAGCAAATGAAGGTTTCCACGACACCCTCATCGCTGCCGGAATCGACCCATCCTCTGGCAAAGCCGAGGCGCTGGATTTCCTGCTCGACCTGTACAATGCCGGAGGGACTGACTTAAGTCCGGTGATCAGCCTGCGTTTGCCAGCCCTGGAGCATAACCCGATAACTCCTCCCAGCGCAGTCAGCGATCACACCCTCAGGTTCTACGAGGAAGCCCGCCGGGTGATGCTGGATAACGGCCACCAGAACGACCTGCTCTGGATCACCCGATTCGACTGGTCGCCAGGAGGATCCTCCGACGCCGATGAGCAGGCGATCTGGCTGCAACAAGCCTATCTGAGGATGCGTTCACAGCTATATATTGGCGTGGCCTCCTTCTACTGTCTCAATGACCCCTCGACCCCCGTCGCTTTGCTCTCGGCGGATGGCAAACCGACAGCAGCCTTCGACGCCCTGGGAAAGCTGATCGCGGCAGAGAACAACCACCTGACGATCACCACGATCATCGAACGAAACAAATCTATTCAGAAAAACGACCCCGAGCTGAACCAACCATGAATACATTGCGATACCTTACCTTTTTCCTGATTTTCGCCTTCTCATCGCTCGGCGGCTTCACCTTTGGCGCCGAGCAGGGATTTGCACCATCCGGGCGGACAGACGCCAAACAACCCGTCGTCGAGGAAGAGGTCCCACAAGTCCCTCCAAGCACCCCTACGCTGGATATCCTCCAACACCGGAATATCCTCTTCATCGGCGTGGATCAGGTCACCAACCCGGTCGTTCAGCTAGAAGCAGTCTGGTTACTGTTTTTCCATCGCGACAACCCCCAGATCGAAATCATCCCCATCTTCCCAACCGTAGCAGGGGACGATCTGATGCGAGATTACGAATTGGCCGTCAACTTCGAGCTGACCACGGAGGGCGCGCCAAGCAATAACTTTTGGAATACGCTCCAAAGGAGGGAGATCCTCTGGCACAATTATGTGTTACTCGATGAAAGGGCTTTGAACGCCATTACCGACCTGCTCGAAATCCCCAGGGGTCGTGATCAAAGCTACCTGCAGCATTGGGATGATAACGCGGGCGCCTCGATCCATGGTCAATTGGCGTTATTCGATCAGGCATGTAAGAGCTTCGCCCAGCACGAGCTTGCCGAAGATATCTCCCCCTTCCTCAACAACCTGACGCCGTTTCTATCCACTGACATACCGGTAAACGAGATCTTCACCGATTGGCGGCTGCTGAACATCTACGGAGAGAACCTGCGCTGCGATTTCCCGACGCTGACCGCTCTCCAGGATTAACTCGACTCGATATATCTATTTCTGAGTCCACTGAGAAAACTACAAGTAGAGGATTTGGGGCGGCATATATGGGGGTGCGTGCTGCGCACGCACCCCCATACATGCCGCCCCACCCCTCTCATTCATGAGTTTTTTCAGTGAACTCATTGCTCTATGGGGCGCCAATCAGGGTCGAAATCATCTGCAGCATCGAAGGTCAATTGGTAGAGGTTCTCACCATTTGGATTCATGATATAGATGTCATGAATAGCGCCATCCGGCCAACTCTCGAAGACCAGCCAGTTTCCATCGGGAGAATAGTTGGCCTCGCGCATGGGAACCGCCCCCGGATACGGATAAACCTCGAATTCAGCAACACCGCCATCGGGGTAGCGCGCCGCCATCAACCCTGGCACGCCGCCCTGTTCCCGTTGTGTGTACAGGATAACCTGTCCATTGGGAGAAAATACCGGGTAGGTATTCCATAAGCCGCCGCTCGCCGAAAAGCGCGCCTGCCCGCTGCCATCGTCATTCATCGTCCAAACCTGGTATGGCCCATTGCGCGTGGTGATGAACACCAGCTTCGAACCATCCCAAAGCCACTCCGGCTGGTAGTCCCGATTATCCACCATGGAGAGGCGATGCACCTCTTTCGTCTCCAAATCCATGAGATGCACCTGGGGGCGAAAACCATTTCTCAAAGACGTGAAGGCGATCCTCCTGCCATCGGGCGACCAGGAAGGGTCGAA
>VGOC01000127.1 GCA_016865865.1 Chloroflexota bacterium
TATGTGATCATTAGGACTTACGCAGTTGCATAAGAGAAGCCCGGAAATTGGGGGTGTGCGGGGTGCTTCGCACCCCGCACACCCCCAATTTCCGGTATTTTTTATCGAACTGCGTAAGTCCTGATCATGTTAGAATCAAGCGCGGGGATAAGAAGAAGTTGGTCGAACCTCCCGAAGGTTCGTTATGAATCAACAATATCATAGCCAATGACCATAGGAGACCATCGCATGAATGAAACACTTTCCCGCACTTCTAGAATACTCTGTTCTACCTTCGTCATCGCATTGATTGCATCGCTGCTCGGCAGTGCCCAGGTAGCTTTGGCCGAAGAGGGCGGCGGCTGGATCGAATACGGCCAAACCATGCAAGGGGTCATTGACGACAACGACTATATCCATTACTGGCATTTCAACGGCAACGCAGGAGATGTGGTAACGGCCATCGCATCAGCTCCATCGGCTGCGGGTAATCTGGATACCTATATTGACTTTTGGTATAGGGGTACAGAATGGCAGTGGCTGACATTCGACGATAACAGCGCAGGCGGAGATCTTGGCTCCGACGCCGGGTTGTATTCCTATTCCCTGCCCTATAGCGGGGAGTATGTGGTTGCAGTTTCCCGCTATGGCCAGGAAGATGGGACCACCAGCGGAGTCTATTTCTTGTATCTTGACATGGGTGGCGCCGGCTCCGGGTCAGGGTCGAGCTCATCCAGCGGCAGCTACCAGGGCAGCGAGGAGGTGCCGTATGATTACTTCGAAGAAGGCGATTGCCCCCTCGGGTACTGCCTGACCTCAGGCAGTTTCTCCTGGCCAACTGCGCAGGCCAGCTTTTGCATTGCATCGAGCTACGGGGATGACTATCAGGGCATGAATCTTTGGGGGGACAACACCATCCAGGACTTTGCTTCTAACGCTGCACGCTACTGGATGGCGAACTCGGGCTTCAATCTCTACCAACACAGTGAATGCGGCAGCGACACCAATATCGTCATCGGCTGGACATCTGGTTTACAGGGTAATCCCTTGGGATCAACTTACGTGGGCTGGTACGAATCAAATCAGCAAGTGTTGATCGGGATGAATTTCGGCTCCGGCGGGGTGGTGACCGATGAGTATGGGGCCACCCTGTTTCACTGGAATCCCTGGTCTGGCGATGGCCGGGGCTATGACGGCTCATTGGTGTTGACCCACGAATTAGGCCATGCCATTGGTCTGGGGCATGATGTCGAAACAGGGATGCTGATGTACCCAAACGCCACGCCGGGCGCAACCTACAGCGACAGTTATTCTCTGGGACAGGACAGCCTCAACGAGCTGTTAGTCAAATATCCCAGCCTGACCGTGGGCGGCGTGAACCAGTACGAAAAAGTAGGTTTTTCGGGCGCCTATCTGACCTCAGAAAACGGTTACCAGGATTCGGTGTGGGTGCCCCTCCCAGATGGTGTTGGCAGTCGTCTGCATGATCTGCGCGCAAGCTGCACGGTTGTGGGGTATCTGCCCGATACGGATGATGATGTCGCTTTCAGTTGCGGGTGGGATATCAACAATACCAGCTCTGGCTCGGTGCCGTTCTATCTGGATACCTACTATTCGGATCACAGCACCGTGATCGCTTACGCTTTCCTCTGGGATGCCAATGTCTACCCGGTCTTGGAAGGTTTTGCCTTCACCATGAACGCCGACACGATCTGGTTCACCGACCTGTATGGCAACCAATTCCAATACAGCCTGCCTTTTACGTACCGGGTGAACACCCCACTCCTGGGCAACGCGGCTCCAGTTGTCAACATCTATCGCTATGAGACTAATACCGAGGATGAAATGGGCTGGACAGTGATTGATAATATGGATGCCAGCTTCACCTTCGCCACCACCTACCCGAGCGATTGGGAAGATTCCTACGTTCAGGGGTTCCTCCATGTCATGGGCTGGTCCGGCTCAGGGACGCCGCGCACGAATACCTTCGGCGTTGACGCCAGAGCTGATTGGAATTATTACCAGCTTTGCGGGGACAATTCTCTCAACCGCATGGATACCGGTTTGGACATTTGGGAAACGAATGCCAGCGCCTTCTCGTCTCTGTCGGTTTACGCGCCGTGGGATAAAGATTTCGGCGCATACAGCCTGGCCAGAGCAGAATCTGGTCATGGAGGCATGACCAACCTGGATGTCGAATATATGACCGAAGATGGCAACAGCAATAGTTGCGCGATATTCCAGAATATGCTCTTCCAGATCAGCCCGTAAACCGGTTTTCGTCCAAACAAAAAGCCGCTCTCCTCGGGCGGCTTTTTAACTACGAGTCGGTCATCTGTGAAAAAACTCGTGAAAGAGGGGGTGGATGGCGTATATAATGGAGGCGAGATGCGAATTGACGTGGCTAAACGATTATCCCTGACCCCAACAGCGCGAAGAGTCGCTTTGTGGGTTCTGATTGCAGGGTACACCTTCATCCTGCCCTCCGCTATCCTCATCTACAGGAGGCTGGAAAGCGCCATCGGCCAGGAGTCGACCGGGAAAATCCCCCTATATGGCGTACTCGTCATCGGGACGGCATACATTCTTTACGGTTTCTTCAAGAACAGAAGCCTCACGCATCTCTTATCCCTGGTGCCCTGCGCGATCATCGCCTATGTCATCATCCGGTACGAACCCAATCCCAACAAGCACATCCACATCCCAGAATATACGTTGATGGCCTGGCTGCTCTACGCCGCTCTTTCCAGGGATTATCAGGGCAAGGGCATATTCATTCTGATCTTCCTCTGCGGCTCGATGTTGGGGGTGGTTGACGAACTGGAACAAGGCCTGCACCCCAAGCGCTTCTACGGATGGAGCGATATGACCGTCAACAGTTCGTCAACCCTGATCGGGATATTCACCATCCTCGGGCTGACCAGGCGAGCAAGGGCGGATTGGAAATGGAAGAAACATCTCAAGGAGCTTGGGATACCGATCGGGTTGATCTTGTTTGGATTGGCCGGGGCCGTGTTGATGTGCATCCAGCTATTTCAGGTTCAGGCCAGAGAATTATTCTGGGGCGTTTACCCCCTCTGGCTGCTGGCCTGGAGCATCCTGTTCGTGGCCGTGACCCCAGTGACAGTCTTTCTTCAAACGAGAAGACAAGGAAAAAATCGGGCCGATCAAGCCAGAGAGGTCAGACTCCAGAGGCAAACCGCCCAATTATGGGTTTACCCCGCGATGGCCATTCTCTTTTATATGCACGCTATCATCGTGTTCATAGCGCTGACAGGATACAATTTTAGATAGACTGAGAAGCCAAGCTTCTCCAATAAAAAAGCTCTTCCCAGAGTGAGGGGGGCACCCTGAAAAGAGCATTATGATTATCTCAGATATTTGGGAAAAATGCAAGAGGACTTTTTTCCTACGATATTTTGGAAGTATCCTGCACATGATTTTCCGAAAATGAATCGATCCCAGGATTGGCGCTACTGGCTGAATCTATTAACCTTCACCCTGGGGATCGCTCTCCTGGGAACGTTATTCGTATTGATTCATTTCGGCTATCAAGGCGCGCAGAGTTACACCCATCCGCAGCGCTATCAACGGGCTATTGGCGACGATCCGTCCCAATTCGATATCGAATTTCGATCCATCACCCTGACCACCGAGGATGGCATCGAATTGGCGGCCTGGTACACACCCTCACAAAACGGAGCCGTGATCCTGGCGGCGCATGGCTACGCCGGCGGCCGCTCAGCGCAGATGCACGCCCTCTTCGCCAGACATGGCTATGGGGTCATCTCCTGGGATGCGCGCGCCCATGGGGAGAGCGGCGGAGATCTGTGCACCTGGGGATATTACGAGCGGCGTGACGTCGAAACGGCCCTCGATTACGCCCTGAGCGCGGAGGATGTCAGATATGTCGGGGCTTTCGGCGAATCGATGGGGGCAGCCACCATCCTCCTCGCCGCCGCCTACCAACCCAAAATCCAGGCCGTGGTCGCCGACAGCGCCTTCGCAACCCTCGAGGACATGATCCATGTGGTCATCCCCCATCCGATCTTCCGCCCTTTCATCCAATTCTTCGCGGAGCGGGAAACCGGCCTCACTGCCGATGATCTGCGCCCGGTGGATGCCATCCAACACATCAGCCCGCGCCCGGTCTTCATCATCCAGGGAGAGGCGGACGAAACCGTCCCGCCAGAGTCTGCCTTGCGGTTATACGAAGCAGCCGGGGAGCCGCGCCAGCATTGGATCGAATCCGGCGTGGGGCACGTGAGTATGTTTATGGCATATCCAGAGGAATACGAGACAAGAGTAATCAGGTTCTTCGATGAGTACCTGCTCGAGGAGTAGAGGCTGGCAATCCTACGCTCCTTTTCTCTCCTTGCCCTCTCCCCCATCCTTGATTACAATCGAAGCTATATGGCCTCACTGAGACTTTCCCGGCGCGACTTCCTCAAACTCAGCAGCCTGGCGCTGGGGGGGCTGGCTTTTAATCCATTCCCACCCCCCTACGATGATTACCAGGCCGGGCAGCTCCTGGTTGGGCGCGTCACAGTAGATCAACAGGCCGCCATTTACGAGCAGCCGCTCTTTCATAGCGGGGTGGTGCGTTGGACGCGGCAGGATGAGCTGCTCAACATCTATTACCGCCTGACGCCCGTGGAAGGACCACCTTATAACCCAATCTGGTATCGCGTTTGGGGCGGCTATATTCACAGCGGCTATCTGCAATTGGCCAAGTACCGTTACAACGTCCCGCTCGAAGCCGCGCCAGAAACCGGCCAACTGGCTGAGGTGACGGTTCCCTACACCCAGGCCTATACCTATTCCCAGTCGAATGGATGGACTCCGAGCTACCGTCTGTACTACGAAACCACTCACTGGATCACCGATGTGGTGGAAGGACCTGACGGACAGCCCTGGTACCGGCTTACCTCGGAACTAACTGACTTCCTCATCTATTATGTATCAGCGATCCATTTGAGAGCCATCCCCGATGAAGAAATCGCTCCCATCTCCCCTGACTTGCCCCATAATGCCAAACGGATCGAGGTAGTCCTCGAAAAACAATATCTGACCGCCTTCGAACAGGATCAACCCATTTACCGGGCGCGCGTCTCCACCGGCTTAGGGAATACGGATGTCCCCAGGGGGTGGAGAACCCCGCGGGGCGCCTTCAACATCACCTCGAAAGCGCCCTCCAAGCACATGGGCGGAGTCCAGGCCTCGGGCGCGCCAGACGAGTACATCCTCCCCGGGGTCCCCTGGACGAGTTTCTTCATCTTCGAGAGCGGCGTGGCTTTCCACGGCACTTTCTGGCACAGCAATTTCGGCACCCCCATGAGCCACGGCTGCATCAACATGAGCAACCAGGACGCCAGGTGGCTTTTCCGTTGGGTCACCCCGGTCTATCAACTGCCCATCCGAGAGCGGGGCGATTGGGACGTGCGCGGCTATGGCACCAAGGTAATCATCTCGTAGGGCAGGTAGATAACCTGCCTAAGAGAGTGTTTTAAAACTCAAATCGGCCACAGATGAACACAGATAAAA
>VGOC01000128.1 GCA_016865865.1 Chloroflexota bacterium
TCGCCAGAAACCACAGATAAACACAGATGAACACCGATTTTCTTGATGAACAGCCGTCTTTTATCGCCGAAATCCCTTTTATCTGTGTTCATCTGTGGCCGATTTGAGTTTTAAAACACTCTCTTAGTGATCTTCGTGTTCTTCGTGGATTCCCCGAATCTTTTTAGTTCCGGCTTGCCCGGGTTTGGAGGTGTTATGAAAAACAATAACGAACGGAAAATAACGATAGGCCTGTTCGTGATAGGCATCGTTTACTTTGCGTTGATGATATTTCCTAACTTCACCGGCGCAAAGGACATCAATATGCTGGCGGTTTTCGAAAAAGACGAATTCGCCCAACTCAGCCACGTGGTGCGCATGCTGACGCCCGGGGAGACGCTCTACGAAACATTGCGGCATTTCTTTGTCTACATCTATTATTTCTACGGTTATCCTTTCTCCTTCTTCTCGGCAATCATGCTCTTGCCTTATCGTCTGATTGCCGGCGCTGATTGGGCGAGCAATATCCCTGTGATGGCGCTGATCCTGCGTCAATTGGTCAATGTTCTCCCCATGATCGTTGCCATCGCCTTGATGGTCAGGCTGCAAACTAAAACGAGACCGCTCTTGCAGGTTTTAGGATTGTTCGTTTTCATGCTTGCCATTCCTGCTGTCATCCAGAATAATCTCTGGTGGCACCCCGATAGCCTGGCTATCCTTTTGGTTGTTCTCACTTTTTACTTCATAGACCGGGACGCGTTTCGATTTGGGAGGAATTTCTTCCTGGCGGCTGTTGCTTGCGGTATTGGCTTTAGCGTCAAGTTCGCGGGCGCATTCTTTGTGCTGGCTATTCCCGCTTATCTCGTCTGGGGGGTTGCATCCAAACGCATCGCCTGGCGGCGCGCATTTCTATTGGCATTCTCTTTCGTCCTGGTGATGTTCGTGGCGTTGTTGGTGACGAATCCTTTGTTACTGTTGCCCCAGGAACGTCAGGAGATCATCAGCATCCATCTATGGCAATTCGGGAAACTCCGCACAGGATATTATTCTGTTAATCCGGAGTGGAATTTGACCCCCGAAAAAATAAACCGGATTATATGGCCTTATTACGCCCAGTGGTTCACGTTGATCGTTATCTTGATTGGCCTGGCGAAAGGCATCGCTTCGAGTCGCTACCGTTTGCTCGATGTGATGATCCTCCTGTATGGTTTGCCGTATTTCTTTACTGCTGCAACATCGAACATCAGGCCGCTTTATTTCTTGCCAATGATGATTCCTCTGGCATCGTGTCTGGCTCATTTGTTCCCCGAATCCGTTGCGACCACTCGACCAGGTCCCCAAAAACTCGGCGCAGGCTCTTCACGGATTGGGTTTCGTAGGGCGGCTTCGATTGCCAATCGTTTACTGCCATGGTTGTTTTCGATTTCGCTTCTCATTCAGTTCTTTCTTTATCTTCGAATGGACGTCGAGATTTACCAGGGCGTTCTCTACCGCGAAGAGCGTTCTCCGAGTATTGCATTCTACGGCGAAGTGGAGAAAATTTTGGATAGCCTCGACATAGAAAAGAAACCTTTGGTTATCTACCGGGATCTCACCGCCTATGTGCCGCCAAAACCCGATTATGAGGTCCTGATGAGGTGGAAACTGGCTTCGTATGATTATATCAATTCCGCGCAGCCAGATGTGTTGCTCCTCGAAATGGACTATATCCTGGCGTTTACGAAGCCCGACGCGGTCGAAACAGCAACCGATGTTGATGATATGATTGCCTGGCAGAAATTCTACGGAGACGCCTACGCAGACCAGTTGCCCGGTTATTCGATCATTTTTCAGAACGAGTATGCTCTGGCGTTGATACGCGACGAGCTTCTAAAGTAGCGCTATATGAATCGCACCCTTATCATCGTTCTTCTTATTGTGGTATTCACACTCTATTGTTGTTGTGTGTGCCTCATCCTGGTCGCTGCGGGGGGATTGGCCTTTCAAGTATTCCAGGAGGATATATCCTGGGGTTTGGAAGCCGGTCCGCCTACACAAACGCCGGTCGTTTTACGCCCAACAGTGCAGCCCACGGGTTATCCTTTGGGCGCTCAGCCCACAACAGAGAGTCAATCCAATACGGATGAGGGCTCCTCGAAAGGCGAGATTGTCGAATATGCGCTTGCTCCATTGGATACGCTGCATACGCTAGAACAGGCTGTTATCCCACCCAATGACCTGATCGAATTGGCCGGGCGCCTTCAGGGAAAAGAGAATATCCCTCTCACCGTCGCAGCGCCAGCAGTACCCTTACAAGTTGGCGCGCAAGATGTGATGTGGATCACCAATGTGGATACCAACGAAAACTCTCAGATCAACGTCACATTGCAGTATATCACCGAGCATGTATATTTCTGGGTCGAAGATGGTATTGACTTCGACGAAGAGGACCTGGCCGGGTTAGCCGAGGCCTTCGAGACGAAAATCTATCCCACCAACCGCGAGTTTTTTGGCAGCGAGTGGACTCCGGGGATTGACAACGATCCTCATCTGTACATCCTCTACGCCGGAAACCTGGGTCTGGGCCTGGCAGGATATTTTTCTGCCGCGGACGAGAATCACCCTCTGGCGCATGAATATTCCAACGCCCACGAGGCTTTCGCTCTCAATGCGGATAACCTCTGGCTCTCGGACGATTTCACGCTGGGGGTGCTGGCGCATGAATTCCAGCACATGATCCACTGGTATGGCGACCGCAATGAGTCATCCTGGCTCAATGAGGGCTTCTCCGAATTGGCGGCTTTTCTCAATGGCTATGATGTGGGCGGCTTCGACTATCTCTATACCCGCGACCCGGATCTACAGCTCAACGATTGGCCGAATGACTCCGACGCTACATCCCCTCATTATGGCGCGGCTTTCCTCTTCGTTACTTATTTCCTGGATCGTTTTGGGGAAGAGGCCACCAAGGCGCTGGTCGCCCACCCAGAGAATGGCATGGCCAGCGTGGATGCCGTGCTGGATGATTTGGGTATCACCGACCCGCTGACCGGAGCGCCTATTCGGGCCGATGATTTCTTCCTGGATTGGGTCGTAGCTTCTTATCTTGATGATGAGTCCATCGCCGATGGCCGCTACACCTATCATAGATATCCTGACGCCCCATCTCCTATTTCTACGGAGAGCATCTACACCTGCCCCTCCGATATGCTGACCCGCGATGTGCATCAATACGGCGTGGATTATATCCGCATTGTTTGCCCTGGAACATACAACCTGCATTTCGAAGGCTCGATTCCGGTGGGCGTGCTGCCGACCGAGGCGCGCTCCGGGGAGTACGTTTTTTGGTCGAACAAGGGCGATGAATCCGACATGACCCTGACGCACAGCTTCGATTTCCGGAACCACACCGGCCCGCTCACCCTGACGTATTGGACCTGGTACGATCTCGAGGAAGATTATGATTATGTCTATCTCGAGATATCCCTGGATGGCGGCCACCACTGGCAGATTCTCACCACACCCTCGGGCACCCCTGATGACCCCTCCGGGAACAGTTATGGCTGGGGCTACAATGGCCTCTCAGGGGGCGACGGCCGCTGGATCCAGGAAGAAGTTGATCTTTCTCGCTTCAGTGGTCAGTATGTGCAGATTCGGTTCGAATATATCACCGATGCGGCGGTCAATGGGGAGGGATTCCTGCTCGATGATATTGCCATCCCAGAGACGGGCTACTTTTCCGACCTCGAAGCTGATTCTGAAGGTTGGGAGGCTGCTGGCTTCGTGCGTATCCGCAACATCCTGCCTCAGACCTTCCGGTTGGCGGTCATAAAGATGGGGGCTGCTACTGAAATCGAATATATCCCCCTGAGTATGGATAATTCAGCAAATATCCCCCTCGAGATCACCGATGGCGACGAAGTGATCCTGGTCGTCACCGGCGTAACCCGCCACACCCGCCAAAAAGCTGCCTATCGTTTCGAAATTGCGCCGTAGAAGCCGTAACTATCTAACGAAGCTTCCACCGATTAGCAGACGATAGCTCCAGGGCGCACGAGCCGGTGTTAGCCCGCTCATACGCTCATAGCATCTCAGATTCAATCTCTCGCCAAAAGTCTTCGTGCTTTATTGCTTTACCTTCTCGCATCTGTTGTTCCGCAACTTCAAGAATGCCCTGGAACTTGGGCGAGTACGCAAATGCCATTCGCTCGATTTCGTCCTCGCTCGTAACGGACAATATCATGGCTACCGGCCTGCCATTCTTTGTAACCACAACGGGACCTTTTTCACTGGCTTTCAAATATCCGCTGAACTTTGCTTTTACATCCGCTACTGATGCAATTCTCATATCTCTACCTCTTCGCCTCCGATGAAAAGATGATTACCTTTCTTTTCACCAATTGCCAAAATGACAACTTGTTGATTGTCATAATCTACCCGATAAAATATCCGAAAGCAGTTGTCTGGCCCAAACCGGATTTCCCATTTCGCTCCGAAAACCATAGGGCGTTTTAGCGGTTTTCGGTTTCTTGTTTCGATATCCGGTTCGAACTGTAATTGGATTTCTAACGTCTCTCGAATGAGCGAATAGTGCTTTGTCGCAATAGCCTTGAGCTGTTGTTTGATAATTGGAGGGTAAATGATTTCGAATCTTCTTTGCGATGCCATTGTGACTATTATTATAGTCACAAACCGCTGCCTGTCAACGCTCTTCCCTGATTTGGAACGCACGGGCTAACAGCTGAGCTCAGTGAAGTGGCGGTACTGGCAAGTGACACCGGTCTGATCCTTGCCAGGCCGGTGTTGGGTTGCCTTTGACCCATTACACAGACTGCGAAAACGAACTCGTACGAAACGTTTAGAAAGCGTATACAGGAACGATTACTTCTCGCTCAACCTGTCGTTTGCCGCGAACACTCTCTTCGATCATCTTAAGAACATTCGCCGCATAATAACGCGTTCCACATTCAGTGCAAACACCAATTGGGACATTTTCGACAAGAACGTAATTGCCATTCGACTTTCGATGAAGGGTAACTCGCTTTTCGATAATGACGCCATTGCAGTATTCGCAGGTTTCGCCATCCCAAAAACTCATAAATTTCTTTTCCATAGTCATAGCTTATCAGGGTTTGTCTTCATAGACTGTGATTACGCGGACTTTGTTCGATCGAGCAAAACGACATACGATACCAATCGTCCGCCCATCCAAAGATACACCGATGACTTCATACTTTCCTTACTTTGGGCCAACTGCTTCTAACTTTACCAGTCAGGATACCATTCTCTACATCATAGATATCGAAATCCTCAGTCAGAGCTTCATCATCAGCGTGTTCGGTTAGATAGTAAAGACCATATCGAACCAGTGTTTGGATTTCTTTTATTTTGCTCAAAATCGGCTTCCTTGTAATCGGTGGCTTTGATTTTCATTATACCTAACCCGGACAAGCCGGAAGAGAGAAAACGAATCCGCTAATCTTCGCCAATCTGCGCTAATCTTTCTGAGCCATTCGCGGTGCTTAGAGAGTGTTTTAAAACTCAA
>VGOC01000129.1 GCA_016865865.1 Chloroflexota bacterium
ACAGGCGGCGCTGGGAGAACCCCCAGCACCGGCTCTTCCAGGCTGGCGCGGCGGATGGCTGCGGAACAGGCCGGGCTGAGAAGACCCCAAGCACCGGCTCTTCCAGGCCGGTGCGGCGGATGCCACAGACGCCCCGCCCGTGGCTGAGGCCGCAGACGCAGCCGTGGCAGCCGTGGCCCCGTGGGCGCCCCGTGGAACAGGCGGGGCTGGGAGAACCCCCAGCACCGGCTCTTCCAGCACCGGCTCTTCCAGGCTGGTGCGGCGGATGCCACAGACACAGACGCCCCGCCGTGGAACAGGCGGCGCTGGGAGAACCCCCAGCACCGGCTCTTCCAGGCCGGTGCGGCGGATGGCCACAGACGCCCCGCCCGTGGTGGACGCCCCGCCGTGGAACAGGCGGGGTTGGGAGAACCCCCAGCACCGGCTCTTCCAGGCCGGTGCCAGGTGCGGCTAGAAGAACCTCCTCTTCCAGACCGGCGCGACCCGCTCTTCCAGCCGGCGAGGTAATCTAATGGAGTAATAGTTATGAGTGAGCAAGCACCCATCACCATAAAAGGCAACCTGGCAAAACGCATCCAGGAAGAATTGGGGCAGAATGTCTACCTGTGCTACCAATGCGTCAAATGCACCAGCGGCTGCCCGGTGGCCGAATACTTCGACTGGCAGCCCAACCAGATCATGCGCGCCCTGCAACTGGGGCAGGAAGATATCGCCTTCGAGTCGAAAACACCCTGGCTATGCGCATCCTGCCAGACCTGCGCCACGCGCTGCCCTCAAAACCTGAATATCACCGCCATCATGGAATTCCTCACCCGCGAAGCCGTTGGGCGCGGCTTCGAGCCGGTTGTGCCTGAAGTGAATCACTTCAACAAAGCCTTTCTTCGAGAAGTGCGCCTTTGGGGACGGGCTTACGAACCAGGGTTGATCGCCGAGATGATGATGCAAGGCCCCAAATCCTTGCTCGGCGATCTCGATATTTATATAGCTATGCTCAAGAAACGCAGGGTAGGATTCTTCCCCCATCCGGCGCGCCGGCCCAGCGCCAGGAAAATCAAACCGATCCCGGGAGCATCGAAAGCAGTGGCGTATTATCCAGGCTGCTCATTGGAAGCCACAGCAAGCGTGTACGACATCTCGGCGAAGGCAGTCTGTGAAGCGATAGGGCTAGCGTTGGTCGAACCCCATGGATGGATCTGCTGCGGCAGCTCCGCCGCGCATCGTGCGAACCCCGAGGCTGCTCTGCGGTTGCCCATGGAGAATCTTGCCCTGATCGAACAGAGCGGCTTCCAGGAAGTCACCATGCCCTGCGCGGCTTGCTTCAACCGTCATAAAGCTGCGCAGTATGAAATCCGCCATCACGAGGGGCGCAAGGCCGCCGTAGACGAAGCGTTGGGATACAGCTATCAAGACACGGTGCACGTCAGCACCTTGATTGATGCGATCATGGAGCATATCGGTCCAGAGCGCGTCGCCGAGAGAGTCGTCAATCCTTTGAATAATCTACGCGTGGTTTGTTATTATGGCTGCCTGCTGACTCGCCCTCCCGAAGTTACACAAGCTGACCACCCTGAAAATCCCACCAATATGGATCAGCTCGTGGCAGCGCTCGGGGCCGATGTTCGCGATTGGTCGTACAAAACCACCTGTTGCGGCGCAGCCCACGCCCTCACCCGCCCTGACATCGTCCTGCAACTTAGTCAAGATTTGATCCTCCATGCCAGGGAAGCTGGCGCGGAGGCGATTGCTGTCGCATGCCCGCTCTGCCACATGAACCTCGACGCACGACAGATTCAGATGCAATTCGAAGAGCCTTTACCCATCCTCTACTTCACCCAGCTCATAGCCCTGGCATTCGGGTTGCCCAAAAAGGTCACTGCCTTACACAAAAACCTGAGCGACCCACATCCACTCTTGAAGCGTAAGGAGATCATCTACAGTTAGGGAAAGGAGTTTGCCATGGTACCAGTGGCTCCACCCCAAACGACGATGGACCCTGTTGATCTTCTCGACTCGACCCTCGAAGAAGCCTGGCGCGCCATATGTGATGCCTTCGATGTCATCGCAGATATCCCCAGCTTGCGAAATCTATTCTGTCAGGCTGATCTGGCCATCCCCCATCAGGCCGCGGAGAGTGTGATCGTAAGCATGATCTTAGAAGTCATCGAAAGCGTTGACCGTTTCTCCTCCTGGTTTACGAGACCTGCTCGCGCGTATGGGCTTGTTTCGATTCGCGATGGGAAGTCGAAATGTTTCAAGTGGATGCTTGCGCCCGAGGCCATCCGGCGCTGGCGCGATCATATCGAAAATTTACAGTTTGCCATTCGAAAGAACTCTGGGTTGATACAGGCCAGCCTGCTCATAGACCAACTTGCGATGAGAGAGCTGAGCGATGAGCCTCAGATCACCGCCCACTGCAACTGTTTCCCCCAAAAAGTCATCCGAATCAACGAGCGCATATTGTGTAAAACCGTCATCGTCTGCGACGAGTGTAGTTCCCCCTTCACCCCCCATTTTCACCAGTGACTGCCTCGATAAACAACCAGGACTTACGCAGTTCGTTAAAAAATACCGGAAATTAGGGGTGTGCGGGGTGTTTCGCACCCCGCACACCCCCAATTTCCGGTCTTCTCTTATGCAACTGCGTAAGTCCTAACAACATTTCAGCGGCGAAAATCGGGGGACAGAGGGGGGTTCGCAGTATTATTCATCACCTCAGGGTTCAGAAGGTCTTGTGACAACGGTTTGCATGCACTCAATCACATCCAGCTAAAGCATAACGCGGCCTCCAGCCGCAACCAAAATCAATGGGACGCGGATTTACGCGGATGCACGCGGATTATTTCATAATTGTTCCGCGTTCATCCGTGCTCGCCTGCGCTGAGCAGGGTCGAAGTGTCCGCGTCCAAAAAAATTGCGCACATGAGGCAAATGTTGATAGGTAATACTATAGTAAAATTACGGACATCATGGCAAAATACAAAATTCTCTGATAGAGAGGGAACATGAACCCACTCGAAACACTGCTCGAAACCGGCCAACCCATCCTGCTCGACGGGGCGATGGGCACGATGCTGATGGCGGCAGGCTTGACCCAGGGCGACGCCCCCGAGGCGTGGAATACCACCCACCCCGATCGCGTCCGCGCAGTACACCGGGGTTATATCCAGGCTGGCTCCCAGGTGATCCTGACCAACTCCTTTGGCGGGACGCGCTTTCGGCTGGCATTGCACAATCTACAAGACCGGGTCGAAGAACTCAACCAGGCCGCAGCGGAGATCGCTCGCGCCGAGGCGGACGCCGCTCCCCACCCGGTGGCGGTAGCTGGCTCGATGGGGCCAACTGGCCAGCTCTTCGAACCGATGGGGGCGTTGACATTCGATGAGGCCAGAGTAGCCTTTGCAGAACAGGCTGCCGGCCTGGCCAGGGGCGGTGTTGATCTCTTCTGGATCGAGACGATGAGCGACCTCGACGAAGTCAAGGCTGCCATCGAGGGCGTCCGCTCGGTCAGTGATCTGCCGATTGCAGCCACCATGTCCTTCGACACCCATGGCCGCACGATGATGGGCGTCAGCCCGGCCAAAGCTGCGGCGGCCCTCAGCGATCTTGATGCGCTGGCCATCGGCGCCAACTGCGGGACCGGGCCTGACGAGCTCGAAGAAGCCATCAGAGCCATGCGCGAGGCCAGGCCCGACGCCGTCCTGGTTGCTAAAGCCAACGCTGGCATCCCCCAGGTTGCCGAGGATGGAAAGATCATCTACACCGGCGCGCCGGAAGTGATGGCGCGTTACGCCGTTGATGCGCACAAACTTGGCGCAACATTGATCGGCGCCTGCTGCGGCAGCACGCCGGAGCATATACGGGCTATGGCCGAGGCGTTGGGGAAACAGGCAAATCAGCGCAGTATATAAATCAAAAATCAAATCATTGGCGTTTATTTTACAACGTAAAGGCAGTATATCCCACCCGGAGAATAGTATTGGAGTACTATTCCATACCTTTGATTTGATGTACAATGAGTCCACTGAAAAAACAACGAGTAGTGGATTCGGGGCGGCATATCTGGGGGTGCGTGCTGCGCACGCACCCCCAGATATGCCGCCCCGCCCCCTCGTTCAGGAGTTTTTTCAGTGAACTCATGTATGCAAACATAGAATTGAGACATCTTATTGGTGTGACATCATTGTAGGGAGATGTGAATGCACACAGCATGTCTTCACGGCGCGAATGGGGAGAAGAATTCTGATAACCAAACAAGTATCAGGGTAGCCTTATGCGTACTCATGATAATGATTCTAGGGCTGCTACTCTTTATCACTGACCCACTAAGAAACATCGCCCATGCAGCCGATACCCCTCCGCCTTCCGAAACAACTCCTATAGAAAACGACCAAGCAGTTGATCCCGCTGTTGAAGAACAGCCTGTTTCCGAGGAAATTGTGGAAACCGGAGAGAGCACGCCAGTAGAAAGTGTGGATGCCACTCAAGAAGAAAGCGAACCCGCTGAAAGAACAGAAAAGGGCATGGAGGCTGAGGTTGCATCAGATGAAGCTCCCGAAGAGGATGATCGAGAAGAGACGGCTGGACCAGAACCCGTTGAAGAAAAGATCCCCATACCCGATCCCTATTTCTTTATTATAAGGAAATAAATACAGCTTCCTCCCCGAAGGCGGTGACTGCGCTGGAGTAGACAACTGCCAGGTATCCACCACTCCCATCCAGGACGCACTGGATGCTGTCTCGGGCGGCCTGACCCCCGATGACCACACCATATATATCGAGGGCGGCATCTATGGAGAAGATGTCACCATCAACAGCTTGAGCGATCTTACCCTCCAGGGCGCCGCGGACGGCAACTCATCAACGCTGACTGGTGCGATCAGCGTGATTGACTCGCTCAATATCACTCTACGGAATTTTATTTTCAGCGGGATCATCCAGGTCAGCGACTCCAGCAATGTGAATATTGTGGGCACCGAGGGGGACGATGAGATCAACGTTGAACTTGAAGGCACGATCGAGAACGTAAACGTGGAAGGGGATGCAGGGAGCGATGATATCACCATCAACACAGATGCAGATATCGGCTTGGGTCAGTTAAAAGGTCAGGTCAATCTCAGTAAAAGTCTTGAAGTTGTCACCGTCAACATAAGTGGTGATGGCAATGAAGTCCAGGTCGAGGAAAAAATCGATATCCCCGGTAGCCAGGTCACGATAAACAACCCCAAGGGGGATGTGATCATCAACAGCAGTGGAGCCATTGATGTCAGCGATGACGAGGAAACAGGGGGAAAGATCGAGATCAACGCTAAGCGTATCGCTATTTTTGGTTCGCTCTCTGCCGATGGCGGGGGAGATGGTGGGGTGATCCATTTACTGGCCAACGATATGCTGGTCATCGGCAATGATGGTAAACTCACTGCCAACGCCAGCTTGCATGGTGACGGTGGTGAGATGTCACTTCG
>VGOC01000130.1 GCA_016865865.1 Chloroflexota bacterium
CATGTCCAATTCGGCCATGTCTTTGCCTGGCGTGTAGAAGTGGATTTCGCCATCCAGGTGTGTACCCAGGTGATTGGAGTGGGTCAATAGCTGGCCATTTGCCCCATTGGGCGCCAGTCGTTTGAAGTACTTCACCTGCAAGGGTTCGTAGGTGGGCCAGGGCGGCGTACCGATACCCAATGGGATAGTTAGATCAATGACTTTCATATCACTCTCCTTGTTTCGACTAATCGTTCGAACAGAATTTATGACTCTCCTGCAAAAACTCCTGGACGAGGGGGCGGGGCGGCATATATGGGGGTGCGTGCGCAGCACGCACCCCCATATATGCCGCCCCAAATCCTCTACTCGTAGTTTTTTCAGTCCTTGATATAGGGTTGGCCCAGGGCTTCGGGTTTTGCTGCCCCCCAGCGTGCTCTGAACCACTCCGTTGACATCAACATCAAGGCTCCAACGGTGATGGTAAACGGGACAGTTCTCCAGATATACCTGGACATCAGGTCGGGGAGCACTAATTGTGGGTTGAGTGAGAGTTGCCACAGCGTGCCAAACAGGATAGAACCCCCCAACAGGATGTAAGGATTCCACATCGAGAAGAAGACCAGGGCCAGCGCGATGAATCCCCACCCCATGAGGAAATCATTGCTCCAGACCGGATTGTAGTCCAGGGAGTAAATGGCCCCTGCGAACCCCATGAGCATCCCACTGGTGATGACGCTGAGATAGCGAGTTCTGGTAACATTGATCCCCGAAACTTCCGCCACCGAGGGATTCTCTCCCACAGATCGAATCCTCAACCCCAAACTCGTCTTCGTGAGTACGAACCATGCAATGATAATCAATGCAACTCCGATGAAAAAGAATGGGGAAAGGCCTATCACATTGGGAATGCGCTCCATCCCTAATGGCCCGGTGTATGGGTAGCCAATATAAGTGGTGAGGCCGAACCCGAGGATCCAGATGCCCATTCCGTTCACCACCTGGTCGCTTCCGAGAGTGATCGAGAAGAATCCATGGAGCAGGCCGATCAGGCCGCCGATGGCAATTCCGGCTAAGAAACCAAGCAGATAGCTGCCTGTGGTTTGCGCAACCATAAAGCCAATCGTGGCGCCGAACAACATCACACCCTCGACGCCTACGTTCAGAACCCCTGAGCGTTGCCCAAGAAGTTCGCTCAGAGCGGCAATCGTAAAAATCGTCGAAGCGTCCAGGCTTCTAACTATGAATTCCCACATCGGATGTCTCCTTCTTCGTTCTCACCACAACGATCTTATAACGGTAAAAGAATTGAAACGCCACCAGGGTAATCATCAGAACTCCCAGCAAGGCGTAATCAATGCCAAAGCCCAATTTGAGTTTTCCCTGGGCAAACCTGCCTCCGTTGGTCAGACCTCCGAAGAGCAGCGCGATAGGAATCGCCGCCAGTGCATCGCCCTGGGAAATCAATCCACAGATGATGCCGTAGAAAGCCAGGTCGCCAAAATCGCCATAGTTCTTGGTGATCTTATAAACGCCGGGGACCGCAGCGAAATAATGATACCCCGCCAGGCCGGCGATGAGGCCGCCCATGATAAACACCAGCAGTGGAATCTTGTACGGGCTGATGCCGGCATATTTCGCCGCAGATGGGCTTTTCCCATAGGCCTTGATCTGATAACCGATTTTCGTTTTGGCAAATAGAAAGTACAACAGCATGGCCAATCCCAGGGCGATGAAAACCGTAAAGGGGACATTCTTGACCAGGGGCGCGTAAATGGATTCTGGTATCTTGAAGCCGTCTCCCTCCCCACTGGCGCCCATGAAGAGACCGCCCTCTTTGATCAGCCGGGCGACAATCCAGTAGGTGATGAAGTTGAGCATCATGGTCACCACGATCTCGTTGGTGTTGAATCTGCCTTTCAAGAAGCCCGCAATGGCCCCAACCACTGCGCCGCCCAAAATCGCTGCTGCGATCATCAAGGGGATGACAAGCCCTGGCGGAAGGACCGCATTTTGAGATGTCTTTGCGCCAAAGGCAAACGCTACGGCAAAAGCGGATAGCGCTCCAGCATAGAGCTGTCCTGCCATGCCGATGTTCCATAGCCCGGCTCTAATTGGGATGATGAAGGCGTAGGTGCACAGTAAAAGGAAGATGAACCTGTTGATCGTGAGAGGTAGACCGAATGAACTCATGAAAGCATAGGAAAAGATCTCCTTGTATCCGGTCAACGGATTGACTCCGGCGCGAACGAAAATATAGCTGAACACTACCAGGGCAACGAGGATCGCTAACAGCGAAATCAACGTTGCCTCCCAACCAGGTAACGACACCCTTTTTTCGAGTTTCACTTCGAAGCTGCCAAGTTTCATATCTCTTCCACCTTTGGTTTCAAGCCTGCCATCATCGAGCCTACGATCTCTCGCCTTGCCTCCCCGCCAGGGATGATGCCCATAAATTCACCCTCGTACATCGGGGCTACTCGATCGCTCAATGATAGGACCTCATCGAGGTCCTCGGAGATGAGCAGGATGCCAGCTTTTTCCTTCTTTGCCTCCATGAGCTTGTTCTGGACGAATTCTGTCGCGCCGACATCCAATCCTTGGGTTGGCAGATTCGCAATCAACAGCCGCGGTTTGCGTGAAAGCACCCGTGCAAGGATCAGTTTCTGGAGGTTGCCTCCAGATAAACTTTTCGCCATAGTATCTGGACTCGGAGCAGCCACATCGTACTCGGAGATCATTTCTTCGGTCAGTTTTCTCAATCCCTTGTAATTTACAATCCCACCTTTGGTAAAATCTACATCGAAGTAGTAATTCATGGCGATATTGTCAACGAGAGAAAAATCGCCTATCGAACCCACATCGACGCGTTCCGAGGGGATATACCCGATGCCTTTCGACCATCGCTCCAGGCTCGGGGAATGGGTGATATTGGCGTCATCCAACAGCACTTTGCCTCCCTGCGCCTTTCGAAGTCCAGCGAGAACCTCGGCCAATACCTGTTGCCCATTCCCGGAGACGCCGGCAATGCCGAAGATCTCGCCTTCTTGCACAGAAAACGAGACATCCTTCAAAGCCAGGACATTCTTGTCGTTGAGGGCGGACAGGTTTTCGACTTGAAGAATGGGTTTCCCCTTTTCGACCTCAACCCGTTCCATCCTGAAAATGACATCTCTGCCTACCATCTCCCTGGCCAGGCTCTTCTCCGTTGCGCCTGTCGTCTCCAAACGAGCGGACACTTTGCCGCGCCTGAGAACCGTTACCCTCTCGCTGACCTCTAATACGATAGGCAGCTTATGGGTGATGAAGGGGACGATGGCGAGTTCATCTCGGGTCATGATTCGGATCGACTCGAGGAGTCGCTTGGTTTCGGGGGGGGCGAGTGCTGAAGTCGGCTCATCCAGGATGAGGATTTTTGCTCCGCGATATAGGGCTTTGAGGATCTCGACGATCTGCTTTTCTCCTTCAGAAAGCTGCCATACTTTTGCCTTGAGGTCTATTTTGAAACCATATCTGTCGCAGAGTTCTGTAATCTCTTTTCCTGTCCGCTTCAAGTTCAGGATATTCCCCGCTCTTGGATGTCCGAGGATGATATTTTCGATCACCGTATGCGCGGGAATGAGTTTTCGGTTTTGATGAACCATCCCAATGCCCATGTCAATCGCGTCCAGCGGTGATCTGAAATTGACTTTTTTACCATACAGGTAGATCTCGCCTTCATCGGGCTGGTACAGCCCGAACAGGATATTCATCAATGTGGTTTTCCCTGCTCCATTCTCTCCGAGGATGGCGTGGACCTCGCCTGCTTTGATCTCGAAGTCAATCCGATCGTTGGCGAGGACGCCAGGGAATCTCTTGGTGATACCCCTTGCTTCAAGTACTGTGTCGCCGCGCTTTAAGCTTTCCAGGAGCATATATTTTACCTGTCTCTTGTTTGAAATAAATGAGGCCCCCTCCACCCGGGTTTCCCCAGCAGATGGGGCCTCAAGTTTACGATTCAACGCAAGCTGGCTGTTCTATACAAGGATAAACCAGCTTACTCCAGAATGACCAGGCCTTGCAGGTCGAAGTTGAACTGTGAGAGCAGCCACTCGACCGTTGGCGCTACGCCAGCCGCCTTGACCTCAGTACCAGCAGCCGGGATGGGGGTGCCTTCCAGCTCCAGACCAGTGCCATTGCTGACAAAGGCATGTTCTGTGAAGGGATCCCATTCGCCAGCGATCATCTGGTCACGGCGCTGGCCCACCAGGTCAACGATCTCCTGGGGGAGCACAACCAGGGCAGCAGGGCTGATCGCCTCGACGCCGACCTTGCCATCGTTCATGATGTCAACAGTCAGCTCTTCGGTGCCATCCGCCAGGGTCATCGAGGATTCCATACCCAGGTAGAGGATTGGCTCGGGGGCCTCGCCAGCCAGGAGGGCCTGGATGATCTTGTCGTAGAGGACTTCCCAGCGGGTGTCGAAGGAGATGGCCACGGTATCGGTGCTACCCCAACCATATTCACCGACGATGTCCATATCCTTACCGACGAACCAGATGCCCTTTTCGATGGCGACATCCAGCGGCGAGCCGGAGTCGGTCTGATGCGTGATGACATCAACGTCGTACTGATCCACCAACGTAGCAGCGATATCGCGCTCTTCCTGAGGTAGATACCAGTCGCCAGCGTACTTGACATAGACGGTGATATCTTTACCAAGCAGCTCCGCAGCATCCATCACACCCAGGTAGAAGCCAGCCGTTCGCCGGATCACCTGAATGTTCGGGTAAGCCGAGACGATGCCGATGTTGCCGGTTTCGGTCAACGCGCCAGCTACCAGCCCTTCCAGATACAGGGCCTGATACTGGCGGGGGAAGATGCGGATGAAGTTATCCAACGTGGATACATCGCTGGCAATGATGGAAACGAAGGTCACATCCGGATATTGACCAGCGATATCCTTCAAGGGCATGCCCATGAATTCGGCGTTGCCGACGACGATATCGGCGCCCTCAACAATCAGCTCTTCGGCGAAGGGATTGGAGAGGTCCGGGCCCACTTCTTCTCTGTAGATGTAGGTTACATTGTCGTATTTTTCATCAATACGATTGCCAGCGCGGTGGTGAGCGCCAGACCAGGTGGTGCCTTCGATGATGCTGAAGTGCTCGATGGCCAGAGTAAGCTCTTCCACAGCGGCTTCAGCGGGGGCCTCGCCTGCGACAGGCAGGGTGGCGGTTTCCCCAGCGACGATCCCTGGGATCAGGGC
>VGOC01000131.1 GCA_016865865.1 Chloroflexota bacterium
CGCAGGGTAGGCAGTTACCTCTTAGCGCAGATTAGCGGACTCAACATTCTTGCACAACAAACAAGGATTTCGCTTGTAAGGTACTACGCATCGTCTGGGACTGCGCCCAGAAGATGTGGCCCCTGCGGGGCAGCCAGTACGAAATGTGCTCCTCAAGGCGGCACAAAGATCGAAAAAATTTTTTCGATGTTGAAGCAGTAAGTGCCTATTGTGTCCACTTAGAGTATAATATGACCGCTTATCTGCGAGGTGTAAAATGACCCAAATGAGTATCCGTGAACTGAAAGCCAACCTGAGCGAGTTACTTCGCCAGGTCGAAAGGGGGAAAACAATTACCATTACCAGGCGGGGCAAACCCATTGGTCGTATTGTGCCCGAAGGAGAACCGCTGGAAGATCGCATGCAGATGCTAGTGGCGGCTGGGATCATATCCTGGAATGTTTGCCAACTCCCTGTCAGGAAACCAGTAGCCATCAACCGAAGCCCCCATTTGATCTCCAACTTGATTAGCGAGGATCGCGATGTCGATCACCTACCTTGATACCAGCGCCTTGATCAAACGATATGTCCATGAGTCAGGCAATGCAGACCTCGATGATGGAAAATTAATTCGAAATGACTAGAACACCTAAATCCCCCTCGACACTCCCTCAGCGCCAGGATACCTGGTATCTGGCAGCCCGTGAACTTCGCATCTGGATCACACCCCCAGATGAAGAGCCATATCGCCCCTATGGTGCCTTGGTCGTAAACTTCGATCAGGGCCTGATCCAGAGGTTGGACACCTTTCCATCTCGACCAACTCCAGATCAGGTTCTCGAAACACTCTTCGAGGCGATAAGAAACCAGCCTCCAGGAAGTTCGTCGAGGCCTCACCGCCCTCGGGAGATACACTTCGAGGATGAAAACTTGTTCAAGGCTGTGGCCTCGGCGCTGGAAGACATCGGCGTCTTAGCTGTGTTCCAACCAGCAGAAGAGATCGCGGATGAAATCTTCTCCGAGATGGAGGTACATTTGAAAGCCGGGCCGGTCGCTATCCCCGGACTGCTTTCCCAGGAAGGTGTTACACCCGCACTGGTCGAAGCGCTTTTCGATGCCGCCGCCCAATACTACCACGCTGCCCCCTGGGTGCATCTGACCAATATGCAGCCGCTGGCCATCCAGGTGGAGCCAGAAACTGAACCCCGCTATGTTGTCGTGATGGGCAACGGTGGCGTCGAGTATGGCCTGGCGATGTACAAGCAATGGGATGACTTGATGCTGCAGTTTGGTCTTGCCGATAATCCCCTCGAATTGTTGCCCGAACAAGGTGCGCATTCGCTCTTCTTCGGCGATGTCACCCAGGTGCCTTTCGATGATCTGGAGGCCATTGCAGAACATGGATGGGAAGTGGTCGATGAAGAAGGCTATCCAATCCCAGCTGTTTACACTCGAGAAGGCGAGGTTAGCAGACCGGAACGCGCCGATTTGCTCTGGTACGAGGCCGCCATGCGCGCCATCCCCGAATTTGTGCCTGCGCATCTCGCAGTGGGTGATCAGGGAGACTATCACCCCGCCAGAGCAGAGTTCCCCATGCCGACACATGCAGGGGTGAAAAAAGTAGCCATCGCATACCCGGCCGGGGAACTTCCCAAAGAAGACCGGCGCGCTGAGATGCTGGATTGGGCTGGATTCGATGCCGATGAAGATGACGATTTCGATCTACCGAGAGGCTTCGACCGCCGCGCCATGGAAGGCTCCCTGTCGATATTCGGAAGTGGATTCGACGACCCCAAAGAGCAGCAGGCGCAAGAGATCATGTACGCTGCCTGGGATGAACAGAACCCGGCCAAACGCATCAACCTGGCGCATCAGGCCATCGCCGTCTCCCCCAACTGCGCCGATGCTTATGTGCTGCTGGCCGAAGAAGAAGCCGACACCTTGGGCCATGCCCTGGAATACTATCAGAAAGGCGTCAAAGCCGGCGAGAATGCCCTGGGGAAAGAGTTTTTCGACGAGAATGTGGGTTACTTCTGGGGGATACTGGAGACCCGTCCCTACATGCGCGCCAGAGCTGGTTTAGCGAATTCGCTCTGGGATATGGGGAAAAAAGAAGAAGCCCTGACCCACTACCGGGAAATGCTGCGCCTGAACCCCAATGATAACCAGGGCATCCGATATTCCTTGCTGAATTTGTTGATGGAACTCAATCGTCGAGAAGAGACGGATGCTCTTCTGGATGAATACGACGGCGAATGGTCTTCAGAGTGGCGCTACACCCTGACTCTGAGAGCATTCCAAAAGGGGGGCGACTCGCCCGCCGCACGCCAGGTCTTGAAAGAAGCCCTGGAACAAAATCCTTACGTGCCAGACTATCTGACGGGTGCAAAGCGGATACCCAACCGCCTGCCTGAAATGGTTTCCCTGGGAAGGGAGAGCGAGGCCGCCAGCTATTCATCCACACATCTGAACTTCTGGCGCAAAACCGCTGGGGCTGTAGACTGGCTGAAAGGGCAAACCCAACCCTCGGCACAAAAAGCCACCGAAAAACCGAAAAAGAAAACCGGTCGCGGGCAGCGAGGTAGGAAATAAAAGGCCAATTAACCCTCGTGGCTTGTACTGAACCCCAACGAACGAATATATTTCTCGAGTTTGCGCCAGGTTGCCTGGTAGGACTTTACCGCATAACTAGAATCGCTCACCTTGCGTTTGAATTCGCTAATGAATGATGGCCCACCCAGGAAAATGGCAAGGGTGAAAGCGTCATGGTAGCCATAGTTGCATTCGAGCCACCCGATACACCAACAATCGCTCTCATGCTTGCGCATCGTTATCTGGCTTTCTTTCTTTCGGACATGAGATACTCCTTGCCTGCCTGCCTATTTCCAACACACATACCCAATAGTGTGCAATCAGCCTGTTTTGGAGCATTTGGGTATGTCATCTTGAACCAGGCAGGCAGCGATCAGTTGCTGTGATTGATTAGCTGCCAGTTCATGGCGGTCAGCTTTTGATGAGCATCTCGCATCAGCTTCAAGATGCGGTCGGTGCGCACGCTGCCTGGGCGGTCGAGGCCCTCGGCTTCGAAGGCCGATTGCGTGGCAGGTCGCCCACTTCCTAAATGCGCCTGCACGAGGCCGATGGCTAACTCTTCGCCGCTGTAGCTCCATTTGGGAGCATCATCGTTCAATTGAGTTGTAACAGGCTTTCTGCCGCCCGTCGGGACCGTCCGTGGTCGCTGTCAGCGATCCAATAGAGGCCTGGAGCGTGTGCTCTGGGCTTTTTTATTTCGAGTTACTTCTATACGCCAGCCTCTTCGATTTCCACCGGCAGATAGAGGGGGATATTGCCGCGGGAACTGACCGGCGCAACGGTGAACGGCGATCGATGCCTTGGGTTCCTCGCTCGTCGCCATCCGCAATGAAAAAACAGGCTCGGACACCCACTACGCAATGCCCCATCCATTGTGTATAATCATGCCCATGGCAAACTCGCAGCCGCATCCTGTGTTCGAGATTCGTGGGTTGAACTTCTATTATGGCCCCAGCCTAGCCTTGAAGCAGATCAGCATGGATATCTTGCCTCAACAGGTGACGGCGTTGATTGGCCCCTCGGGATGCGGAAAATCCACCTTTTTGCGTTGTTTGAATCGCATGAATGACACGATCCCAAGGGTGCGCGTCGAGGGGCAGATTTTATTAGCCGGAGAAGATATCTACGCTCCCGATGTGGATCTGGCCAGCCTGCGCCAGCGGGTGGGCATGGTCTTCCAAAAACCGAATCCATTTCCTCAATCGGTCTATGATAACGTGGCCTTTGGCCCGCGCGTTCTGGGGATGACGCGCGAGAAGGCCGCGCTGGATGAGACCGTCGAGCGCAGCCTGAAACGCGCTGCCGTCTGGGAGGATGTCAATGGTCAATTGCATGATGACGCGCTGGGGCTTTCCCTGGGGCAGCAGCAGCGTTTGTGCATCGCCCGCGTTCTGGCTGTCGAGGCAGAGGTGATCTTGATGGATGAACCTTGCTCGGCTCTGGACCCCATCGCGACTGGCAAAGTCGAGGAACTGATCCATGAACTCAAAGAGCGCTACACCATCGTGATCGTGACTCATAATATGCAGCAGGCTGCCCGCGTTTCGGATTACACCGGCCTGTTCTGGTTGGGGGAGCTGATCGAGTTCAGTCCCACAGAGAAACTGTTCACTAATCCAGACCATGAGTTGACTGAGGCTTATATCACTGGTCGCATGGGGTAAGAATTTCTTAGATCGATGAAATCTTGCTTTGTTTGTGAATCATTAGCGCTTCCTGCGCCCGCCGGATGATCTCTGTCCCTGGGTTGGCTGTAGCTATGGCCGCCTTCAAATCTACGCCAGAAAATGGGGAGAAGAATGAGAGTTGCGGGGACGATAATAGCTCTCCCGGAGGGAGCATTTGCCGCATCACCTGGAAGAACTCGGAGATCCTCTGTTTATCGCGGCGCGCTTTGCGGAAGAGGGTGAAGGCATGGCGGACGTATCGGGGAAATAGGATACCGCTGATCATGGTGATCTGAAGTTTCGTTTGGGGCGCTCGCCGCAGGAATAATCCCAGGCTATCCGACCATTTCTCGATTTCCTGCTCTGAGCCGGACATGCAGGCGGGATCGGGGTCTATGCCTCCGCTGGCGAAGAGCAACAACGCCCCACCCCCTTCGAGATGCCGGAGGACGGAACGGACGACTTTCAGGCGTGCGAATGGATCGAGGGGGGCATAGAGAAAATGGGGTTTTGTCGCCGGCAATTCATTGATGAACGGCAGGGGGATATTGACGATGATCTTGAGGTCGCTACGGGGAAGATGGGCGGCGATGACGAGGGCGTCATAGGCCCCCGGATGGTTGGCTGCTATGATCAATGGCCCTTCCTCAGGGATCAACTCGACGCCAGTAACCTCTGTCTTCTCGACGAAGTTCGGCAGAATCCAGCGCGACGCCTCCCTGAAGTTTTGGTCGGCGACGATCTGGTCGAACCCCGCGGCGATTTCTGCAAAGCGATGGATAGGCTTCCGAATCAGAGGAGAGAAGCGCCTGGAGAGCCATCCATCTGGGCGGAGGCCCAAGGCGTTGAACATCTCTCCGCTCAGTATTCGCGTGATGGCGTTGAC
>VGOC01000132.1 GCA_016865865.1 Chloroflexota bacterium
TCGTAGCTGCCGTAGCGCAATCGGATGCCGGTCTGGCGCGAGTGGATTTTCTGGCGGATGGTGTGGTAACGCTGCAATACATCCCCGACGCGCCCGGCGAGCAGGCGGCGGTGGCTGCTTTCCCGTGGTTCGGCAGCCAGACCGGCTGGCATGAACTCAGCGTGGTGGCTTACGACATCAACGGGCGCGCCAGTGACGCAGCGGTAGTTCGCGTCGGCGTACAGGCCTTAGCCAGTTTGCCGGAGATCGAGATCATTTCATCGGATGATCCGGATAGACCGCTGGTTGGGGAAGCTGTTCCCCCCGGAGACGATGCTCCCGTTGAAGGTGGGCAGCCACCCCACGCGGATGCGGACGCGCAAGCTCCCCTCGATGGCGGCGCGCAGCCCGCAGATCCCGATCAGGCCCTCCCGGAAATCCCTCCCCAGCCCCAGGATGCGCCGCCGGACATCATCCACTTCGATCTGGCGATGGACGTCGTCAACAACCCCATGGACCCCGAAATGGCGATGACTGTCTCGCTCTCCGGTGCGGCGGTTGACGACCTGGGTTTGGAGCGTTTGGTAGTGAACTGGAGCAGCGACTCCGGCCTGGAAAGGGATTTCACCCAGGAATGTGCCGGGGCGCAGGGTTGTGAATTGCAACTGGCAGGCGCGATATCCGAAGGCCGCTGGGTATTCGCTTTGCAGGCTTTCGATACCTCCGGGCAGGCTTCAGTGCCGGCGATCGAAATGGTCGAAGTGATGGGCGAACCTGGCCAGCCGCCCGCCGCCGCCGATCATGAAATTGATGAAGATTGGCTGCGCGAACACCTGGGCGCTGCCCAGGAGCAGTTTGATCTCGGTGAGGTCGAATTGCCTGGGGTGCCTGGTTTCGATGTGGATGAATTCATAAGAAACATGTTCGGCGACCGGGAAAGACCAGACATAGCAGAGAGACAAGACGAAGCAGACTCGGCTCAAGCCGAAGGTCATTGTGCGAACATGGGCGTGGAACCTCACCCTGATGGAAACCTGATCACCCTGACGGTGATGTGCGATATCAAAGTCGAAGGGGAGGGCCAATTTGTGTTGCCGTATGCTGGCAAGTATCTGGTCAATACCGGCGATGGCGGTATCACCCTCTTCGTGCGTGAATGGTATGATAACACGCGTACCCGCATCGCCGCGGGCGAAACCTTTACCTGGGTGGACTGGGATGTCACCTGCGGCACGCCGTACCGTTATCAGGTGCGGGTTGGCTCGGCGATGGAAACAGACAATGGCCTGGCTACCGGGGAGGTATTTGCGTTAGCCCAGGCGGAAGCGACTACCCCCGCCTGCACGCCCGGCTCGATTGGCGCTGTGAATCTTTCCGTAGAGGCCAGGCCGGAGGATATGCGGGTTAGCTGGTTAATCGCTGGCGGCGGGAATTGGCCTGAAGATTTGCCCGACGAAGGCGTGACCTTCTTGCTGCTGCGTTACGAGTCGGTTTCCGGGCAGGCTGAAGAAATCTACCGTGAAAATGTGCCCACCGATTTACTGCTTGCCGGAGGCGGGTTCGAAGTCATAGACGCACAGATCCAATGCGGGGTAGAATACATTTATTCGCTCTCCGCAATTGCCGCCGATGCCGATCTGGGCCTGGTTTCTCCGGGCTGGCTGCTGCGCGCCCAGGTTCCTGGCCAATCGCCGCGCTGTCCCGAGGATGATCTGGGGTCTATCGAATTGAATCTTACTCCTTACTGGTTCGATAGTTCGATTGTCCGCACGCGCATTCAAATGTTCATTCCCCCAGGGTTTGCCTGGCCGGATGGCGATCAGGCGGCGTTGGAGATCCTGCGCATTCAGCAGGGGGCAGATCGTTGTGAAGGGCCACCCTGCCGGGGCATCTGGCAGGCGAAAAAGCGTATCCCCATCACCGATGACATCCGCCTCAACGGTATGGCCTTCGAAGATGACGACACCTCTGTGGATCTGCGCTGGCACGAGACGTATGTCTATCGCCTGGCGTTGATTGTGGATAACGTCGAAGTGCAGAGCGGGCCAAGTTTTAGCGCCACCATGCCGCCTGCCCCGCCGCCGCCGCCGGAGATCGCCCGCATGACGGTGACGAATAACTGCCCGGGCGCCGCGGCGCGATGTGTGATTATCGAATGGCAGCCCTACGAACAGCCTATCGAAGGCGGGTATTACGCCCAGGCAGAAACGATCGCTGTGGAGCGGGTAGTCGGCAATTTGGACAGGCAGCTCTTCCCGGTGAACATCGCCGATACTCGTTTTGTCGATTCGAATCCTTTTATGAGTGAGATTGAGTTGATGAATGGGGAAGTACGCCGCATCTGTCATTACGATACTATCTATCGCATGGTTGCCTTCGATGCCGGAGGGCATACCTATGGGGCCTCGCCGTTGAGTACAGTCATGCCGGGTTGTGACGAGCCTTGGAATATCGTGATAGAGCCACGGCAAAGGTAGGAAAGAAATGAGAGCTATCTTGGATCAGGTTAGAAGAATCGGACGCGGATTTACGCGGATTTACACGGATGAAAAAATAAAGGAATCCGTGTCCATCTATGTTTGCCGAAGGCACGCAGAGCGTTCGCGTCGGATATTTATTCTGGCAATCGCGCTACTTTTAACGGGCTGCACGCTGGATACCCCGTCAGGAGAATCTGTATCCACGGCGGCGATCTCCATCTATGAGCCTGCGGACGGCGCCCAATATCAGCTTGGCGATTTGGTGAAAGTCCGCTCGTTAGCCAGCGCCCCGGATGGCGCCGCGAGTGTGGAGTTGTTGGTCAATGGGCAGGTCATACGCAACGATAACCCCGACCCGGTTCTGAAAAATGGCGCCATGCTGCAACCCTGGCAGCCGACCGAAGCAGGGCTTTATGCGCTTCAAACCCGCATGACAACTGCCTCGGGCGCAGTGTTGGAATCGGGGATCGTCACAATCCAGGTCGGCGCGGCCGAAACCGCCCCCGAAACCGTACCCACGACAGCTGTCCCCGAAGATGCTACGATCACGCCTACGCTGACATCCACGCTGACGCCCTCGATAACGCCTAGCCTCACCTTAGGGCCTCCAATGGCAACGGCCAATGAAAATTCTAATTGTCGTTTTGGGCCGGGGCAGGTCTATGATGTGATCAGTTATTTGAATCATAACCAATCTGCACCCATCACGGGTCGCAATGCCGAAACCACTTGGTGGGTGATCGAGCGCGTGGATGGCGGCGGAACTTGCTGGATTTGGGACGGCGTCGTGACGGTCAGCGGCGATACCAGCCAGGTGCCGGTTGTGCAGCCACCACCCACCCCAACGCCGACTCCCACGTTTACCCCCAGCCCGGTGCCCCTGGCCGCCCCAAAACCAATTGGCCCCAGTGGATCACTACCATGCACCTCCACGGTCTTCCTGGAATGGCAGCCGGTCAGCCACCCGAATGGCATTAGTTACTATGAATGGAGAGTCACATATTCTGGGGTGACTGATAGCGGAACAACGACTTCGACCTCCGTGGAATACTTCGTTACTTGCAGTGCCTCTTATAGCTGGCAGGTGCGCGTCGTGGATGGTAAAGGCAATATCGGGCCATGGTCTGATTACGCCACCTTCAATATACCTTAATCTGTAACTGCTCAGCCATCGAACGGATTTACCCGAAAAAAGGGTGTGCGCAGGGGGCGTAGCCGCTTTGCGTGCGCACACCCTTTTTTCGGGAATTTCTCCGTTTGGCTGAGTAGTTACCTTAATCTTTGCAGATCACTCGATGCTGGTTATTGATTTGTGCTGAATTTCTGTGACGTTCAATAAAAAAAGCTGGATTTCAACTCGAAATCCAGCTTTCGTTTTGCGTACTTTAGTGTTACGTTTCGGCAGGGGCCTCGCCAGCGGGGGCATTCTTCTTGCCGATTTTCTTCTTTCCAGCTTCGATGGCTTCCTCGATCTTCGTTTTTCGCTCTTCCAGAACGACCTGGCCTTGTCTCTTCAGCTCATCAGCCTTGGCCTGGGCTTGTTGGGCCAGCCTTTCGGCCTGCAGACGGGCTTCTGCAACCTTCGCCTCCGCCTTCGCACGCGCATCTGCCAGGATCGCTTCCGCTTCGCTGCGCGCCTCTGCGGCTTTCTCTGCGGCTGTATCCTTCAACTCGATGCCCTTTTCGCGTATATAGGTGCGGGTTTCCTCACCAGACTGGGGGGCCAGGAGCAGGGCTACCACCGCTCCCACCAATCCTCCGAGCACAAAGCCCGAGAGGAAGGCTCCAAATTCACTATTGTTATCTTTACCCATAGTTGTCGCTCCTTTGTCTTACTAAGAATTACTTTTGACACTACTGAAAAAACACGGTGTTTTTTCAGTGGACTCACTTTTTCTTCGGTCTGATAAATCTGACGAAATGTCCTAACCCGGCAAGATACTCGTTGAGTTTGATGACCGGCTCGACCAGATTGTCGCTCAAGAAGCGGGTGGTTCCTCGCAATGTACTCACCGTTTCATTCGTCGAGTCGATGATCGGTTTGATTTCGTTTTGCAGCAAGTTGATCAACCGGGCGATTTGAACGATCAGGATAACCAGCGCCAGCCCAATCACGATGGATTCTAACGCCATGAAGATGATGAAGACATCCCGGAAACGAGCTGTATCGGTTGTGGGCTGCATCAAAAAGACGATGCCCGCCGCAAGGAGCGCTAGCAGGAACAACCCGCCAAAGATGGCTCCAATCAAGGGTCCTCGCTGCTGGCGCGCCTTGTCGGGAGCGGTCTCGCTCTCGGGTTTGTCCTCGGTCGTCATCATGTTTTCTTCCATCACATCGGATATTATAGCATAGCGCGGCCTCGAACCGCAACCGAGATTCACCGCGAAGATAGTACCTTAACAGTGAAATCCTTGTTTTTTGTGCAAGAATGTTGAGTCCGCTAATCTGCGCTAAGAGACTGTTTTAAAAGTCGCCAGAAACCACAGATAAACACAGATGAACACCGATTTTCTTGATGAACAGCCGTCTTTTATCGC
>VGOC01000133.1 GCA_016865865.1 Chloroflexota bacterium
CACCGGCTCCACGGGGGATGGCTACGAATTTGCCAGACAGGCTGGACACACGATAACGCCCATCCGACCGGCGCTGGTGCCGTTGGTCACTGCCGGGAACATCGCCAGAGACCTCCAGGGGCTGAGCCTGCGTAATGTGTCGGTCACGGTATGGGCCGACGGGGTGAAGACCGACAGCGCCTTTGGCGAAATGCTCTTCACCCATTTCGGCGTCTCCGGCCCGATCATCCTGACCCTCAGCCGCGAGGTCGTGGATGCGTTGCGCGCCGGGAAAGAAATCGCGATTTCCATTGATCTCAAGCCCGCCCTGGACGAGGCGAAACTCGACGAGCGTCTGTTGCGCGACATCAGGGAATCCAGCAACAGACAATATCAGACCCTCCTCAAGGAACTGCTGCCGAAGAGCCTCATCCCGGTATGCATCGCCCTGACCGGCATCCCCGCCGACAAACCCGGCCACCAGATCACCGCCGAAGAGCGAAAACGACTGCGGGCCTGGCTGAAAGATTTCCGCCTGGACGTCATCGGGCACCGCTCATTCAAACAGGCCATCGTCACCGCTGGCGGCGTGGATACCCGTCAGGTTGACCCCAAAACCATGCAGTCCCGCCTGGTCGTTGGGCTCTACTTCGCCGGCGAAGTCCTGGATGTAGACGCTGACACAGGCGGGTACAACCTGCAGGCAGCCTTCTCCACCGGCTGGGTGGCGGGGCGGTCGGCGGTGCAGGATGACGGAAGGCCGCTTCCAGCGGGCGGAGCGCCCAGTCCCAAGACACTCGATCACACCAGCGTGGCGCAACTCCTCCAACACGCGGCGGATGGTGGCGCGGCTGGCTGAGAAGGATTATACGGAGTACGGACCACAAGTTGCAGGAGGATTTGAAGTACATTCTCGCGGGCGCGAATATCACCACCGTCTTCACCACGCACAGCGAGACGGACGTGCAGAAGTTAGCGGGGAGACAGTATACCCGCCAAGCCTCTCCCCTTTGGGGTATGCTCAAATGTGGCGGGTTTGTGTTATGTTACGCCAGGAAACGATGGAAAACTTATGGTAAATTCTCCCCTGCATTATGCCTTCGTGGATGAATCGGGAACGGTTGCCTGTAACGCGGACAGCCATTTCCTCGCCATCGCGTTGGTCAGCACTGCACAGCCGCGCACGATCGAGGTGCTGGTTCGTACAAAAATTGGCTGCCCAGCCAGTGGCCATTGTAGCGGTCATTGTCAATAAACAAACCATCACCCGCCCACCAGCAGAATTGGAAGACATCTATCGCGATGCGGTGGGACGGGCAGTGCGTCATGCCGTCATCCGTTGGCCGCGCCTGGTAATCGTGCTGGACAAGCGTTATACTGCCAAGAAACTGCGTTACGCCCTGGAGCAATCCATCCGCGAGCAGATCTCCGACCTGCGCCAGGAGGTCGTTCTCATCCAGCAGGAGGAGTCACTGGCGCGCAAAGAACTCCAGGCCACCGATTACGTGGCCTGGGCATTCTTTCAAAAATATGAACGCGGCGACAGCCGTTTCTATGATTTGATCGCCGAACGAGTAATTGTGGAAGAAGTGGTGGAACGCAATATAATCTATCTGTCGGCAATTAGCAGACTGACCTGTGGAAATCAAAACCGAACTGCCTCACACCTACGCCTATCTCAAGCAATTCGATGCCATTCTGCGCAAACGCAGCGGTTTCGTCAAATACTTCGATGCCGAAAAGGATGCCTTTTATTCGATGTACAACATCAGTCGAGAGACGTTCGCTCCTTTCAAAGTGATTTGGCGGACGATGGGAAGTTCGATTGACGCGACAGTACTTGAGCCAGCTGACGATGGGAAAGTCGGCAAGAAGACGCTAATTCACAAGAACACGGTGATCTCTGTTTCGCTTGATGACAAGTACGAAGCCCATTACTTGTGCGCTGTTCTGAACTCTGTGGTGGTCAACTTCGTTGCCAGATCCTATTCGGTCAAAGGCGGTAAGAGTTTTGGCAGCGCCAACCTGCTAGACTTCATCGCCATCCCCAAATACAAGCCATCCAACGCACTGCACCAGCGGCTGACGGCGCTTTCGCAGCAGGCGCACGCCCTGGCCGCGCAGACCTCCGAGTTCTCGGAGAACTCGGAGGTCTCGCCTCGTGGCCATCGAAGCCGAGATTGACCTCGCTGCCGCCCAATTGTGGGGCATCAGTGAAAAGGAACTGGCCGAAATCAGGAAGTCGCTGGAAGAGTTATAGATTTGTTCACCCGCCTCCTCGCCTCCCTCCTCCGCCCCATCTACTACCTCCTCTACCACCACTTCGCGTGGACGTACGACCTCGCCGCGGACATCGTCTCCCTCGGCCAGTGGCGGAACTGGGCGCGCGCCGCCCTGCCGCATCTCGATGGGCGCGGGCCCACGATCTCGGCCGCGCCGAAGCGCCTGGCGGCCACATAACCCGCGCCGTAGGCCATCTCGCCGTGGGTCAGGGTCGGGCCGCCCTCGATGACCAGGACGCGCTTGCCCTGGATGGCGGCCGGATCGTCCACGAATTGGCCGGCGGAAAGAATCTCCTCGTCAGTTTTCTTAATGAAACATGCCCGTCTCTGGGGCGGCTGAGACTGACGGTTGCTCCCGAAATACCCGTCGGACTCGTTGGCCCAGATGTTGGAGTGAAATCGTAACAAATAACCAAATGACCTTCGACAACGATTTCAACATGCCCCGCCCAGGATAGGCAGCGCGCAGGAGATAATCGTCTGCTTCTATAGCCTGCATAGCCCCTTCGAAACGCAGGCAGTAGAGATGGCCGGCGAGCTTGCAGCGCAGCACGTCGAGCGTATTCAGATATTCCTTCCCCTTAGCGAAATATCTCCGCGCCAGTTCGATCTGATCGTGCACCCAGGGGCGTAACGCCGAAGGCTCGATACACCGAGAATCGATCTCCTTATCGGCCAGATACTCACAGGGAATGTTGATATAGCCTGCCTGAATATCCCCTAGCATGTCCCGCAGCATATGCACGATATGGGCGGCGATGGCGGCCTTGTAACGGCGCTCGTCTTCGGGATAGAGATGTCCATGACCGATGAAATGCTGAATGGCGTCGGTGACAGCCACGCCCAATCGCTCCGAATACCAGACCAATTCATCCCTGCTGATCAGGCGGCCTTTGCGCCTGGCGTCGAATGCCAGGAGGGCCAGGAAATTACTCACATAGGAGTGCAGTTTGCGGTTTTTCTCGCGCTGGTGTTCGACCAGGTCGGCGATGAGCTGTTCTTCGGGGGCCAGGTCGCCATGTCGCTCGCCCCGGCGCAGCCCACCCACCAGATCGGATTGACGTTGGATGAAGGCCAGCCGTTCGGCCTGGGTAGGGCATTCTTCGTCAATGACATCATCCACCCATCGGAAATAGCTATAGGCGCGGTAGCAATCATCTTTCATCCCCGGATCAACCAGCAAGCGGGCGGTGTAATAGGTTTGCTTGCTGCTCTTCCAGGTAATCGTGCGGGCGAGTTTGGCTGTCATCGGTTACCTCTTTGTTCCCAAGTCACTTGTTCCTGATTCCTAGTCACCTGGTCCCTTCCCGAAGGATGCGCTCGGTAACTAACCTGGCAGAGACCAGCACGGTGGGCATGCCTGTCCCCGGGTGGGTGCTGGCCCCCACGAAGTACAGATTCCGGTATCGTCTGTGGCGGTTGTGAGGGCGCAGATAGCCCATCTGCAAGAGGTCATGGCTCAAGCCATGCGCCGATCCTTTGGTCAGGTTGTATCGGTTCTCCCAGTATTCGGGCGTCAAATTGATCTCGAATTCGAGGTGTTCTTCCAGATCATCAATGCCCAACCTTTCTAAACGCTTCAGAACGTATTCTTTGACTTGCCTTTTGATTTCAGACCAGTTTTGGGCCTCTTCGTCCTCTTCCAAATGACCGATGGGGATGGCGATCATCAAGGTGTCCTGCCCCTGGGGCGCCATGGACGGATCAATGCGGGTGGGGGCGTGGATATAGAAGCTGGGTTCGTCGGCCACAGTGCGGCCATCGAACAGAGCGTCGAAGCTGGCGCGGTAATCCCTGGCGATGAAGAGATTGTGGGGAGCTAACTGCGGGTATTGCCGGTCGAGACCCCACAGGAAGACCAGGGCCGAGCAGCCAAATTTCTTTCCAGCCAGTCTGGCGGCGCTGCCGTCATCGGGCAGGAGATCGCGATAGACGTAGGGCAGGTCGGCGTTGGCAACGACAACATCGGCTTGAAGCTGGCGGCCCCCCTCGAAGGCGACCCCCGTGGCCTGGCGGCCATTCACGTTGATCTTCTCGACGGTGGACTCGAAAATGAAGCGCACACCCCATTTGCGGGCGATCTTCATCAGGGCTTCGATGACGCTGTACATGCCGCCGCGTGGGAACCAGACGCCGTCGGCTAGCTCGGTGTACTGCATCAAGGAGAAAATGGCCGGGGCCTCGCATGGGTTGACTCCCATGTACATATTCTGGAAGGTGAAGGCCACCTTCAAACGCTCGTCCTGGAAGAATTTGCCGATGCGCTCGAAGTGTTTGGTCAGGGCTTTTAGTCGCAGCATTAGCACCAGGTTCTTGAGGGTGAAGAACCGGTACCAATGATCGAAGGGGCGCTGGACGACAGAGGGCAAGGCCAGGTGGTAATGATTGTGCCCCTCAGCAAGGTAGCGGATATACTGACCAAAGCTGCCGGTTTCGATGCCCTCTAATTGATCCTGCATGGCTTTGAGATCCGAGGTCAGATGCAGAACCGTGTCATCATCGAAATGGATCTGGTAGGTGGGATCGATGCGGATA
>VGOC01000134.1 GCA_016865865.1 Chloroflexota bacterium
GGCGGCGTTGATCAGGATGGCAGTGGGTTTCATGCTCCGCAACACCCGCGCGTCGATCAGCCCTCTGGTTTCGTGGGTCAGTGGACAGTGAAGACTCAGAAAATCACTTTCTGTCAAAACCTCCTCAAAGGATTTGCGCATAGCCAGTAGATCAGCTTCGAGGACGGGGTTCGGGTTGGGGTCGCTATAGATGATCCTCATGCCGAAGGCCGCTGCGCGACGGGCGACAGCGGCGCCGATCTTCCCCATGCCGATGATGCCTAACGTAGCCCCGTTCAGGTCTGCGCCCAGCCAGCCGGTGGGAGACCAGGTTGTCCAGCGGCCCTCGCGGGCGTCCTGGCTGGCCTGTGGAAGCTTTCGGGCAGCAGCCAGGAGTAAGGCCATGGTGAGGTCGGCGGCGCCTTCGGTGAGCACGCCAGGGGTGTTGCCTACCGGGATGCCACGCCGGGTGCAAGCCATTACAGCGATGTTGTCGTAGCCCACCGCCATGTTGCTGACCACGCGCAGGAGGGGGGCTCTGGCAAGCACCTCCTCGGAGACAGGAATCGTCAATAGGGACAGAATCCCCTCCACCTCAGGTAAGCGCTGCTCCAGCTCGGGGGCCAGGCGATCCGCGTCGAACGGGCCGATCACGATTCGGCACTGTCCCTCTAATTTCCTCAGCCAATCTTCTGGCAGGGTGTGTGTGATGAGAGCAAGTGGGAGATGTGAGGACATAATTCTCCTTAGGCTAGAAAGCAAAGATGAAGACCAGGTCGTTGACGTTGGTCATTGTGAGACCGGGCTTCAACAGATCCCCTAGTGGATCGAAGAAATGGTAGGCATCGTTGCGGGCCAGAAATTTGGCGTGGTTCAGTCCCCGAAGGTTCGCCTGGCTCGAAGTCTCTCCACTGACGACCGCCCCGGCGGCATCGGTGAGGCCGTCGTCGCCATCCGTAGCCATGGCGATCAGGAAGACATCCTGCAAGCCAGCCAGATCCGCAACCGCGCTGAGAGCCAGTTCCTGGTTTCGTCCGCCAAGGCCGACCTCACCCCCAAACTCCCTCATCTCACGAGGAGAGGGGGAGTTCAGGGTGACTGTAGTTTCTCCGCCGGCGATGATGCAAGCCGGCTGTGGGATGGGATCGCCTGTTTCTACGATCTGGCGGGCAATTGCAGCCAGCGCAGGGCCGATTTGGCGAGCCTCGCCTTTCAACCGTGTGGTCAGCAGCAGCGTATTGAAACCTTCTTGTCTGGCTTGTTCTCGCGCGGCCTGTGCTGCTTCGAGGTTATTTCCGACGATGATATTTTGCGTGCGCTCGAAAACAGGGTCATCTTTTTTCGGCGTTTCGGGTATCTCGCCTGAGGTGCCCGCCCATAAGTGGGCCAGGATCGAGGACGGCATATCCCTGGTAAGTTTGTATTTTTCGATGATGCCCAACGCAGCGGAATACGTGGTCGGATCGGGAACCGTGGGGCCAGAGGCAATCACATCCAACGGGTCGCCGATCACATCCGAGAGGATCAGCGAAATCACCTGGGCCGGATGAGCCAGGCGAGCCAGCCCCCCGCCCTTGACCTGGGAAAGATGCTTCCTCAAGGTGTTGACCTCGCTGATGTCGGCCCCGCAAGAGAGTAACAACTTATTGAGCGTCTGAAGGTCCGCGAGCGGGACTTCGGGAACGGGAGCGGTTAGCAACGCTGATCCGCCGCCCGAGATCAAGAAGATGACCAGGTCGTTGGGTTTGGTTTTTTGCAGCAGTTCGATGATGAGCTTTGCGCCTTCGACCCCACGCTCATCGGGGATGGGATGTCCGGCTTTGACTATTACCAATTGATGATTATCAAGCGGCAATTGATTCTGATGGGCTTTGGTTATCAGGATGCCTCGGGTGAGTTTATCTCCAAGAATCTGGATGGCGGTCCGCGCCATCGAGAGGCTGGCCTTACCGAAACCGATCAGGAATACACGCCGAAAGGCGTTCAAATCATATCGCTGCTCACCAACATCGAGTTGTTCGTTATGCCGCTTGAGGTATTTCGCTGCGGCGTTGGCAGGATCCACGGCGTTGATCGCTGCAGCTAGAATGCGGGTGACGCGCTCTCCATGGGGAGAGGATCGCAGCGAGGTGGTCAGAAAACGGTCAGGGTGCATGTACTTTATTCATAAACAGGTCGAATACATTCCAACCCGTCGTTGCCTGGACTGTTGACGAAGGTCGAGACGGGGTAGGCTTCCATCTCCTTTGCCGGGTAAGGGATGAGCAGAGAATCCAATTCGTCGGGTGATTTTTCTCCGCGGTCGAGCCAGGTCTCATAAGCCGACGGCGGCAGGATTACCGGCATGCGCTCGTGAATGGGTCGGACCAAGGGGTTGGGTTGGGTGGTGATGATAGCAGCAGAGAGGATCTCCGAGCCGTCGGGGGCGTTCCAGCGATCCCACAGCCCGGCGAAACCAAATGGCTGACCGGACTTCAGGCGAATATAGTGGGGCGCCTTCGACTTGCTCCCTGGTTGTTTCTGCCATTCGTAGAATCCGCTTGCCAGGATCAGACATCGCCGGTACTTATAGGGCGCCTTGAAAGAGGCTTTCTCGGCCAGCGTTTCACCCCGGGCGTTGATCAGCCGCCCTGCGATTTGGGGGTCTTTGGCCCAGAAGGGGATCAGACCCCACAAGAAATAATCGAGCCTGTTCTCGCCGGTATTGGGTACCACCGCGATGGGTTGGCTGGGAGCGATGTTATAGCGCGGCGGCTGTGATTGCGCGCCTTCCGGGATGATCAACCATGGGAGCGCCTCAGCGATCTCGTCGGGTGTAGCTGTAAGTGAAAATCGTCCGCACATAGAAGCTCCCTATCTACTTAGGGCTTCCGCAGTCGCATAAGAGAAGCCCGGAAATTGGGGGTGTGCGGGGTGCGAAGCACCCCGCACACCCCCAATTTCCGGTATTTTTTATCGAACTGCGTAAGTCCTGCTACTATCGAGTTCACTGAAAAAACTCATCATCCTCATTATAAAAGCGCCCTCTAACCTGATGCAAAGAAGGCAGGCTAGAAGGCTGAATTGTAACTGCTCAGCCATCGAACGGATTAGCTCGAAAAAAGGGTGTGCGAAGGGGGCTGCGCTCCCTTCGCACACCCTTTTTTCGGGAACTTCCCCGTTTGGCTGAGTAGTTACCGCTGAACTATTATTGCACGAGTTGCCAGGGTTGTCAATGACTCGGCCGGGTAGTACAATTCGGCTGATTACGAGAAGGGGGATGGATGAAGCAATGATGTTTGCGCGAAACGTGTCTACAATGATTTTATCCTCAATTTAACTTTTTTCTCTGAGGGTTGTTGCGCGCAAAATAACTTCTTTACCGTCTGACGATTAAGAAAATGTCGGAAGGGCGGAGCACGTCTGTTATTACATGATCTCGAGATTATTTTTTCTTCTGGCAGGAATCGAAGGTCTGTTCGTTATTGGGTGGATTCTTCATTCGCCATCGGAAGCAGGCAACGCGCGATTACTGGGCTTATCGCCGATGAGATTGTTCTTATTGGGATGCGCCTCGGTCGTTGATTTGTCAGCGTTCGGATTATTCCTTTCATCCTGGTGGAAACGTTCCTGGTTCGAGGGGCTGCGCGACCGATTGAAAGTGTACGCAGAAAAAAAGGCCGTTTCGGTTATTGTGATCAGTCTATGTAGCGCCGGGGCGCTTGCAGGCGCGCAGTTGGCAATCTACGCGACGGTGGTCGAGGAACCGGTAGTTCAGGCGTATTTAGTCCGATTACAGCCATTGCTGGTCTGGCTGGCGTTGATCTGTGGACAGTTGATGGTCCTGTTTTTTTGTTGGCGTTTCCAGACTCGTCGCTCGAACCTGTTTCGACAGCGGGATTTCCTGGCAATTATTGCGATCTTCGGTTTATTCCTCCTTATCTGGGCGTGGTTGGCGAAAACAGGATACGGCTTTGCTGAAGAAACCCCTGAACGGGGTGTTTTTCACCATCCTGGCACGCCCCTGTTGGGGGCGCAAGTCGTTCTAGGCGGCGTAATTTCGTTGGGTATCTGGGGGTTATCGAAGGTGTTCAGGGGGAGGAAATTCTTTTCCATCTCCTCGTCACATGTAAAAATGGACCTCATCCTCGGGATGCTGGTGTGGGTAGCGACTTTTGCGGTCTGGATGTCGGCTCCTTTGAAGGCGAGCTGGTTCGCGGACGCTCCCCGATCTCCCAACTATACTTTCTCTCCTAACTCGGACGCTTATCTATATGAGGCGGTTGGACAGAGTTTGCTGGTTGGATCAGGGTTTTGGCATCCACAATGGGGGCCGAGCGTCGCACGGCCAATGTATTCGGCGTTACTGGCTTTCTTCCATCTGCTTGGCGGTCCAGGGTACGAGGATATTATTCCCTGGCAAGTAGCTTTCCTGGCGACATTTCCGGTCATTGTCTATTGTCTGACCAGCAGGCTGCACACAAGAATCTCGGGGATACTCGCTGCGTTATTCGTCATGCTGCGTGAGTATAACGCCATCGTCCTTGCGGATACGATCACCGTCTCCCATGCCAAGGTGCTCATGGCCGATTTGCCCGCAGCGTTGGGGGGCGCGCTGATCTTGCTGCTTGTGGTTCTGTGGGTTCAAAACCCCAGACGGAATGGGGTCTACCCTCTCTGGGTTGGCGGGGCAATTGGCTTCTTTTTGCTGTTTCGGCTAGAAGTATGGGCGTTATTTGCGGGTTTTGCTTTCGCGGGATTGGCTTTATGGCGGCATCCATCGAGTTGGATCAAAGGAAGCGCGCTGGC
>VGOC01000135.1 GCA_016865865.1 Chloroflexota bacterium
AAACGATGTTATTTGTGGATGCTCCGAAAACCCGTTCCGGGCAGCTATAGACCCGCATACTTCCCTGGCGCACGTACCCGACCAGGGTGATATTCCAGGCGCGGGCCATTTCCACAGATAGGGAGGTCGGCGAGGTGCGCGAGGCGACGATGGGGCAGCCCATCCGCGCGGCTTTGTGCATCATCTCGGAGGAGATACGGCCGGTGACCAGGAGCACGCGCTCACGGGGCTTGACGCCCTGCTTCATACAGGCGCCGGCTAGTTTATCCATGGCGTTATGGCGGCCAACATCCTCGGCGATAGCCAACAACCTTTCAGTCGCAGGGTCCAGCAGGCCGGCGGCATGAACGCCACGCGAGCGGGCGTACAGACTGTTGGGCGGCTGCAATTGGCGAAAAGCCTGGCGGAGCAGTTGTGGCTTGATTTGCACATCGCTCTGCAAGGGTTCGATGCCCATAGAAGGATCACCGAAGGTCACACCGCCGCCGCACCCGGAAGTGATTACCAGGTGTTGGGGTTTTACTACGCTGTGATTCAACCACAAATCCACACAACAGCCGTTCTCGCCGATGTAAAGGATCTCGACTTCATCCAGACTTTCCAACAAGCCCTCGTTCTTCAAGAATCCCAGCGCCAGCAGATTTTGATCCCGTGGGGTAGCCATGATGGTTGCTATTTCGAGGCCATTGACATAGATCGTAATCAGCGCCTCTTCGATCACTTCGCCAGCTTGTTTCGTCCAGCCGTCCCGGTATTCGTGCCAGGACGTTGAAAAAGTACCGGAGTTGCTCATTGGGAATTGGTAGATTGGTAAGTTGGTAATTCGAGAGCCCAATTCCCAGTTCCCAATTTACCGATCGCCATCGAATACCTCCGGCCACCTGTCAAACGCCGAGAGGATCGCGGTAGCGGCTGTTTGCCCAAGACCGCAAAAAGAGGCATAGGTCATGGCGAAGCCGATATCTTCCAAGGCAGCCAGGTCGGCTTTGCTGGCTCCGCCGTTGGCGACTTTTCCGAGGACTTCTAATTGCCTTTGCGCGCCAAGCTGACAGGGGAAGCATTTGCCGCAAGATTCATGGGCGAAGAAGTGCGCCAGGCTGTGCAAATAGATTCGCAGGTCGCGCTCGGTGTTGATGACGTTAACCACGCCTGACCCCAGGGAGAGTCCGGCTTCCCAGAGGCCTTCGAAGCTCATCGGCACATCCAACTGAGCTGGCCCGGCGAAAGAACCTGCTGCGCCGCCGAGCAGCACAGCCTGGATTTCACCCCGCGCCCCCCCGGCCAATTCGATCAATTCGCCCAGCGTGATCCCAAAGGGGGTCTCGTAAACCCCGGGGTTGGCGACATCCCCGGAGAGGCAGAAGAGTTTGGTGCCCGGCGATCTTTCGGTGCCGACCGAGTGATAGGCGTCGGCTCCATTGGCGATAATCCAGGCCGCGGTGCAGAGGGTCTCTACGTTGTTGATTACAGTGGGCTTGCCGAACAATCCATGGGTGGCGGGAAAAGGCGGCTTGAGGCGCGGGTAGCCGCGCTTGCCCTCGATGGACTCGAACAGAGCGGTCTCCTCGCCGCAGATGTAAGCCCCGGCTCCAGAGCGGATTTCGACATCGAAATCGAAGCCGCTGCCGAGGATGTTCGCGCCCAGGGTTCCGCCAGCGCGGGCTTTCTCGATGGCAGTCTGCAAAATGCGCTGAGGGCGCGGATATTCGCCGCGAACGTAGATATAGCCTTGATGAGCGCCGATTGCGTACCCGGCGATGGTTATGCCTTCGAGGAGGTAGAAGGGATCGCCCTCTATCAGAACCCGATCTTTGAAGGTACCCGGCTCGGATTCGTCGGCGTTGCAGACGATGTATTTGGGTTGACCTGCGGCGCCGGCGGTGAGCTTCCATTTCAGGCCGGTGGGGAAGGCTGCTCCCCCGCGCCCCGAAAGCCCAGATGCCTCGATTTCAGCGATGACTTCGGCGGGAGTCTGCGCCAGGGCTTTGCGCAGCGCGGCATAGCCGCCCTGTTTACGAAAGGCGGCCAAATCGGTTGGTTTGATCGCGCCGCAACGAGCAGTCAGCCAGCGCGGCTCGCCGGAGATGCTCTCTGGCGGGACCGCCTTTGGGGATGGTATCCAACTTCGGGGGTCAGAATCAACTCGGAGGGAGACTGGAACATCCCCCACCAAAGCAGCAGGCGCGTGGTTGCATAGTCCTAAACACTCCACCGCTTCGACAGTGTACTTGCCATCGGAGGTGGTTTCTCCGGGTTGCACGCCAAGGTGTTCGCAGACCGCGTCGAGGATCATCTCACCGCCCAATTGAGTACACATCGGGCTGACGCAGACGCGCACGAAGGTATGCCCGACGGGTTGGTTGTAGAACATGGTGTAGAACTCGATTACGCCGTGAATATCTGCCAGGGGCACTCGTAAAGCTTGACCGATCGCAGCCACGACCGGCTCGGAGAGATAGCCGTACTTGGCCTGGGCCTCCCATAAAGCTGGTAATAATCGAGCGCGCCCACCTGGGGCATGTTTTTCGAGAATGGGTTTGAGTTCACTTAAATCAAGGGCTGGAGAAGTCATAGAATCTCCTGATCGAAGGAAGAAATTATGTGATGACGATGAGGCAAAAGTGCTTTGATTATAACCGAAAAAAGTAATGGCAATGCAGAAGGTATGCCAGGCGACCTGACCTACATCTACCGATAGAAATACAAAGGTGGCTGCTTCACTCCCAGCAGCCACCCGATTTCGAGCTTATGTCTCGTATAGAGTTATCGGTTAGAAGAGACCAACCACGCGGCTTGTATCGAGGTCCAGGTCCACATCGTAGTAGACCGGGCGGGTCGGCAGGCCGGGCATGGTGCGCATGGTGCCCAGCAGCGGGTAGAGGAAACCGGCGCCCACCGAGGCGCGGATGTCGCGGATCGGAACCACAAATCCCTTCGGCACGCCCTTCAAGGCAGGATCGTGGCTCAGGCTCAGGTGAGTCTTGGCCATGCAGAGGGGCAGTTCATCGAAGCCCAAACGCGTGTAGAGTTTGATCTTCTTCTCGGCTTCTTCGGAATATTCGACCCCATCGGCGCCGTAGATCTCCTTGCAGATAATCTCGATCTTGTCTTTGATGGAGGTACCCTTGAGCGGGTAGAGGAATTCGAAGTTGTTGGGTTTCTCGCAGGCAGCGACCACAGCCTTCGCTAAATCAATGGCGCCCTTGCCGCCCTCCATCCAATGGCGGCACACCACCGAATCTTCTGCGCCAGCCTCCAGAGCCGCCTTACGGATCAAATCAACCTCGGCTGGGGTATCATCTTTGAAGCTGTTGACCGCCACCACCACAGGGATGCCAAAGCGCAGGGCGTTCTTGATGTGATGTTGTAAGTTGCCCACGCCAGCTTCGAGCAATTCCAGATTTTCTTCGGTGTACTCGGGAGCCAGGGGTTTTCCGGCCACCACGGTGGGACCGCCGCCGTGCATCTTGAGCGCCCTCACTGTGGCGACCAACACCACACAATCGGGGATCAGGCCTGAATATCGGCACTTGATATCGAAGAATTTTTCCATGCCGATATCAGCGCCAAAGCCAGACTCGGTGACCACGTAATCGGCCAGCTTGACGGCGATCTTGTCGGCGATGATGGAGCTTTGGCCGTGGGCGATATTGGCGAAGGGACCAGCATGAACGAAGGCTGGGGTGCCTTCCAGCGTCTGCATCAAGTTGGGCATGATGGCGTCTTTCATCAAGACGGTCATAGCTCCTGCGCAGCCGATATCTTCGGCGGTGATGGCTTCTCCAGCCTTGTTGGTGCCGATGACGATGTTACCCATGCGCTCGCGCATATCGGCCAGGTCGGTGGTGAGGGCCAGAATCGCCATGATCTCGCTGGCAACGGTGATGTCGAAGCCAGTGTGGCGGGAGCGGCCTTTCTCTTCGGGTCCCAGGCCGACCTCGATCTCGCGCAACATGCGGTCATTGGTATCTACTACCCTTCGCCACGTGACGGTGCTGGGGTCTATATCCAGCCGGGAGAAGCGGCTCCGCTCTTCGGGGGTTAGATCGTTGGGGTTGGTTTTGTTGATGCCCAGTTTTTTCAGGCGATTGAACATCGAAGGGGAGAACTTGCGGCTGCCATCTTTATCGGGCGGGCAGAGGGCGTTGAAGAGTTTCTCGTCGCTTTGGGAGGATTCATGGAACATGCGGGTGTCAATGGCCGCGGCCAGCAGGTTGTTGGCGGCAGTGATGGCGTGAATGTCGCCGGTCAGGTGCAGGTTGAAATCTTCCATGGGGACGACCTGGCTATAACCGCCGCCCGCCGCGCCGCCCTTGATGCCGAAAGTCGGCCCTTGGGAGGGCTGGCGGATGCAGGTGAAGACGTTCTTGCCCAAGTGGGCGCCCAGGGCTTCGCTCAGGCCGACCATCGTGGTGCTTTTGCCCTCACCCAGCGGGGTGGGGGTGATGGCAGTCACGTCTATGTACTTGCCATTGGGAACGTCTTTGACACGATCGAGTATCTCCAGACGGACTTTGGCCTTGTAATTGCCGAACAGTTCCAATTCTTCTGGAAGGATGCCGACCTCTTCAGCTAGTTTGTTG
>VGOC01000136.1 GCA_016865865.1 Chloroflexota bacterium
TAGCGGCACCGTCCAGGAGGAGTGCGCCATCTTCGGGGTGCCCAATGTGACCCTGCGGGATGTGACCGAACGCCCGGAAACTTTGGAGTGCGGCAGCAACATCCTCAGCGGCGCCGACCCCGGACTGATCCAGGATTGCGTGCAGACCGTCTTGTCCCAGGGTTCGGATTGGGAGCCACCTGTTGAATACCTGGCGCGCAATGTCAGCCGCAGCGTGGTCAAAATTGTCACGGGGTATCTTCATAGATGAGCGCCGAACTGCCCCTGATCACGATTATTACACCGGTCTACAACGGAGCGAAATATCTCCCCGCGTTGATCGAAAGTGTCGCTGCGCAGGATTACCCGCACATCGAGCATCTGGTCATAGACGATGGCTCGGACGATGATGGCGTTACAATTGCTATTTTGAAGCAGTACCCGCATCTGCGCTGGTGGAGTCGCGAGAACCGCGGCCAATATGCTACCATGAACGAGGGGTTGGATGCTGCGAAGGGTGAGATCATCTGCTTCATCAGCGCGGATGATTTGATGGCTCCTGGCGCTGTGAAGGCGGTTGTGGATGAATTTTTGGCGCATCCAGAATATGATGGGGTTTATGGGAAAATGCTCTGGATCAACGAGGACGGCTCTTTGCATCGCGCCCAGGAGGTTGTGACGCACGCGCCGTTGTGGTTTCACCGCTACAAGACTTTTATTTCTCATTGTTCGCTCTACATGAAGAAGTCGGTTCTTTTGCAGCATGATCTTTATTTCGACACCACGTTGCGACTGGTGGGGGATTTCGATTGGATTATTCGCATTACCGAGGCGCCCATTAGAATTGGCTACCTGGATCGGGTGTTATCGAAAGTGCGCTTTCACGCCGGGCAGGCCTCGCAGATGAATACGCCAGCGATGAACCGCGAGAGCAACTTGATTTATCAGCGCTATAGAATCAACCAGGGGCTTGTAAAGATCACTCTGTTCGTCTTTCATTGGATTACTATTTTCAGGATTTTGTGGGGTGGGTTGACATCTGGGGGTATAACTGCAATTCGCGCCATGATCGCTGAGAAGTTCATAAAAAACACATAGACAAAGGCCATGGTCACCCCGGTGTTTACCATTTTTACGGCCACCTATAATCGGGCCAATAAACTCCAGCGGGTGTATGACGGGTTGAGCAGTCAGACATACCAGGATTTCGAGTGGCTGATTATCGACGATGGCTCGACTGATGGGACGGGTGAGGTAGTCGAAAAATGGAGCCGCGAAGTAAGCTTCCCCATACGCTACTACTGGCAGGAGAATAGCGGTAAGCACATTGCACATAACCTTGCTCTCGAAAAAGCGCGCGGCGAGTTCTTTGTGGTCCTCGATTCGGACGATAGCGTTGTCCCTGCTGCCCTGGAGAGGCTGTTATCCCTGTGGGAATCCATCCCCGAGGAGCAGAAAGACGATTTTTGCGGCGCGGCGGCCCTGTGTATGGACCAACATGGCAAACTCGTCGGTCAGCCGCTTCCCAGTTCTGTGATAGATGCCAGCATCCTGGAGATGCGTTTCATCCACAAAAGAAATCAGGAATTTATTGGGTTTTATCGAACAGCTATTTTGAAACAGTATCCCTTCCCGGAGGTCAAGGGAGTGCGTTTTATCCCCGAGGGCCTGGTCTGGTCACAAATTGGGCAAACCTACAAAATCCGGTATGCAAACGAGCCTTTGCGGATTTATTATACAGGTGACGAACCGAATAACTTGATGAAAGCGAATCCACTGCGCCTGGCAGCCAGTCATTCGCTGTGGCATCAGTTCACTCTCGATCAAGAGATAGGTTGGTTTCAATACGCGCCATGGTATTTTTACTCGTCAGCCGTCCACTACACTCGGTTTTCGTTGCATAATCGACAAGGATTGCTGGCCCAATTTTTGGGGCTTCAGAATTCGCTGGCGCGCCTGTTGTGGTTTTTCGCGCTTCCGGCTGGGCTGGCAATTTATTTCATAGATAGAATGCTGTCTCTTACAGCCAAGTGATAGTGGCAGCAGCGCTTATGTCAGATATCGAAACGATCGCTATTTTCAGTCCATCGTTGCAGATGGGGGGTGCGGAACGCATGATGGTTGTTTTGGCAAACGAATTCCTCCAGGAGGGAAAATCCGTCTCGCTGCTGTTGGCGAACTCGCAAGGCCCCTTGCGCGCCGAATTGGACCAGGGAGTCGAAACCGTGGATTTTAACCAAAGGGGCGTGTTTGGGGCGCTGCTCCCGCTGGCCCGCTTTTTGCAGACCAGGCACCCGGATATTTTGCTCTCCGCTCAGAGTCACGCCAATCTGATGGCTTTGTTGGCGCGCAGATTGGCAAGAGTGAATCTACCTGTTGTCCTTAGTGAGCGCACCACCATGTCGGTACACTATGCATTGGAGCCGGGGATCAAAAATCGCTTCGTACCCCCATTAGCACGTCTTTTATACCGCCAGGCAGATGCCGTTGCTTGTATTTCACAAGGCGTTGCCGATGATATTATCGGCGTGACGAAAATTTCTCCCGAACGGGTTCATCGGATTTACAATCCTGCCTTGCCGCCTCTGGCAGAGTTGGCGCAGAAAATCGAAACACCGGTTGACCATGCCTGGTTGCTCCCGGAAGCTCCGCAGTTCGTGCTGGCGGTGGGTCGCCTAAGCGCAGCCAAGGATTATCCAACCTTGTTGCGGGCGTTTGCTAGAGTACGCCGGGAGCGCGATACCAATCTACTCATCCTTGGAGATGGGGAAAAGCGCGCCGAACTGGAAAATATGATTGACGAATTAGGTCTGGCGGGCAGTGTTCAGATGCCTGGCTTCGTCGACAATCCTTATGCCTATATGGCGCGCTGCGCGGTATTTGTGCTTTCTTCTGCCTGGGAAGGTTTCTCCAACGTGCTCGTAGAGGCGCTGGCTTGCGGCGCTCCCATTGTCTCTACGGATTGCAAATATGGGCCTGCGGAAATCCTCGAGAATGGGCGCTATGGCGCTTTAGTGCCTGTTGGCGATGCCGCTGGCATGGCGCAAGCGATCCTGGACGCGCTGGATGGCAGGCAAGAACCATCTGCGTTGAGTCGGCGCGCCAGTGCGTTTTCGCATGAGAATGCTGTTCAGCAATATCTCGACCTTTTTCGAACGTTGCACAGCTCATATGATGACAAATATGCGTCTAATGAAAAAACCACGAGAGGTGGATCCGGTGCGGCATAGATGGGGCGCCCGCTCCGCACTTGCCCCCATCTATGCTGCACAGCTATCTCTGTAAAGCTTACTATCATGAAGTCAAGTCCTTTACCAAAAAACAGTCGAAGATACCTCGCATGAAAAATGGAGAATATGTCGCCGCGATTTAAATTCGGGAAGAACTGGAAGAAGTTCATCGAGAAATTATCCGAGGACCAGGTTCGCGAAGCCGAAAAGTCGCTCGTTGATGCTTTGGGGTGTTCATCGCTCGCGGGGAAGAAGTTCATTGATGTCGGTTCGGGGAGCGGCTTGTTTTCGCTGGCTGCCATGCGGCTGAATGCTGACCAGGTGCATTCCTTTGACTACGATTTTGATAGCGTCGCCTGCGCCCTGGCATTAAAGCAGAAATACTTCCCCTACGATGCGCGCTGGGTGATCGAGCAAGGCGATATCCTGGATGAGCGGTATATTGAATCTTTGGGCAACTGGGATGTGGTCTATTCCTGGGGCGTTTTACATCATACCGGCAAGATGAATCTAGCCCTAGAAAATGGAGCCAGGCTGGTGAAGCCGAGCGGGAAGTTGTATATTGCCATCTATAACGATCAGGGTTGGCAAACCGAACTCTGGATTAGTGTTAAGAAATTTTACAACAAATCGCCATTGACTATTCGATGGTTGATTGCTGCGATTACTTATTTGGGATTGTGGTTGTGTGTTTCGATACGAGATTTCCTCTCCTTGCGACCTTTTTATACCTATCGGAATTATCATTCGTCGCGTGGTATGAACTCCTGGACAGATGTTATCGACTGGGTAGGTGGTTATCCATTTGAAGTCGCCACCCCAGAACAAATCTTTGTGTTTTATCGTGAACGGGGCTTTGTGTTGGAACATCTCAAAACTGTGCAGGGCAAAATGGGGAATAACGAATTTGTCTTTTTGAGACAGAATCCGCGCCAATGAAAATTGCTCTCTTTTCGCCGTCTTTGCGCTCAGGGGGGGCTGAACGGGTTGTCTCAAGTCTCGCTAAAGGATTTTTACGGCGCGGGCATGAAGCGCAACTGGTTTTGGCGGACGCGACTTTCGAGCTTTTGGCTGAAATACCGCATCAGGTGCAGATTGTCAATTTAGGCAAAAAGCGGATATCGCATTGCCTTATTCCGCTAATTCGCTACCTAAGGAAAGAGAAACCGGATATTTTCCTTTCGAGCCAAACTCACGTCAATACAGTGGCTTCGCTGGCCTTTTGGTTTCTCTCTGTGCCAACTAAGCTTGTATTGGTAGAACATACCACCCTCAATATTCACCTTGACCC
>VGOC01000137.1 GCA_016865865.1 Chloroflexota bacterium
GCCATCCCCAAATCCTTCAATGCCAGGATACGGTTGAGCCGGGGCAGTTGCTCGTAAGAGTAGTAGCGGTAAGCGGTGAAACGGTCTACCTGGAGAGGTTTCAGCAGGCCGATCCCGTCGTAGTATCGCAGTGTCTTGACCGAAACCCGGCTGAGTTTTGAAAAGTCGCCTATCTTCAACATTCCTGCCTTCCACGCGTAGGGTTATCCTCGAAGATCTTCGCTTACAGTATACAGCCTCCTCCAGGGGGAGAGTCAAGAGGAAACCGAGTCGTTGCCTTTTCCCGGTCTATGAACTATACTCCGTAGTTCACGAAAGCGATCAGGAGCCCGTCCCCGGGCGACCCGCGGACGGGTCTTGGATCCTTTTTCGTGAGCGATCAGGAGCCCGTCCCCGGGCGACCCGCGGACGGGTCTTGGATCCTTTTTCGTGAAGTACTGATACTGACTTCATCCTTCATCCTTCTTGGAGTACCCATGCCCATCCACGACAACCTGCCCACCTGGCCCGGCGATCCCAAAATCGAATTACAGCGCATCAACAAGATAGAAGACGGCGCCGACGCCAATGTCACGCATCTTTCTGCGACCGTGCATGTCGGCACCCACGTGGACGCGCCTTACCACTTTCTGGGTGGAGAGGCAGAGACGGTGGAATCCCTGCCCCTGGAGATTCTCACCGGCCCGGCGCGGGTAGTAGCGCTGGTGAACGTGGCAGCGGACATCACCGCCGCCGACCTGGAAGCCGCCGACATCCCCGCGGGCACGATGCGCCTGCTACTCAAAACGCGCAACTCCGACTGGTGGGCGGCGGGGGAGAAGGCATTTCGAGAAGATTTCGCCGCCCTGGATGCCGAGGCCGCCGAATGGCTGGCGGCGCGCGGCGTCAGGCTCGTTGGCGTGGATTATCTCTCCGTGGCCCCGTACCGCGCCGCCGCGCCCACGCACCGCATTTTGCTCGAGGCCGGGATCATCGCCGTGGAAGGCCTTGACCTCTCCGCTGTCGCTCCGGGCGAATACACCCTCTACTGCCTGCCGCTCAAAATCCAGGGCAGCGATGGCGCGCCGGCGCGGGCGATATTGGTCGGGTAGAAGTCGATACGGATGGCAAAGTTCGTGCGCTGTTATTGGCGGAATACAAACGCAACCTCTCACGCCATACTATGATTGACCGTACGCTGCAAAAAAATATGAGTTCACTGAAAAAACTCACGAGCGAGGCGGCGGGGCGGCATATATGGGGGTGCGTGCGCAGCACGCACCCCCATATATGCCGCCCCAAATCCTCAACATGTGGTTTTTGCAGTGGACTCAAATATGGAATGACTTTCGATGAATTCGAAGAGCAGAATATCGTCGAGCGGGAAGATTATACCTGGGATGTAGAATCCGATGCCATCGAGTGGGATTAAGCCATTAGTAGTATCCGTATGATGAAGCGCAAGCTCTCGGAGTTATACGGAGAACAACCCGATGCGGTTGAATGACGTCGTTATCGAACTGGCTGAAGTTGAACACCATTTCTGGTTTGTTCAGCGGGTTGAGATTGAACAAACTGATGATGCAATCAAAGCGCGCCTGGATGTTCGAGTGGGGTTATTCATCCAAATCTTCTTTAGCGAAAAGACGAATCGCTTCAACATGGCTTCGTGATACAATGTCCAAAACAGAGACGCTAAGAGCGCAAAGAAAATCTTAAGAAAAGCTTCGCGCCCCTGGCATCTTCGCGGCTCGAAATCCCTGGTTTGCATCCGGCCTGTCCTGAGTAAAGCCGAAGGGCTCGTCCGGGCTAGAGGAGAAGCATGACCGACAAAGCCTATATCCTCGACGATTTGCCCGCCCAACGCGACGCGCTGGATTTCCAGCCTTACATTGACACCCTGGCGGACGTGGTTTCCTCGCCCAATACACGCACGCCATTGACCATTGGCGTCTTCGGCTCCTGGGGCTCGGGCAAAACGACTCTGATGGGTCTGGTGCGCAAAAGACTGCCGAAGAACTACCGCACGGCCTGGTTCGACGCCTGGAAGTACGAGCGTGAAACCGATTTGTGGCGGGCGCTGCTCCTCCAGGTGTTGAATGCTCTCCAGGATGCCCTGCCCAAGAAAGCCACTAATCAAGAAGATGAAGCCGCCATTCGCCAATTGGAAGACCTGCGTACCAGCCTCTATCGGCCAGTGGATCGTGAGGAGATGGGCAGCCTGGCAGTTGATTGGGGCAAATTGGCCGCCGGGGTGGCTCAGGGCTCGCTGCAAATCGGGTTGTCTTTCTTGCCGGTGGTGGGATCACTGACTAAAATGGTGGAGGAACTTCAAAAAGAAGGCGCTACCACCGCGACCGAGAAATTGATCGAATCTATCCGCCGGGAGCGGTCGAAAATCCAGATCAGCCAGGTGCAGTTTCTGGAGGAATTCCAGGAAAAATTTTGCCATCTGGTCGCCACGTATGTCGTCGAAAAACGCCATCGCCTGGTGGTTTTCGTAGACGATCTGGACCGCTGCCTGCCTGAGAAAGCCGTCGAAGTGCTGGAAGCGATCAAGCTCTTCCTGGATGTGCCAGGCTGCGTGTTCCTGTTAGGTCTAGATGACAAGGTCATCGCCCGCGGCGTGGAGATCAAGTACCGCCAATTAGGCCTGGACGACGGCGAAGACGGGGAGCGCGCCGAAGGCGCGCAGAGCGTCCGCCAGCAACTGTTGATCGAGGGCGCCCGCTACCTGGAGAAGATCATCCAGCTTCCTTTTCAACTGCCGCCCATCGAGCGCGAGGAGATGACCGGCTTCATCACCGGACTGGTGGAAAACTGGGAAAACGAAGAATGCCCCCGGGTGTTCGCAGCCGGGTTGGGCGGCAACCCCCGCCAGGTCAAGCGCACCGTCAACACCCACCTGCTGCTGACCGGCCTGGCCGCCCGGCGAAAAGGCGATATCCACCCCGTGCTGCTGGCCAAGATCGTCGCCATCCAGAACACCCTGCCGACCCTGTACGATTTCCTCAAAGACGACAACCACCGCTATCTCAAGGAATTAGAAACCTACTTCCTGGCTGAATCTCCCCTCTCCCTGGAAGGGAGCACCCCCAGGGGTGTGCTTCGCGAAGGGGCCGGGGGTGAGGGTCAAACCGGGGCGAGGGGTGAATCACTGGAAGACGAAACCGCCAAAGAGATCACTCCCCGCGCCGAACTCTCCCCCATCCTGACTCCCTACCTGCGCCTGCGCGGCATCGCTTCCGTGAGGCGAGTATTAACCCTACACCCGGGCAAACCGGAATACAACTTCGCCTCCCTGACCCTCGACCAGCTGCGCGGCTACTTCACCCTCACCCGCCGGGCGGAAGCCCCCGAAATCCAACCCGAGCGGGCGGTGGAAATGCCGCGCGCCGCCTACGAACCCCAGATGGTGACCATCCCCGCTGGCCCGTTCCTGATGGGCACCAGCGAAGAGCAGGCCCGGCAACTCATCGCCGAGGGCGTAGATAAAGATTGGGTTCAATGGGAAGTGCCCCAGCACACCGTGGAACTCTCCGAATACCAGATCGGAAAATATCCCATCACCAACCGCCAGTACCAGGCTTTCATTCAGGACAGCGACCACCGCCCGCCGCCGCAGTGGGACGGCGACCAGTACCCCGACGGCAAAGCCGAGCACCCTCTGGTCTACGTTACCTGGGACGACGCCGCAGCCTATTGCCGCTGGCTGAGCGCCAAAACCAGCAAAACCTACCGCCTGCCCACCGAGGCCGAATGGGAAAAAGCGGCGCGGGGCACCCCCCCTCTCTCCCCCCCGATTTCGGGGGGGATGAAGCCCCCCTCCCTCGATGTCGAGGGAGGGGCCGGGGGTGGGGGTATTTACCCCTGGGGCGACGACTGGGACCCGGCAAAGTGCAATACAAAAGAGAGCGGCGTCGGCGACACCACCCCGGTAGGCCAGTATTCCCCGCAGGGCGATAGTCCTTATGGCTGCGCCGATATGGCCGGTAACGCCTGGGAATGGTGCGCCGATTGGTTCGACGAAGATGCCTACAAGAACCAGGCAGATGGCGTAAAAGACCCGCAGGGGCCTGAGCAGGGCATTTTCCATGTGTTGCGGGGCGGTATTTACTTCTTCGACCGCCGGTCCGCCCGTGCTGCGTGCCGCGACCTCGCTCACCCGATCGCCATCGACCCCGGCGGCGGGTTTCGGGTGGCGGTTGGGGCGTCCCCTATCTCTCTCGCCTTTGAATCCTGAGTTTCTGTTTTCTGAATCCTGTCATGGGGGGTCTGGGGGGCTTCGCCCCCCAGCGTTTTTCGCGCTGGCATAAAATATGCAACGTACTCTTTGCAGCTGCTTTGCATCGCGGCTGTGGGGCCGGCCGGAAACGCCCGTGCTGCATGCCGCAACAACGATCACCCGATCAACATCAACCACGACAACGGGTTTCGGGTGGCGGTTGGGGCGTCCATACCTCTCTTAGCGTCCCGGCCTGTCTCGAGCGAAAGCAAAGGGCAGGTCGAAAGG
>VGOC01000138.1 GCA_016865865.1 Chloroflexota bacterium
TGGCCTACAAGCACCCGGAATGGCGGGCGGAACTGCGTCAATTGGTGTTGACGGACGAGATTTTATCTCTGCCGCAAGTGGTGCGGGAACTGGCCGAAGCGCAGCGAGAGTTAGCTGCCGCGCAAGCGCGCACTGAGCAGCGCGTCGAGGAGTTAGCCGAAGCGCAGCGAGAGTTAGCTGCCGCGCAAGTGCGCACTGAGCAGCGCGTCGAGGAGCTGGCCGAAGCGCAAAAGCGCAGCGAGGACCGCCTGTCGCGGGTCGAAGCTGCCGTGGAGAAGCTTGCTATCGCTCAGGCGCGCACCGAAACCGAATTGCGCAACCTGAGCAACCGGGTTGGGTCCACGGAAGAGGAAGAGGCCGAAGGCGTGCTGCGAGTAGTGCTGGAGGCCAAGGGCTACCGGTTGGTAGGTGAACCGTTCAACCTGCGCATGGACGGAGACGTAGATGTCGTTCTGCCGTTAGAGGATGCCGATGGAGCGCCTGTGTGGGCGCTGGCCGAGGCCAAGGTGCGCCTGGGATGGCGGGGAGTGGAAGCCTGGGCGCATCGGATGCGTTCGGAGGATTTCCGGGCGCGTCTGGCCCGAGAGGGGGTGGTTGGGCCGTATCTGGTGTATGTCTACGGGATGCGCGTGGACGCGAGCGCCCGGCAGTCGGCGGAGAAACTGGGCATCGGGGTGGTGAGCAGCCAGGGAGAGCAGTTGGCGCCAAAGGGGCTGGTAGGGACGTAAAATCATCCCTAAGTTTATTCGATCTACACTTCGCGCTTCAACAGAGTATGCGCTAACTCCGACAGCGCTTGCCCCGCTTCTCCGCGTGGATTGGCGGCCTCCAGCGCGGCCAGCGCCTGTTGGGTGAGACGTTGGGCCTCTTTTTGGGTGTAGGCGCGCCCGCCTTCGGCTTCGAGCAAGGAGGCTACCTCAGGGACTTCTTGCGCCGTGATCCCCCCCTGTAACCATCGCTCGGTAAAGGCGCCCTTCTGTCCTAATCCATACAGCACCGGCAACGATTTTTTCCTCTCCACCAGATCGCTGGCGACTGATTTGCCGGTCTGCTCGGCGTCACCCCAAATGCCAAGGTAATCGTCGAGGGACTGAAAGGCCAACCCCAGGTCGCGCCCGAAACGCCTGTAGGCGGTGAGCGTATGATCGTCGGCGCCTGCCACCAGGGCGCCCAGTTCAGTGCAGGCAGCCAGTAGCGCGCCGGTTTTTCCACTCACCATAGGCCAATAATCCTCGATCGCCATATCAGTTTTGTTTTCATAGGCGATATCGAGGTATTGGCCCTGGGTGAGATGCAAACAGGCTTGTTGGAGCAGATGAGTTGCTCGCAGGGCGATAGCCGGGGTCGTCGTCTCCTTCAGCCGCATGACCGCCAGATGCGCCAGGGTGAACATGGTATCCCCGGTGTTGATGGCCTGGGCAATCCCCCACAGCTTCCAGACCGTGGGGCGACCGCGCCGCAGTGGGCTGTTGTCCTCGATGTCGTCGTGGATCAGGGAGAAGTTGTGCACCAGCTCGACAGCCGCGGCCGCGGGCAGGGCGTTGCCCCACTCACCCCCCGCGGAAGCAGTCGAGAGCAGCGCCAGCAGTGGGCGGATTCGTTTGCCGCGCGCATTGGGGCCGGCGCCTTGCCCTTCCCAGCCCATGTGATAGGCTATCATCTCGTATAGGCCAGCATAGTGGGTGTCTTTGGCAAGGTTTACCACTTGCTGAAGTTCGATTTCGATGGCGGGGAGATAAGTGTCAATGAGTTGTTGTAGGGTCATTCGGCTGTCTCTAGTCGTATCAAGGAGGTGTTGCCCAGTTCTCTGAGATTTCCAACTCCCGCGGCGAACATCGTGACCCGGATTTCGCGGGCGACCTCTCGAATAGCCATGATCGTATCATCCAATGAGCGCGAGGCGGCCTTGAGGAAAGGGCTGGCCATGCCCCCCAGGGATGCGCCCAGGGCGATGCATTTGGCGATGTCCAGGCCAGTGCGCAGCCCCCCCGATGCGAAGATGGGGGTATCTGGGGCTGCTTTCCGAATCTGGAGGATGGAATCCGCCGTGGGGATGCCCCAATCAACGAAGGCAGCCGCCAGCCGAACCTGGCCTTCGTTTTGGGCGCGGTGCCTCTCGACCTGGCTCCAGGAAGTGCCACCTGCGCCGGCAACGTCAATGGCAGCTATCCCGGCATCCACCAGCCGACGAGCAGTTTGCTCCGAGATGCCCCAGCCGACTTCTTTAGCGACCACCGGGACGGATAATGTCTTGCACACCATTTCGATCTTTTTCAATAGACCCGCAAAATTCGTATCTCCTCCGGGCTGGACGGCTTCCTGCAGTGGGTTCAAATGGAGGATCAAAGCATCTGCCTCGACCATATCCACGGCGCGCTGGCAGTGTTCCGCCCCATAGCCATAGTTGAGCTGGATGGCCCCCAGATTCGCTAAGAGCAGGATATCCGGGGCCAGCTCTCTCACTTCGAAGGAGGAGGCCAATTCGGGGTGTTCGATGGCGGCGCGCTGGGAACCTAGACCCATAGCAATGCCGGTTTCTTGGGCTGCCCTGGCCAGGGTGCGGTTGATTTTGCCAGCCTGCTCGGTTCCCCCGGTCATCGAAGAGATCAGCATCGGCGTTTTCAACGATCGGCCAAACAGTGACATTCCGAGGTGGATTTTTTCTAAATCTACCTCTGGCAAAGCCTGATGGAGGAAATGATAACGTTCCAGCCCCGTTGTCAGGCCGGAACGTACATCTTCGTCTAGATTGATCCGAATATGATCTGCCTTGCGGGCGCTTGTTGGCGTAACTTTTGGCATCGATCCGTGTTCCTTAGAGGTGAGGCTATCTTACCAGCCTGATTCCGGCCTGTCAACTCAGCTTGACAGGAGCGCGAAATGGGCTGTAAAATTGCCCAAATCGTCGCCGGAAAGGCGCAGAAATTCGATCATAGGCTTAATTTGTTCCTGAGGAGGATTACCCATGTCCGATGAAGTATTGGAAAAAGTACGCGTGATCATTGCTGGTTTGTTAGACGTCAATGAAGACGAAATCACGCCTGAATCTCGTTTTCGCGAGGATCTGGAAGCGGACTCGCTCGACCTAGTCGAGTTGATCATGGAATTCGAGGAGACATTTGGCAAAGAAATCTCCGATGAGGATGCTCAGAAGATCACGACTGTAGGCGAGGCCGTCAAATACATTACTCAACAGATGTGATTTTATCGAAGATGGTCGAAACACAAAAAGCGCAGCCGAATGCTGCGCTTTTTGTGTTGACCATGTGCGCCGCGCCATCATCGAAAGAGTTCTGGAATCTCCTCGGGGTGTTTGGCAACTCGAACGCCGGCGTTTTCTAAAGCTCTGATCTTGTCCACAGCCAGACCGGTTCCACCTTCCACGATGGCGCCAGCGTGACCCATGCGTTTGCCGGGAGGGGCGGTTTGCCCGGCGACGAACCCGACGACGGGCTTGGTGACGTTATCGGCGATGAATTGAGCAGCCTGTTCTTCATCTGTGCCGCCGATTTCGCCGATGAGTACGATTTGTCTGGTTGTGGGGTCTTCTTCGAACAAGAGCAGGCAGTCAATGAAGTCCGTGCCGTTGATGGGGTCGCCGCCAATGCCCACGCAGGTGCTCACGCCCATGCCTTTCTCTTTGAGAGCGTAGAGCACTTCATAGGTCAGCGTGCCAGAGCGGGAGACCACGCCAACCTCTCCAGGGATGGCGATGTCGCCGGGGATGATGCCGACTTTGGCTTCACCAGGGGTCAGCAAACCAGGGCAATTCGGCCCTACCAGGCGGATGCCTTTTTGGTCGAGGTAGTTGCGCACGCGCATCATATCCAGCACCGGGATGCCCTCGGCGATGCAGACAATGAGTTCGATGCCCGCGTCAGCAGCCTCGAAGATGGCGTCGGCGGCGAAACGGGATGGCACGAAGATCACGCTGGCGTTGGCGCCTGTGGCTTCCCTGGCTAATTTGACCGAGTCGAAAATGGGGACTTTGCCATCCAACACCCACTCGCCGCCTTTCCCCGGCGTAACACCAGCGACCAGGTTAGTGCCGTATTCCAAGATTCT
>VGOC01000139.1 GCA_016865865.1 Chloroflexota bacterium
CGGCGCGCTCAACCCGGCGGATTACGTCACCTTCGCCCTGCCCTATTCGCAGCGGGTGCTGAAAGCCGCCGAAGCGATGGGCGTGCCGGTCATCCATTTTGGGACGAACACCGCCACCCTCCTGCCGCTGATGAAAGAGGCCGGCGGCTCGGTCATCGGACTCGACTGGCGTATCCCGCTCGACGAGGGTTGGCAGGCCATCGGTCACGACCGCGCCGTGCAGGGCAATCTCGACCCGGCCGCCCTCTTTGCCCCGCTTCCCGAACTCGAGCAACGCGTCAAAGACATCCTGCGCCGCGCCGCGGACCGCCCCGGTCACATCTTCAACCTGGGACATGGCATCCTGCAAAACACGCCGGTCGAGAATGTGAAGGCCGTGGTCGAGATGGTGCATGAGTTGAGTCAGGAAGTCCAACAACCCGCTCCTCGAATGGATGGCAGATAACGATGAACACCCTTGGAGTGATCGCCGCGTTTTCCGCCTTTTTGGGCATCTGGCTGGGACATGTGGCAGTGCGGAAGATTGAATTCCTCTCGCCCACCCTCTGGCTGCCAGCCATGTTTTTTTCGGGTTTAGGCATAACCTGTGAGATCTTTTCGCTGTTCACTGTCCACCGTCCACTTTCCACTTTTCTCGGCATCCTCGGCATCACCTTGCTCTGGGATGCGCTCGAATTTGCCCGCCAGCAGCGTCGTGTCCGCAAGGGACATGCCCCGGCCAACCCGCGCAACCCGCGCCATGCGAGCATCCTGGCCCAACATCCCGCGGCGACAACGGTTGACCTGCTCAAAGAGCACCGCTCTTGAAGACTGGACACCATGAACACATTCGGATTCCTCACCGGCCTCCTCACCCTGCTCATCATCGGGCTGGGATTCCCGCTTGTCATTCAAACCGAGCGGCGGCTCGGCCATCTTTGGTGGCCTTACATGATGGGAGTGGGTGTCCTCATCATTTGCGCGTCCCTCTTTTTGACCAGCGACTGGCTCTCCGTCATCGTCGGTGTGGCCGGCGCAACCTTTGTCTGGGGCTCCACCGAACTCAAAGACCAGGCCGCCCGCGCCGCTTTGGGTTGGTTCCCCTCCCGGGCCGGGAAAATCCAGCCGCCGTTCGCGAAGATCATCAAAACATGGCGCCCGCCGCACCTGTGAAATGCCAGATTGTACTACTGCGCCTTTTGCTGCTATCATTTCCTACTTATCCGATAGAAGTAGAATGTTCAACAAATCATTGTCAGGAAGTACCAGATGAATTCAGACCAAATGAAAGATAAAACCAGCGAGTGGCTCACCCTGACGCAAGCAGCCGAAATTCTCGGCGTGCATCCGGGTACGGTACGCAGATGGTCGGACGAGGGTCACATCCCAGTCCACCGCACCGAGGGAAAACATCGCCGCTATCGCCGCGACGAGATCGAACTGTGGGCGCTGACTGCCCGCCAGCCAGACTCGGCCGGGCCAGAGAAGATCGTCCAGCATACCCTGAGACAGATGCGCTTTCATATCAGCGAAAGCCGCCTGGAAGATGAACCCTGGTACCAGAAGCTCAGTGAGGAAGCCCGCCTCCAGTACCGGCAAAGCGGGAGAATCTTGGTGCAGGGCCTGGCCTGCTACATCTCACACGATGGACAGGATGTTATCGACGAGGCTTGCTCGCTGGGGTATGAGTACGCCTTGCGCGGACGCCGCTGCAATCTCAGCCAGGTGGAGGCAGTGCGAGCATTTCTATTCTTCCGCAACATACTTCTCGAAGCGATGATCAGCGTGTATCAGGAATCCAGAATTCCATCCGGCGCTGCCTGGCAGGATATGCTCCACAAATTCCACGCTTATACCGACCAGATCATGTTGTCGCTGCTGGAAACGTATCAGGTCTTTGCGGACAACCATCAACCGATGCGCGGCCCTGATGGTAAAAAGGGCTCTTAATCCTGTGAACCGGATCATCGTCATCGGCGGCGGCATCGCCGGCTTATCCGCTGCCTACTACGCAGCTCGAAATTCGATACAGGCTGAGATCACCCTCCTCGAATCTGGCTCGCACTGGGGCGGAAAAATCGCCACCGAGCGCGTGGACGGATTCGTCATCGAGGGCGGACCGGATACCTTCCTGGCCACCAAGCCCTGGGGCGCGGCGCTGTGCAGGGAACTCGGCCTCGGCGAGCGGTTGCACGGCACGAACCCGCGCCAGAAGAGCACCTACGTGCTGCACCGCAACCGCCTCCAGCCCCTGCCCGACGGGCTGGCACTTATGATCCCCTCCGACATCCCCTCCATCTTGCGCTCACGGCTGCTCTCCTTGCCCGGCAAGGTGCGCATGGGGTTGGATTTCCTGCTCCCACCGCGCGCCTCCGATGGCGACGAATCGCTCGGCGCGTTCATCTCCCGCCGCCTGGGACGCGAGGCCTATGAGAATCTCATCGAGCCGCTTATGTCCGGCATTTACGCCGGAGATGGCGATCAACTATCTCTCGCCTCCACGTTCTCATACCTGCGCGACCTCGAGAGAAGTCACGGCTCACTGGCGCGCGGCGCGCTTGCAATGCGCCGGAAAATACCTGCCGCGCCGGGCTCCCGCTCCGCTTTCCTCACCCCCACTACCGGCCTGGCGGAGATCGTCGAGAGCCTGGTACAGGTTCTCTCGGCGCGGAGAGTGACCCTTCGTCTCAACGCTCCCGTTTCACTCATCATGCGTCATTCGTCACTTTATTCCCTGACACTGGATACGGGGGAAACATTGACCGCCGACGCCGTCATCATCGCTGCCCCGGCCTTTGCTGCAGCAAAAATCGTTTCGTCGCTCGACCCCGGCCTGGGCGCCGATCTTTCGGCCATTCCCTACGCCTCGACTGCCACCGTCTCCCTTGCCTACCGCCAGTCCGACCTGCCGCGTCCGCTCGACGGTTATGGCTACGTCATCCCGCGCCGCGAGGGACGCCGCGCCCTGGCCTGCACGTGGACCTCGACCAAATTCCCGCACCGTGCCCCGGATGGCCACGCCCTTATCAGAGTTTTTGTCGGCCGCGCCGGCCAGACCATCCCGTGGAACGAATCCGACTTGTTGGCTCTGGCCAGGGAGGAATTGCAGCAGACTCTTGATATTACTGCTAAACCCATCCTTTCCCGCGTGTTTTTGTGGGAAAAAGCCATGCCGCAGTACAACCTCGGCCATCCCGAACTGCTCCGGCGCATCGAAGCCGCCCTGGAGCGGCATCCTGGTCTGGCGCTGGCGGGCAACGGTTACCGTGGCATCGGCATCCCGGATTGCATCCATTCAGGAGAACTGGCTGTGGAAAAAATCCTCAACCACAAAGGTCACGAAGGATTACGAAGTTAGTACCTTTGTGACTCTTCAACCTCTATTTTGTAAAAAATCGGAGTCGCATGAATATTGCCAAATCCATTTCCCTCTTCCAGCAAGCCCAAACCCTGCTGCCCGGCGGCGTAGATTCTCCGGTACGCGCCTTCCGCGCCGTAGGCGGGCAGCCGCTCTTCATCGAACGGGGCGAAGGCCCGTATCTCTACGATGTGGACGGCAACCGCTATATCGATTACGTTCTCTCGTGGGGACCGCTTATTGCCGGGCACGCCCACCCGATAGTCGTGAAAGCCATCCAGCAGGCCGCCGCCAGGGGGACATCCTATGGCGCGCCCAGCCCGCTGGAACTCGATCTGGCGGAAGCCGTCATGCAATTCATGCCCAACATCGAGATGATTCGTTTCGTCAACAGCGGCACCGAGGCCACGATGAGCGCCCTGCGCCTGGCGCGCGCCTTCACCAAACGGGACAAGATCATCAAGTTCGAGGGCTGTTATCACGGCCACGCCGACATGCTCCTGGTGCAGGCCGGTTCGGGCGTAGCCACCCTCGGATTGCCCGATTCGCCCGGTGTCCCTTCTGCCACGGCGGCGGATACACTGGTTGCCATCTACAACGACCTCGATTCTGTGGAAGCCCTGTTTGGGCAGTACCCCGGCCGGATCG
>VGOC01000140.1 GCA_016865865.1 Chloroflexota bacterium
CATAATTGTAGGGCCTGCTCGTCGGGAGTTCTATTCTCCTATTGCGGGAATCTTTGCGCTCTTCTTATTATTGGGAACAGTCATTTCATTGGGGCTGGGCTTTTCCTCAGACGACCGGGATTGCGGTTGGGATGTGATTGCCTCCTATGAAGCTGGGGGGGCGCATCTGGCTGGGCACGTCCCCCCTGGGTCGAAAGTGTACTGGTGGGGCGGCCTTTCGGCAGCGCCGTTGTTATACCTCCCGGATGTGGAAATCTACCCCGCCCAAATCAACGATGGCTATTCGTTCCGCCTGGGCGGCGATCCGGATGATCTGCTGCGTTACGGATGGTGGAGTCAGGAGTTGGCCGACCGATGGATTGGCGAGGCCGATGTGATCTTGATCGAAGAACGCCTCTATGGCGGCTTTGCCACCGGCTTTGCCGAAAGCGCCGCCTTCGATGAGGTCTCGCCAACCCCGCCTCTTGTGCCGTGTCGGAGCAATTCGCCAATTCACATCTTTGTGCGAGAGCGATAGCGTGAGCAGGTTTGTGGTGAGAATCCTTGAACCGCGAAGAAGCGAAGGACGCAAAGAAAAGATTTTAATAACTTCGCGCTCTTCGTGTCTTGGCGGTGATTTTCGGAACTTCACGATATTTAGATCAAAGACCCGTCCTCGGGTCGCCCGAGGACAGGTTTTCGATCTTTTTCGTGAGCCGCGCCTCCCGGCGATCAATCGCCGGGCTACAAAGCAGCATCTCATCAATGGGATTTCTGGGCCAACCGGATTCATCCGGCGCTGTTTTGTAGCCTGGACACTTTATGTCCGGGCGTTCTTCGCGTTGCGTGGAATTGTGTCTGTGTAGACCGTGTTGTGCAAGGTATTCGAATGCGCATTTTGGTTCTGATCTATGAATTTCCTCCCGTTGGCGGGGGTGGGGGACGGGTCGCGGAAGATATCTGCCGGGGGCTTGTGAAACGCGGCCATGATGTCTATATTTTGACATCCCACATCAAGGGTTTGCCGCGCCATGTAAACCGGGAGGGAATGGAGATTTTACGCGTTCCTGTTGGCCGTCGCACGCCTTTCAAGGCTGGTTTCCTGGACATGCTGGGCTATGTGCTCTCGGGTTTCGCGCCGGGGTTGCGGCTGATTGCTCGATGGAAACCGGATGTGATGCATGTCCACTTTGCGGTGCCCAGCGGAGCATTGGCGAAAACGCTGTCGTTTTTCACAGGTGTGCCCTACCTGCTCACCGCGCATCTGGGGGATGTGCCAGGAGGAGTGCCGGAAAAAACCGAGCATTGGTTCCGTTGGGTTTTCCCATTCACCCCGCCGATTTGGAAATCCGCCGCCAAAGTGTGCGCCGTGAGCGACTTCACCCGTCAATTGGCGCTAAAGAGTTATTTTATTGACGCTCAGGTGATCCCCAACGGCGTGGATTTAGAGATGCTCGATCCCGGCGAGATCGCGGCGGGGCAGCCCCCGCGGATCATCTTCGCAGGCCGTTTTGTCTCTCAGAAGAACCCTCTTCAAGTTGTGCGCACGCTTGCCCGGTTGAAGGATTTGCCCTGGCATTGTGTCATGGTCGGTGATGGCGCGCTCCGTCCCGCGGTCGAAGCAGAGATCAGGCGCCACAGCCTCAGGGATCGTTTTACGCTCACAGGCTGGGTGACTCCCGATGATGTCATTGGCTGGTTTGGAAAGAGCGACATTCTGTTCATGCCATCGCTTGCCGAAGGCTTGCCTGTCGTCGGCGTGCAGGCTCTGGCGATGGGACTGGCGATCGTCGTCAGCCGGGTGGGGGGATTTCTCGATTTGGTAGAACCTGAACAGAACGGGTATTTGCTCGATGGCCGGGATGATCTGATGGGAGTCGACGAATTGCGCGGGCTGATTTCATCCTCCGAGCGGTTGGTCCAATTCCGCCGAAGAAGCCGTCAGCTTGCCAGCCGCTTCGATGTTCGTCAGATTGTGCTGTTGTATGAGAAAGAGCTGTGGGATGTGATCCGTTCGGCGGATGCCTTGGAGGCAGGGTCATAGTATGGGTACAGGATCAACCCCAAAGGTAGACCGGGACGCCGCCCCGGGACTTGTCGTTCTGGGTTGGGATGCAGCTACCTGGGATTTACTATCCCCCTGGGTCGCAGAAGGGAAATTGCCGAACCTGGCGCGCATGATGGAATCAGGTAGCTATGGGCCGATCCGCTCGACCTCTTTGCCAGTCAGCCCGGCGGCCTGGAGCACGATCATCACCGGGCAGAATCCAGCCAGGCACGGCGTTTTCGACTGGTTCGCCCGCAAGGCAGATAGTTACGATGTCGAGTACGTCCATACCGGCCAGATCAAAGCTAAGCCGATATGGGAGTATTTCGACGAGGCGGGGCTGCGCATGGGGGTGTTCAACCTGCCGATGCTCTACCCCGCTGTCCCGATAGATGGCTTCATGCTCTCGGGGCTGGCTGCCCCCGATGCCTCATCGAATGGATTCGCCTACCCGCGGGGCCTGGTGGAGGAACTAGAAGAGAATGTCGGCCCGTTTTGGCATGCCGAGACCGAGGTGTATCAATATGGCCGTGAAGAAGCCTATTTGCAGAACGTGTTGGATTTGTGGGATTATCAGCGGCGGGTGATGGATTATTTGATCCGGCGGCATCCTTGTGATGTCTATCTGCTGGTCTTCATGCAGACCGATCATGTGCAACATAAGTTTTGGCGTTACCTCGACACGGCTTTTCCAGGGTATGACCCTGAGGTTGATGCGTGGTTCAGCGATGCGATCCTCCAGGTTTATCAGGCGGTTGACAGTTATTTGGGGGATCTCATGGCCTGTTTTGGCGAGGAAACGAATTTCATCGTGCTCTCCGATCATGGCGGCGGGCCAGTGCATGGGATCATGTATATCAACCGCTGGCTGTATGAGATCGGCATGTTGCGCATGCGAGGCGACCTTTCGACGCGGCTGAAATTATGGCTTGCCCGAACCGACCTGATCGGGCGGGCTTATCGAATGGTGAGCAAGTTGGGGTTGGGGAAGATTGCCAATCTGGTCTCAAAACCGGCGCGCAATCAAGTGCTCAACGCGTTCATATCTTTCGATGATATTGATTGGGCCCACACAAAAGCCTACGCCCGCGGCGCCTTTGGGCAGATTTACGTCAACCTGAGAGGGCGCGAGCCGGGTGGCATCGTAGAACCGGGCGAGGAATACGAGCATGTCGTGGCTTGGTTGATCGAAGCTCTCGAGAAGTTGCCCCATCCAGAAACCGGTCAACCATTGATTACCGACATTCGTCACCGGGCGGATGTTTTCAGCGGGCCGTATCTCGAAAACGCCGCCGATGTGATCTTCTCGATCCAGAATTATCTGTACCAATCTTCGGTGAGAATGGGATTGGAAAGCGATGGCATCCTGGGAAAATCGGAATACGAGGATTCAGGGGGTCACCGCCCTGAAGGCGTCATCGTGATGTCTGGCCCAGGCATACAGGAGGGAGCGACGATTTCTGATGCGAGCGTTGCCGATATTCTCCCGACAATGCTTGCTCTCACTGGCCTGCCTGTGCCAGAAGATTTGGATGGTCGTCCGCTCAGTCAGGCTTTCACGGATACTCAGAGACGGACAATTCAGTTTGTCTCCCGGCGGACGGATATCCCCCAAGATTCGCTGACGTTCGATCTGGCTGGCGAAGAATTGGCCGAGATCGAGGATCGCCTACGGAGCCTGGGGTATCTGGGATGAATGATAATGCTGTGAAATCATCGAAACGTTTCTCATTCGACATGCGCTGGGTGCGTTGGGGCGGCACGATCGTCTCTTCCGGCCTGTTCATCTGGCTGCTGACACGCCAGGATTGGGGGGCGATGTGGGCGACTGCCAGTCGAATCCCTCTCTGGTTATTCCCTTCGACATTAGCGCTTTATTTCTTTGGGGTTCTTGCTAATGCCA
>VGOC01000141.1 GCA_016865865.1 Chloroflexota bacterium
TCTCCATTCTATCACCACTTACTTTTGTACCACCACCATGGCGTAAACCTAACCTCCAACCTCCAATACATGCCCAAAATCCTCCTCACCGCCAATACCGACTGGTTCCTGTATCACTTTCGTTACGCCCTGATCCACGATCTCATAGATCAGGGCTTCGATGTGACGTTGGTTTCCCCAGCCGGAAAATACGTACAGCGGTTTTTGGATGACGGTATTTCCTGGACGCCCTGGATGCTTCGACGCAGGAGTGTAGCGCCATGGATCGAGTTGATTTCCCTGTGCCATATTGCCCACTTATACCGCCGTGAGCGCCCGGATATCGTCCACCACCACACCATCAAATCCGTGCTGTATGGCTCGTTGGCGGCGTCTTACGCGGGCATCCCTGGGATCGTCAATTCGATTTCCGGGCGCGGCTATATCTTCTCTGGAGGTGATGGAATGTCCCGCACGATCCGCAGGCTGATTCGGCCATTTTATTGCCTGGCTCTGCGGGAGGCATCTTCAGCGGTGATCTTCGAGAATCAGGCCGATCAGAATTTCTTCATCGAATCCGGTTTCGTGTCGTCAGAGAGGGTACACCTGATCGAAGGCGTTGGAGCAGACCCGGAACGCTTTTCACCAACGCCAGAACCGGATGACAGTACCGTGATCATCATCATGGCGGCGCGAACCTTATGGGAAAAGGGCGTCGGCGTGTTTGTGGATGCGGCGCGGCTTCTCCAGAAACGCCTGCCAGTTCGCATGGTGCTGGTGGGTGAACCGGATCCAGGCAATCCGAGATCGTTGAAGATGAAAGCGCTCGAAGCATGGCATCGCCAGGGGATCATAGAGTGGTGGGGTTGGCAACAGGATATGGAGCGCATCTATCAGCAATGCCATATCGTTGCTCTACCGACCATGTATGGGGAAGGGGTTCCCACAGCTCTTCTCGAAGCGGCGGCTTGCGCTCGCCCAGTGGTTGCTACCGATATGCCTGGCTGCCGCTCCGTGGTTCATCATGAAAAAAACGGTTTCCTGATCCCGCCAAACGATCCTCTGGCGCTGGCTCAGGCCCTCGAGCGGCTAGCCCTCGATCCCGCGCTGCGCATGAGCATGGGCGCCGCCGGACGCCAGATCGTTTTGGAGAGATTTACGCATACGCAGATCAACCAGGCTACTTTGCAGGTGTATTGGCGTTTGCTGGAATCGGCTGGAATCGAGTAAAATCCTCTCGATCATTTGCATCTTGTGCTCTATTCTTTTTTGGACGCGGACGAGCACGGATGAACGCGGAAATAAGGCATAAGATTCCGCGTTGATCCGCGCAAACCTTTCGAAACCGCGAAGACGCGCCCTCCTAAGAACGGCGGCAGGCGAGCGCGAAGGTCTTCGCGGACACGAAGAAATCCTTCGCGTGCTTCGTTTCTTCGCGGTGAATCTTTTCGGTTGCGGCGAGAGGCCGCGCTATGACGAACAAAATGAGCTTTCGCGACATCATTTTTTCTCTCACACACCGCTGGTACATGATCGCGGCCTGCTTTGTCGTGGGCGCCTTGTTGGGGTGGGGGGCGAGTAAGTTACTCCCCCCCTTGTATCGCGCCGACCTGGATTTGTATGTTGGGATCAATGCCTACCGCGGCCCGCGCGACCGATATATCGTCCAGGTAGTCCAGGACGAGTTGCGGAAACTCGATGATTACAAGAACTGGCAGATGGAGCAGCTCAACGGCCTGGCGGTGACGGATGAGTTCCTGTCCGACACGCTGGAGCGATTGCGGGCGGGTGACGACTATTGGCTGGATGTCTCCGTCGAGGACCTTTTCTATCAGTTGCGCGGTTCCTGGCGGAACGCCGGACGCTGGCACCTGGCTGCTGAAGCTTCGCGGCCCGAGCTAGCGGTCCAGGCGGTCGAAAACTGGGGCGAGGTGATCGCTGAACGCATGAACGAGGGCATCCTCCATGCCCGCCAACTGGTGGCTATTGATGCTTCCCTGGTGACCGTGGCGGATGAATTGACCGACTCCCTGGCGCGATATCAGACGCTTGCCTGGGTGAAGCCAGATTTGGAAGCTGCCCGCCAGGCTCTGGAGGATCATCCGCCAGACGAGCCATGGGGCGCCTACGATCATTGGCGTTTGATCTCTCAGACCACCCGCGCGGCGGACTGGGGCCCGGGCTGGAGCGCCCTGATCGAGGCTTATCCTGCCCCTCAGGCTTTGCCCGCCGAATACCTGCCCTGGGTGGAGCGCGCTCTCGTTTCGATAGAAAGCGACCTCGAAGGTTTGCCCGAGCTCATCGAATATCTGGAAACGCAACACGAAACCTTAGCCGCCCAGTATGCCGAAGAAGCCGAAAAAAGCCTGGGTCTCTCGGCAGGGATGGAGCTTGAGATGTCCGAAGAAATCTCCCCCCGAGTCGAAGATGTCCGCCCTTCGGGATCCTTGATGCTGGTAGGTGGTTTCCTGGCGGTGGTGATCTGGTTATTGCTCGGTCTGGTTCGCTTCACCAGGCGGGGAGAATCCTAGTGCCTGCATCCTGGCTTGCGAAAACCCAAAAGATCGTTTGGGCGATCTTCCTGTTCACGTTGCCGGTGACTAGTTTTCCCATTTTCCCTGGCGGGGTTGGGGGTCGTACAGAAGTGCGACCGCTTGCGCTCTATCCTCTGATCGTCCTTTTCTTTCTGGTAACGATACCGCGCCTGTTTACCCAACCGATTCCCCGAACCGCCTTGCCGCTGGGGGCGTTCGTGCTAGCAGCTTTCGCCAGCACTGTCTTCGCCTTCACCCAGGGCATTGACCCTGATATCGGCGTGACGGTGGCTTCGCGTGTTGTCCGTATGCTGTCCACCCTGGCGTTAGGGGCTGCTTTCTACATCACCGTTGCGGTCGCCCCGACCACCGAAGAGGAACTACGCTTTTCTCTGCGCTGGCTGTACTGGGGATTTATCATGGCTCTTTTGTGGGGGTCGCTCCAGGCGGGATTCATCCTTTTCTACACACCTGAATATTTCGATGCCGTCGAGTATCTGCAAGGCTTTGTCTCCGTGCGTGGCCTGTTCGAGACTCGCGTGTCTGGAATGACCTACGAGCCAAACTGGTTCGCAGAGCAGCTTACCTTCTTACTGATGCCCTGGCTGTTCGCGGCGGTGATGTCCAATTACACGGCTTTTCGCTGGCGCCGGCGCTGGTTGACAATCGAAATGCTGCTTTTGGCCTGGGCTTCCGCGGTGTTGATCTATACCTACTCGCGCACCGGCTATGTACTTTGGGGCTTGCAGTTGGTTTTGTCTTTTCTCTTCAGGCCGCGCAAAACCTCTGAGCGTAGTACATCATGGGGATCAGTTGCCAGGCGCGTCCTCCAGGTTGGCTTCCTTATTGCGGCGTTGGCAGTCGTTGTGTTCGCGGCGGGTTCGCGCAATCGCTATTTTTCCCGCCTGTGGAAGTATTGGACCGACCCGAACGCCGCGGGATCGTATATTCAGTATATTGCTGTCAGCCAGCGCATTGCCTACTGGGAAACGGCTTACCGAATCTATCAAGATCACCCCTGGCTGGGCGTTGGCCTGGGCAATTACACCTTTTATTTCGAAGAAAAACTTTCGGATCGTCCCTTGTATCCAACGCCTGAGCTGCTATACAAATTTACCCCTGGCGAGGGCCGCAACAGGGTTGTTGTACCGAAGAACATGTTTTTGAGAATCTTGGCTGAAACGGGTTTATTCGGCGCATCTGCTTTTCTGGCTTTTCTGGTTGGCGTGGTGGGTTGCGCGCTGCACCTCTTTATGACCTCTCGACCCGAAGCC
>VGOC01000142.1 GCA_016865865.1 Chloroflexota bacterium
TCGCTGGCGTCATCATCGAGACGCCGTGTTACAGCAGCGGGTCACAGATTGGGCTGAGGCTGTCTCTGATTATTAACGTGCTGTTTTTACCTTAATGCCATATTTGGCCGATCGTTTTTCTCTTAATATCTTCGCTGAGCTGGCCCAGTTGTTCGGCCCAGTAGAAGTTGTATCTAAGCCCGATGTAATGCCAAGGGTGATGCCCAAGTGCCACCTCGATAAGGCTCCGATCGCCAACCGCAAACTTGGCTGTGACCTGATCGGTGCGAATCGATAACCGTGGTTCAGACCGAAAGACTGACTTTATCTCGTCAGCGCTGCAATTGTACAGTGATGCGAGCTTTTCGGACAGCCGCTTGTCCGCAGCCAGTTGTTCTCCCAACTTGATGGCGTAGTCACGGACTATATGCTGGTGCTGGAGGATGGGTCTCCGCAAAGGTTGCATGATGACGGCAGAGCTACCGCATTCTGCGGACCAGAGGCCGAGGTCAAAGTCCGGCGAGGTGGGTAGGTGTGTGTCGCGGGACGTCGACCCACTCACAGACGAGTATTCCGGCCTGAAGAATGCACAATACTCCACCATTATCTCGGCGGAGTGTCGAGAGACAATATGAGAAACTAGCCGCGCGTCGGTGCGGCGGGGATCACTTACCAGCAATTCCGCGGCTTCTTCTATTGTCATGCGGCTTGTGCTCCTTTGTGCCTAACTTGCGGTTGACCGACAGCACTCGGATTGCAAGGGTGTGTTCGTAAACTACTGCCCTCCGCCAGATGCCCGACATCGAGGCGCCAGACCTTCGCCTTGATCCTTCAGAGAGAATTCTCTTTGATGAACTCAATTAGCTCATCGGCTTTCGCAAAGGCCAGACATGTCACCGTGTCAGCCCCGCCGTAGTAGATGGCCATCCGGCCGCTGGCGGCGTCGGCCAGGGCAGCGCAGGGGAAGACCACGTTGGGCACGTCGCCAACCTGCTCGTAGATTTCCCTGGGATGCAGCAGATACGGCTCGGTGCGGTAGAGCACCTTCCAGGGCTGGTGGATATCCAGCAGCGCGGCGCCCATCGAGTAGACGAAGCCATTACAGGAGGTCAGCACCCCGTGGTAGAGCATCAGCCAGCCCTCGCTGGTTTCAATGGGGATGGGGCCGGCGCCAATCTTGGTGCTCTGCCAGCCATAGGCGGGTCGCATGACCAGGCGGTGCCTGCCCCAATAGGTCATATCAGGGCTTTCGGAGTAATAGATGTCCCCAAAGGGCGTGTGTCCCCGATCGCTGGGGCGGCTGAGCATGGCGAAATTCCCATTGATTCGGCGCGGGAACAGGACGCCGTTGCGGTTGAAGGGCAGGAAGGCGTTCTCCATCTGATAGAAGGTCTCGAAATCGTAGGTGTAAGCTACCCCGATGGTCGGCCAGCCGGCGAAGCTGTTGCACCAGGTGACGTAGTAGCGATCCTCGATCCAGCAGACGCGTGGGTCGTAGCCGTAGCCCCACTCCAACGGTTCGAAGCCTTGGGCGGGCTGGAAATGGATGCGTTCGTTGTTGATCTCCCAGTTCAACCCATCCTTGCTGCGCCCGGCGTGCAGTTGCATGGCGCGGCGTTTATCGTCGCAGCGAAAGACGCCGTGGAACTCACCCTGATACGGTACCACCGCCGAGTTGAAGATGCTGTTGGACGAGGGGATCAGATCGCGCGGGATGATGGGGTTCTTCGAGTAGCGCCAGACCACTTCGTTGCACCCAGGAGGGCGTTCTTCCCAGGGGATGTTGGGCAATTCGGGGCCAATGATCTTGGCTTTTGACATGCCTTATTCCCTCCATTACGTTTTACGCTTTACGCATTTACGGCGTGCGTAAAACGTAAGGCGTAAAACGTAATAGATTAATGTCGGTCATAGGGTCACACAGTTGAGAGATCCCACTCTTCGTAAATCTTCGGTACATCACTGATCAGGCGTTGGGTGTAGGCCTCTTTCGGACGCAGAATCACCTCATCGGCGGATCCACTTTCGACAAATTTCCCACGCTCCATAATGTATACGCTGTCAGAAACATAGTACGCCAGGCCGATATCATGGGTGATGAAAACAATCGTCATCCCGATTTCGTCACGCAGTTGCATCAGCTCATCCAGAATGGTCGCACGTGAGCAGGCATCAATCATCGAGGTTGGCTCATCGGCCAGCAGGATCTTCGGCTTCAGCAGGAAGATACGGGCAATCATTAAGCGCTGCATCTGTCCGCCGGAAAGCTCAAAAGGATACTTGTTGGTCAATTCCTCAAACTTCAAGTTGACAAAGCTACACGCCTCTTGCATCATCTCTATTTTTTTCGCACGCGGAAGCCTTCGACCGCCACGCATATGAATACAATCTAAAAGCACGGTATCAATCTTTCGAAATATATTGTATGAAGAGTACGGATCCTGAAAGATCGCCTGAATGTTTTTCCAATATTCCTTTTTCTTCTTATGCGTACTGATATCGCGCTTCTTCCCCTGGAAGTAAACCTCACCCTCAGTGACGCTGATCAATCCCAAAATCATCTTCGCTAAAGTGGTCTTTCCGCTGCCCGATTCGCCCACGATCGAGACTAGTTCGCCCTCGTAGAAATCGAAATCCACATGATCAACGGCAACACATTTCTGGCGGCCAAACCCAAACACCTTGGTAAGTCCTGATCCACTCAGACACACTTTTCTCATCTGGCATCTTTTTTGGCCTCCCTCAGATGAGCATCCCTCAATTCCTTTTCCGACAAGATACAGCGGTACGCGCGGCCGCCATACGCCTCGTAAAGAGCGATAGGAATCACCTTGCAATCTGGCCGAACGTATTTGCAGCGTTCGGCAAACCGACAGCCAGCCGGCGGTTTTTTCAGGTTCGGCGGCACCCCAGGGATGGCCGTCAGTTTGACATCCCGCTGACCTTGTTCAGGCACGATGATCGAGCCCATGAGACCTTTGGAATAGGGATGGAGTGGATCAAACACGGCTTGTTTTGCGGTGCCCTTCTCCACGATCTGCCCTGCGTACATCACCATAATATCATCCGTCACGTTGTAAAGCAGCGGAAGCTCATGCGTGATGAAGATCAGTGATTTGATGAAACCATTTTCCATCAGGTTCTTCAGCATCTTGATGACCATCTTCTGCGAAGTGACATCGAGTGCGGAGGAAGGCTCATCAGCAATCAGTATTTTGGGAAAAAGGATCACCGACGTCGCGATCACCGTGCGCTGTTTCATGCCGCCCGAAAGCTCAACGGGGTATTTTTGCAGTACACTCGCTGGAAGCCCCAGGCACTCAAAGGTTTCTCTGGCAAAATCATGAATCTCTTGCCTGGTCTTGTATGGATCATGCGCCTGAACAACATCCTCAATGAAGCTGATGACCTTCTGGGTGGGGTTGAGCGCGTTCATCGCCGATTGGGGGATGTAAGAGATCTCCGTCCCCAATATTGACTTACGGATGTCATCAGGGTTCATCCCGGTGATATTTCGCCCGTCAATGATGATCTCACCACTCACATAACGTAGCGGAGGGAAATAATAACCCATCAGGCTGAGCGCCAGCGTCGACTTTCCGCAGCCGGATTCCCCCGCAATTCCCAGCGATTTCCCTTCTTCGACCTTCAGAGAAACGTGGTCAACAGCGCAAATGTCTTCCTTGAACCGGGTGACCCATTTTGTCGTTAGTTCCCTAACCTCTAATATTACATTATTCGTCGTTGGTTTCCTAACCTCTAACATTGCATTTG
>VGOC01000143.1 GCA_016865865.1 Chloroflexota bacterium
TGACATCCTCAGGGAGGGGTTCCAGGTCCAGGGTCAGCAAGGGGGTCTTGCCATTCTTGGATAAAGCTTCGATCAACGCGTGACCGATCTCCCCCGCCGCTCCAGTAATCAAGATCGCTTTCTTGCGCATTCTTTTACTCCTCGTATGTGTAATGAGTGGGGCGCAAACCTGCCGCCGCTCGACTTAGAGACTGTTTTAAAAGTCGCCAGAAACCACAGATAAACACAGATGAACACCGATTTTCTTGATGAACAGCCGTCTTTTATCGCCGAAATCCCTTTTATCTGTGTTCATCTGTGGCCGATTTGAGTTTTAAAACACTCTCTTATAGGATGGCTCTCCAACATCCCGAGAGTTGGCTCAGGGGGAGAGATCAGGAACACAGCAATTTGTCAGGCAAGTCGCGATTGTATCAGAGAACCGCGGATTTCGAAGCGCGTCCGCAAAGCTACCAGGCGCTCCTCATCCGGGTCAGGGTCTCTGGTCTTCGCCTTCTAAACCGATGCGCAGGATGCTGGCCAGGCGTTCATCTAGATCATCCTGGTGATACAAACCAAGGCCCGGCGCTGACCAGTCGCGGTACGTCCACAGCGCCCAGTGGAGGCCGGCTTCGTTCATCACGCTGATTTTATCGGCTGCCAGGTTGTAGCGCGAATCACCCGGCGCGGCCGACATCGCCCCGAACTCGCCCACAAAGAGCGGCACATCGTTGGCAATCGCCCAATCAATATAGGGCTGCATATCGGCAAGCAAATGAGCGCGATCATACTCTTCGTACACAACATCGAGATAATCCAATCCCAGGCTGACGCCGCCTTTATTCTGAGGCGCGTAAATCCAGCCGCGCACGCGGAAGATATCGCCCACCTGCACAGGGAAGAGCGGCGCGGTGAGAATCCAGTTGTTTTGTCCCCACACGCCGAAGCCATCGCCCTGGCCGCTAATCTTCAGGCTATAGCTGCCGCTGAAAGCGGTATCGCTGCTCCACTCGCCGCTGAATCCGCTGTCGGACCAGAAGTACCAGTTGGCTGGTCGACTCTCATCACCTACAGAAGCCTCTTCCATGCCGGGGTTGAATACCTTTTGCGGCGCGCCGTTGCGCAGCAGTTCCAGGTCGTCGAACCAGACCTCCCCTACATCCCCCCAGGCGAGGGGTACGAGGGCAGCAAACTCCACGTCAGAAGGCGGGGTCAGGTCGCCGCTATCCCAATAACTCCAATCCTCCGTCTGGGCGGTTAATTCGGCGGCGTCAGACGCCCACTCGACCCATTCCACATCTACCAGCGCCGTGCCGGGGTAGGAGTAATCATCGGGGACGAGCGAATCGCCCACCCACGAGGCCCCGGCGTGGGTGACGGCGAAGGGGGAATAGTCGTGGAACGAATAGACCACGTTGGGGTCGGGGATCAATTCGAAGGTGACGTTTTCGATGAGGGGGGTTTCCACGAACAGGAGGTGATTGGCGTCCACGCCGCGGATAGCAGCTACAGCGCGTTTGGCCAGGCGCCACCATTGGGCGGCGTCGGGTGGGGCGGGTTCATTATACAGGTCGTAGCCGGCGATGATGGCGCGGTTGGCATACCGGCCAGCGATGTCCACCCACAGATCGAGGAATTTCTCCTGGGCGGAAGGGTCATTCCAGATCCGACTCTCCAAAATATCCTCTTCGGGCGGGACGACGTGCATATCCAGAATCACGTAGATTCCGGCCTGCTCGCACCAGTCCAGGTAGGCATCAATCAGGTTGTAACCAAGAGCTGAGTCGAAGTAACGCCAGTGCAGGCCGAGGCGGATAGCGGTGACGCCCAGCCGCTCGAGGTACTGGATGTCTTCCTGCGAGGCGTACTCCCACGGCGCGGCGGGGTTCCAGCGATGACTGTAGTAGTAGGTATCCATATTGACGCCGCGCAAATACACAACCTGCCCGCTGGCATCCAGGATCTCCTGACCCTGCACATGGAGGAAGGCAAGAGCGTCGAATACCGAGCTACCGGGAGTCAGCGTGGGGGGCAGCGAAGTGTCGAGTATCGGTGCGGCAAGCGCGGGCAGGGTTTGTGTTCCAAAGAAGGCGGAGAGAAAGATGATGACGAATGTGAATAAGGAAAAGCTGTACGGTTTCATGGTTCGAATACAACATTTTGATGAAAGCCTGATTGTTGGGGAATGCTTTTGCATTATCCGCATCAAGCTCGATGACATTACTCCCTATTCGGCGCTTGGAGTTTACCCATCGTTGCCGTGCTGCCGTTCATATGCCACCCGTTCGACTGTTGGAGAAATCAAGACCGACTCCATACCGCATCCTCCTGATATCGAGTTCTATAGTCAGAGCAATTCTGCCATACCGATCAATCTCACTTCCCAGCCGTGAGACTTTCGTAGTCTCCGGGACTTCGGAAGTTCGCCTCACGTCGAAAACCATCCACGAATTTTCACCACGAATACACGAATGCGCGCCCATCCACATTCGAACATTCGTGGTTCCATTCGTGGGCGGTTTCCCCTCACTGACACACCCCTCCCAAAGCGTACCGCTTTACGTCCCCCAGCCCGAAGCGAAAGCAAAATCTTCCAAAGCCTCAGCAACCTCGGAAGTCTGGAGCAAAACGGCCAAAATTCGATCTACCCCGCCAAAGCCGCGACTTGATAAATGACGGGGCGATACTGTGGTCTCGGGACTGATTTACCTTCGGCGCGGGCAGCGTCTAGCCACGCTTTCTTGGCAATCAACGCCTGAATCAAGGCTTCTTCGGGAGTATTACCAAACGCCGAGCAATGAACCAAATCGGGGATGTCGGCAATATAACCTTCATCCTCTTCGCTGTAAAAGATGTTGATGTGATAGTCTCTCATTCTTTCTCCAAATTCAACGCGTAACGCTCAACCAATTCCATGAACTGACGAATCTGATACGGCTTGACCTGTCCATTGACATTCTGCATGTTGACCAGTTCCTTCACTTTCGGATGAATGAAAATGTGATGACTGCCGCTTGTCCGCGAAAGTCGAAATCCAAATCCTTCAACCAACGCGACAAAATCCGCGAAGGCGATGTTCTTGGAACCAGCCAAAACCTTTGCCAGAATTTTCTTGAGTTTCGCCATTGGCTATTTTATATCACAAAATCTGCGTGCGCGAGTGCCGAGTGCGTCGCCCCTATTCATCCTTCATAATTCAGCCTTGATCCTTCCTTCTCACCCTCCCCCAGCCTGAAGCGACCTTCCCCCCGCGCGCCGTCCATCCGTTCCCGTCCGCGATTCCGTGACAGAGTCCGTTGACCGCCACACCCTCCCAAAGCCTTGCGCTGCGACTGCAGGGAGTGTCGAAGCGGACCGCTTCGCCTCCCCCTGCCCGAATGACTTCCCCCAAAACAAAGACTTCCGAACTCAACAACCCCGGAAGTCTTTTCGTCTACTTTTTCTTGAAATTACGCGGCAACTGTTTCAAACGCCACATTCAACCGCGCAGAAGCAGGCAGGACGTAATTCAGTTTTTCAAAACCGATCACATTCCCATCTTTATCCTTCATCAAGATGATCTCATCGCCTGTTTCTTCCGCGACGGCTTCATCCTGGGGATTGCCGAACCAGACGGTCAGCGTGTTGCCCTGTTGATCGTAAACGACTTTGATCTTCGTCATCTGTAAAC
>VGOC01000144.1 GCA_016865865.1 Chloroflexota bacterium
CACATTACGCAGGCTCAGCCCCTGGAGGTCTCTGGCGATGTTCCCGGCAGTGACCAACGGCACCAGCGCCGGTCGGATGGGCGTTATCGTGTGTCCAGCCTGTCTGGCAAATTCGTAGCCATCCCCTGTGGAGCCGGTGCCCGGGTAGGATGCGCCCCCGGTGGCGACGATCGCCGCATTGGCGCCGAGTCGTGCCTGTTCGGTCTCGACCCCTACCACGCGCCCCTCTTCGATCAGGATGTTCTTCGCAGGGGAGTCAGTCCAGATATTGACCCCGCTGCGCGTAGTCCAACCGATCAGCGCCTCGACGACATCCGCGGCCCGATTGCTGGCAGGGAAGACGCGCCCGCCGCGCTCGGTCACGGTGAGCACGCCCAGGTCGTGGACGAAGGCCAGCAGGTCTTCCGAGAAGAAGCGGTGGAAAGCCTGGCGCAGGAAGCGTCCGTTGGGACCGAAATGTTCGATGAACTCGCTGATCGGGGCAATGTTGGTGATGTTGCAGCGTCCCTTGCCGCTGAGGTGGAGTTTGCGACCGGGCGAGTTCATCTTTTCGAGGAGAGTCACCCTGGCCCCAAGCTGAGCCGCCTGACCCGCGGCCATCAATCCGGCAGCCCCCCCGCCGATGACGATCACCTGTTTTTTCAGGAATCCTTCTGACAACATTTGCGCGCACACACTCGTGAGGGCTACTTGTTGAAACCGTTGTTCTGGGTAAAGCTGTCGCCGAGTTTGGCGGTATTGGGCGCGGCGGCGAAGTTCTGAATGCCGATGAATTCTACAGTACAATAGACGCGCACCCCCGCGTTGAAGCCATCGGGGACATTGGGGATATCGGGGGCGTAATACGATAGCGATCCATTGGCGCCGATGGCGACGTCGTTGATCTTCGCATCCGGCACGCCGTCGAAATGGATGTCGCACACCCCCGCAGAGTTCGTCACATTGGAGATATAGAATCCGCCAGAGAAGATCCCCTCGACATTCCTCATCACCTGAGGGAAGTAGAGGCTTTTGGTTTCCGAGCCGGCAGGGATGGCGCTGTAGGTGGAACCTTGCCCGACGCGCTCCACGGGAATGGGGTTGCCGTTGTTGTCGTTTGGATTGCCGCGGTTATCTTCGTTGATGATGCCCACGATGCGCGCCTGGGGGTTATCGGAGACGGCGACGGCGTTGCCGAAACGCTGATGGATCGGAAGAGCGTCAACAGCGTTTATTTCGCTGACATTCGGCAGGTATAGCACAAGAGCCGAATTTGGGCTGATGGCGCCCGAATGATACGTGTAGGAGCCCCCGGCGAAATTGAATGTGATCGTGACGGTCGTCTCTACGCTGCTGACGTTTTGAACGGTAATCCCGCTATTGTAGCCGTAGAAGCGGCGCACGACGCGGGGCATATAGAGCTTTGTCGCCCCGGAGCTTAGCCCATTGTAGCTGTGAAATTGGGATGTCCCGGAGTCGTCCCCGGCATTATAGAAACTAACAACTACCCCGATTTTTGCCTCCGCCGGATTGGTGACAGTCACTTTGGCCGCGCCGATGAAGTCCGAGGGCAACCCTGGGTTGGACGACTGATAGAAAATCTCGCTGCTTCGGCTGAGGATGCTGGCCGTTTCTGTGGCTGCCGGGAGGTCCTGGCCAGCCCTGTTCTTGTACGTGATTTGAACCGTGACCGTGCTGTCGCTGGCGTTCTGCACCGCGAGATATGAATTCCATTGGTAATACGCTTTCATCACCTGAGGGGCGTAGATCACAGAGGCGACTTCGAGTTCATCTATCCCGGAAATACTGGCGATGCGGTAAGGGTTTTCGCTCGTACCTGTTCCCGCATTCCGAGTGTTGACCGTGCAGACAACCGATTTCAGCGAACTGACCACGACCGATCCCGAAAAATCCGCTGGAACCCCCATCAGCGCGTCGCCAGTATTGTAATTTCGGCTGCTTCCTGCGGGGATGGTGTCGTTATAACTCGTCGAGGGTGACCCGCTGCCTTCGGCGTAGAAAGTGATCTTGATTTCGGCGGCGTTGTCAGGATCGAGGTTCTGGCAAGAGATGCTGCTGACCCAATCGCCATCTGGCCCCTGGGCGCGAGCGTTCGAAACCAGGGCGAGAAATAAACTGAGACAAACGAAGATAGTAAGATTTTTTTTCATAGAAGCTGACCTCAGCAAAGATGTGGCGGGGCGGCATATATAGATATATTATACGTTATTGGGATGAATAGGTCAGGTTGGTTTATCGTATCAGTAGTGTCATTCTGAGCGAAGCGAAGAATCCATAAGGTAGAACGATTCAGGGATTCTTCGTCGTTTCGTTCAGAATGACATTTCTATAGAGTTGCAAAGTTAGCCACGCATCGTCTTTGTTTTGATACCTTCGCGCTCGTTCGATGCCGGCTTCCCGCATTCGAGCGCCCAGGATTTCATTGGACAGAACTTCACACATTGCTGATGCCAGGGATTCGACTGCAGGCTCGTCGAGCAGCCAGGCCGCATCGCCTGTGACTTCGGGGATAGCGCCGGCAGGGTTCGCGATGAGCGGCGTCCCGCAGGCCATCGCCTCGGCGGCGACCAGGCAGAATCCCTCGTGGTGGGAGGGGATCACTGCCGCCTGCGCGCCGCTGTAGAGCGCCGGCAAATCCGCATCGGGGACGCGACCGGTGAAGATCACCCTGTCTCGAAGCGCCAAACGTTCGACGGCTGGATCGAGAGACAAATCTGGGCTTTTGGGATACTGCCCACCGACGATGACCAGCGCCCCTCGATAGCTCTGGTCGAGAAGCCAGGTGTAGTGGGCGAAGGCCTCGATCAGCAGGCGGAGGTTATTCTTGCGGTCTATCCGGCCCACATGGAGAAGATATCTCTCCGGAAGGTTGTAACGTCCCCGGGTTTCGGCGATCCGCTCGATGGGAGAGGGTCGAAAGCGCGGATGGATCGAAGGGTAGATCAGGCTGATTTTCGCAGGATCAACCCCAAAGTGAGTCCGAACGTCCTGCCTGGTGGTCTCGGATATCGCAATCACCTGGTTGGCTCTTCTCAGGGTATTTTTCTGAATATGTCGCCAATACCAGATATCGGATCTGGGGAACAACTCAGGGTGGATCAGGGTAGTCAGATCGTACATGGTCACGATGGTTGGGATGCGCAACCCAAAAACGCCCAGATTTTTCACGAAGTGTACCAGGTCGTACTGGCGCAGCTTGAAAGGCAGGATGGCCTGCGCCCAGGCGCGCATCAGGAAGCGGTTTTTCGTCGGCGCAATCATCTGTTGCAGGTTTCTTGCCAGCAGACCTGGTTCGGGTTGGCTGAGGATGACCAGATAGTGATTCTCCCGATCCAGCGCCAGCAGATTGCCCAGCAGGTTGAGCGTGGCCGTGCGCCCGCCGCCGTAATCGTGGATGCCCAGGGCTTCGATAGCGATCTTGTAGGGCAGGTTGTCAACCTCGTAGGACAGGTTGTCAACCTGTCCTACATGTAGCGAAGATGTCATTGCAGAATATCCACTTGAAAGGGGGGATGCGTACCAGGGTTTGCATGACCGCCCTGAGAATGGGGTTGGACTCATAGCTGTATTTTTGGGTGGATTCCAGCCAGATTTTGGCTTGGAAATTGGCCCCGA
>VGOC01000145.1 GCA_016865865.1 Chloroflexota bacterium
GCACCTATGCCCAAAGGAAGCAAACCTGATCCAGAAGCAAGCTTCTGAACTCCAAATCTGGAATGCAAAAGCTTGCTTTTGCACCTATGCCCAAAAGAAGCAAACCTGATCCAGAAGCAAGCTTCTGAACTCCAAATCTGGAATGCAAAAGCTTGCTTTTGCACCTATGCCCAAAGGAAGCAAACCTGATCCAGAAGCAAGCTTCTGAACTCCAAATCTGGAATGCAAAAGCTTGCTTTTGCACCTATGCCCAGAGGAAGCAAACCTGATCCAGAAGCAAGCTTCTGAACTCCAAATCTGGAATGCAAAAGCTTGCTTTTGCACCTATGCCCAAAGGAAGCAAACCTGGTCCAGAAGCAAGCTTCTGGAATCCAAAAAGATAAATATTCTATGAACAATGCAAATAACCTACCCACAATGACCGGACCGGTCTGCCCGATTCCGCTGAAGCACAGCCAAAAGATCGTCATGGGGCACGGCAGCGGCGGCAAGATGATGCACGACCTGATCTCCAGGACCTTCCTGCCCCCGTTGGACAATCCCGTTTTGCGCGCCGGCAACGACGCTGGCGTTGTTCAGCCCAACCCCTGCTCACGATTGGCGATCAGCACAGACTGCCATGTGGTCTCGCCGCTCTTCTTCCCCGGCGGCGACATCGGCAGGCTGGCAGTCTGCGGAACGGTCAACGATGTGGCGATGATGGGAGCCACGCCGCAATTCCTGACCGCTGGTTTCATCCTCGAAGAAGGGCTGGATGTAACAATCATCGAACGAGTGGTGGAGTCGATGAAAGCCGCAGCCGAAGAAGCCGGCGTCGAAATCGTAGCCGGGGATACGAAAGTCGTCCAAAAAGGTCTGGCGGATGGGCTGTACATCACAACGGCGGGGGTAGGCACGGTCATACCTGGGGTGGAGATCCATGGTGGGGGCGCCAGGCCTGGGGATGTGGTGATCGTCTCAGGATTCATCGGAGATCACGGGATCGCAGTCCTCGGCGCGCGCGGAGAGCTGGGGTTCGAATCGAATGTCCAAAGCGATGTAGCGCCCCTGAACCACGTCATCGCCGCCATCTTGAACACCAGCGACCAGGTTCGGGTTCTGCGCGATCCCACGCGCGGGGGCCTCGCATCCACATTGAACGAAATCGCTCGACAATCGAGGGTGGGTATCTCGCTCCAGGAAATGGCGATCCCGGTGAGGCCAGCCGTAGCAGCCGCCTGCGAAATGCTGGGCTTCGACCCGCTCTACATCGCCAACGAAGGCAAATTCGTCGCCATCGCTGGCTGCGAAGATGGCGAGAAAATACTGACGGCAATACGCAACCTTCCGCTTGGCGAAGGCGCGGCGATCATCGGCGAAGTGACCGATGAACCAGCAGGGCGCGTGCTGATGAAGACAGCCATCGGCGGCAGCCGGGTGGTTGATGTTCTGGCCGGAGAGATGTTGCCCAGAATATGTTAGAGAACGAACAGGGCAAACAGAGACACTTTCTCCTGCGGGAAGCGATCGCTCTCATGCAAGCCAGGCAACCGCGGGAGGCCAACGCTATTCTTGCCCAATACCTGCGCATTCATCCTAACTCCGAAGAGGGGTGGCTGCTGCTGAGTTATGTCGTTCAGGAGCCAGGGGAAAAACTCGACTGTCTACAGCGCGTACTGGAAATCAATCCCAAAAACCATCTGGCAAAAGAGCGCATCGAAAAGCTCAGAGAAGTTATTCCACGGGTGGATGAAGAACAACCAAAATCCAGGCGATTTCCCATCAAGGCCATCATCGCGCTGGTTATCCTCGTGGGGTTGGCAATCCTTGCGGGGGGAGTATGGGGCTATCGAGCATTGGTTGGTCCAGCGCGATCTGCCGTGGAATCGCCACAAGAGGCATCCTTAGCAGATGCAATGGCTACACCGACGCCCGAAACAACCTTTCCAGCCAATATTTTTCCCACAGCGACGCCGACTCCCGCATTGACGCCAAGCCCTACGCTGCCCCCATCGCCAACGCCCCCGTCGCTCGACGAGTCCATTGCTGCCGAGATGGACGAAATCCAAACACAGGTATCGGAATTACGAGGATTGATCACGCTTCTGCCGGTGACCCGCTCCCTGATCTCGCTGGGCGCTGTCCGCCCCATCCTGGAAAGCGCATACCTGGAGCGACACTCAAGGGATGAAATTGCGGATCAGGTGCGCGCCCTCAGCACCCTGGGTCTGGTGGAGCCAACGTATGATCTGTACACCAAAACTATCAACCAGATCGGCGAAGGGATAGGTGGTTTCTATATCCCCTGGGTGGATGAGCTTTATGTGATCGGCGATACGTTCTCGGGGATCGAACGCTTTGTTTTCGCCCACGAATACACGCACGCGCTCGCGGATCAATATTATTCTCTCGAGTCGATCGGCGTCTATCCTGAGTGCCTGAGCGACTCTGATCGCTGCCTGGCGATATCTGCGCTGGTGGAGGGGGATGCGACGTATCTCATGTACCAATGGCTCGAAAACTACGGCGCCGAGGAGGATATCAACGAAATCATCGCCGCTCAGTACACCCCCCTGGATCGTTCGGTTTCGTCCGCCGATTTACCGCCGCCCTACGTGGTGCGCGAAATCCAGTTTCGATATGGGGATGGCGCCGCGTTCGTTGATTATCTCTATCAGGTGGGAAGATGGCAGATGATCAACCTGGCCTACGAAACGCTTCCCCAAACAACCGAACAAATTCTGCATCCAGAGAAATATCAGATGCGAGAGAGCGCCAAGCCTGTCGAGATCCCTGAGCTGGGTGATATTCTAGGAGATGGCTGGCGACTGTTGGTTTCCGACGCTCTGGGAGAGCTGGGCGCCGAAATGATCCTGGGGTATGGGAGCGACGGTCTGACCCGAACCGATCCGGACAGCGCGGCCAGGGCCGCCGCCGGCTGGGGCGGCGATCATTACCAGATATTCTACAAGGGGACCACCAACGAGGTTGTCCTGGCGGCAGCCTGGACCTGGGATACGCGCACAGACGCCGACCAATTCTGGGCTGCGCTGGATGCATATTTGGATATCCGTTATCGGAAAAGCAGGATCGCTCATCCCGATGGCAGTTGCTGGGAGAAATTATACCAAGGAAGCTGCTGTATCTTCAGAACAGGCTCCAACATCCTCTGGATCATCAGCCCGGATATGGATACGCTGGAACTCATCCGCAGCCAGTATGATCTTTTTCGATGATAACTTCCCGAAGGTAAAAAACGTATCTTCTCAATAACTTGGGGGAAGATGGGGGGTGTGCGGGCGGCTTCGCCGCCCGCGCACCCCCCGATCCCCTTATTATTGAAATGATACAAAATAACACACATCCCTTTCGAGATGTGTGTTTTTAGAGTGAACAGAGCAAAAGACTAATCGCAGCCCAGTTTCAGTGTGTCATGGAAGCGCAACTGATACGATCCGGTCTCGATGAAATATTTGGTTTCACCCTTGCATTGGTACGAGTAGGTATATGTCCCTTCCTCTGCAGTAAATGAGCGGGTGCCAAAAGGATCAAGCCAAAAACTAAACACCTGTGGCCCGGAGAAATTGACATATAGACTATCGGCGGTCGTGTTTTGGACGGAAA
>VGOC01000146.1 GCA_016865865.1 Chloroflexota bacterium
CACGTTCCTGAAATCTTTCTCGTGACGATTTAGAGACTTTGTTATAAAATTGTGTTCACTGAAAAAACTCGTAACTACTCAGCCAAACGGGGAAGTTCCTGAAAAAAGGGTGTGCGCAGGGGGCGTAGCCCCCTGCGCACACCCTTTTTTCGGGCTAATCCGTTCGATGGCTGAGCAGTTACAAAAACTCATAAAAGAGGAGAGGGGTTGGATGTATGGCCGAGTGTGCTGCCTACGCGCCGCCATATGTCCAACCCGAATCCTCTACAATCAGTAGCTCACGAGAAAGATCGGAAGCCCGTCCCCGGGCGACCCGAGGCCTGTGCTGAGCAAGCCGAAGCAACGGGTCTTTGATCCTATTTTCGTGAAATATTGACAATAGAAAGCGTGATATTAATTAAGAAAGGAGTACCTGTAATGACTTTCGAACTCAAACCACTTGGCGGTCGTGTGATCGTCAAACCTATCGAACAAGATACCGTTACCGATAGCGGCATCGTCATACCAGACACTGCCAAAGAAAAACCCCAACGGGGCATAGTGTTAGCCGTAGGGCCAGGAAAACGCGACGAGGATGGGGAGATCATTCCTATCCCCTTGCAAGAAAACGACACCGTGCTCTTTGGCAAATACGCTGGCAGCAAAGTCAAAATGGATGGTGATGAGATTCTGATTCTCTCGATAGATGACATCCTCGCAAAAATCGAAGGAGATTAGAAACTATGACTGCGAAACAACTCGTTTTCGATGAAAATACCCGCATCAAATTGAAAAGAGGCGTGGATACCCTGGCGACTGCGGTAACGACCACGCTAGGCCCCAAGGGACGCAACGTCGCCCTGGATAAGAAATGGGGCGCGCCGACGGTCACTCATGATGGCGTCACCGTGGCGAAAGAGATTTCGCTCAAAGACCCCTTCGAGAACATGGGCGCAAACCTGCTGATGGAGGCCGCCAAAAAGACCAACGATATCGCCGGAGACGGCACCACCACCTCTACTCTTCTGGCCCAAACCATCGTAGACGAAGGCCTGAAGATGGTCGCCGCTGGCGCTAATCCGATGTTGATCAAGCGCGGCATCGAGGCCGCCACCCAGGTTGTTGTGAAGAATATCAAAGCCCAGGCTGTGCAGATTTCGACCAAGGACGAAATGGCCTCCGTTGCAGCTATCTCGGCGGCCGATGCAGAAATTGGTGATCTGGTCGCAGAAGTGATGGATAAGGTTGGCAAGGATGGCGCCATCACCGTGGAAGAATCCAAAGGCATCACCTCTGAAATCGAATACGTAGAGGGCATGCAGTTCGACCGCGGGTATATCTCGCCGTATTTCATCACCCACCATGAGGCCATGGAAGCCATGATCGAGGACCCCAGCATCCTGATCTACGAGAAGAAAATATCTGTGGCCGCGGACATCATTCCCATCCTCGAAAAATCGATCCAAAGCGGCAAACGCAATCTGGTGATCATCGCCGAGGAAATTGATGGCGAAGCCCTGGCGACGCTGGTGCTCAACAAGCTGCGCGGCATGTTCAATGTGCTGGCCGTAAAAGCGCCTGGGTTCGGGGATCGCCGCAAAGCGATGTTGCAGGATATGGCGATCTTGACCGGGGCGACCATGATTTCGGAAGAAACCGGGCGCAAATTGGAAAGCGCTACTCTCGCCGATATGGGTCATGCCGAAAAGGTGGTGGCGACCAAAGACGATACCACCATCATCAGCGGCAAGGGCGATCCGGCCGGCATCAAAGGGCGCATCGAACAGATCAGAGTCGAGTTGGATAAAAGCACCAGCGATTACGACCGCGAAAAATTGCAGGAGCGACTGGCCAAGCTCGCGGGCGGGGTGGCTATCATTCGAGTCGGCGCTGCCACCGAGGTGGAACTCAAAGAAAAGAAGCACCGCATCGAAGATGCTCTTTCGGCGACCCGGGCAGCCGTAGAGGAAGGAATCGTCCCTGGGGGTGGGGTGGCGTTCATCAATGCCATCTCGGACCTCGAGAAGCTCTCCCTGGATGATAGAGACTCGCAAATCGGCGTGGATATCCTGCGTAAGGCGCTCGACGCCCCTCTGCGAATCATCGCCCAAAACGGCGGACACAACGGCTCGGTGATCCTGGCCAATGTGCAGCGTGAGCAGGCTGCCAGGAAGAATAAACACATCGGCTTCGACATCCTCGAAGAGCAGTACGTTGACATGGTCGAGGCTGGGATCATAGACCCCGTCAAAGTAACGCGCGGAGCTTTGGAGAACGCTGCCTCCATCGCCGCCATGATCCTCACGACAGACGCCTTGATCTCCGACGTCCCCGAGAAACGCAAGAAACAAGCCCCTCCCATGCCTGATGATTATGGCGATTACTAGAAAATGGATAGTCTCCCCTCTTGAGTGTTGTCGCCTGATCGAGCAACGATTTGAACAGCAAAGACGCCAGGAGCGCAAAGGGTCCGTAAAAGAATAACTTCCCTCACTCGCTTGCCAAGCAGTGTCATTGCGAGGGCGTTTTTTGCCCGAAGCAATCTCCAAAGGGCAGAAAAACCGCTTGAACGAGCATTTTCCAGACCCGAGGAGATTGCTTCGCCGCCAAAAACGGGCGGCTCGCAATGACAGCGAGGGAAGTTATTTATTTGCGCTCCCAAAGAGGGGGACCACGAGAAAATGGGGATCAGCGTAAGTCAGGTTGTCAACCTGTCCTACATTTCCCCGAAATTTCGAGAAGATACCTATATTTTTTTCAGCTCTTCGCCGAAGCGGTTGAAAAAATAGCCAATCCCCGGCTCGGTAAGGACATAGCGCGGGTTGCGTGGATCAGGCTCGATCTTGGATCGTAATCGCTGCACCAGACCGCGCACCAACTCCCGGTTTCCCTCCCCGCTATACCCCCAGACATGCTCGACGATGGTTTCCGATGGGATGATCTGGCCAGCGTGGGTCATCAATTGATAGAGCAACCGAAACTCCAGTTGCGTCAGCCGTTTGGGGTCGCCGCCTCCCACCGTGACAATCCGGTCAGCGGGGTTCAAGGTCAAATCGGCCTGAACCAGGGTGGGCAAACTAAAGAAGGGCATCCCCGCGCTGCGGCGCAACAGGCTCCGAATTTGAGCCAACAGAAAGCGGACGCTGTAGGGTTTCGAAATCACGATATCCGCCCCTTTTCCAAACAGCTCAACCTGGAAATCATCGGAGGCAACATCAACGATGACAACGATCGGCACCAGGGTATGCGACCGCATCAGGTGGATTTCTTTGAGCGCCGATTCCTGATCTCCCTTGAGAGTGATCAAGATAAATTCTGCCGGCTGCTGAGGCCAGGCTTCGATAGCCTGATCCAGTCCCCGCACCGAACGCACAGTAAAACCTGCCTGCTGGAGAACGATCGTCAGAATTGCTGCTTCATCTGTATGAGGAGAAAATAATAACGCTTGCATGACCTACCCCGGACACGCCGGAACAATTTCGGGACATCTTTTCTAAGAGAGTGTTTTAAAACTCAAATCGGCCACAGATGAACACAGATAAAAGGGATTTCGGCGATAAAAGACGGCTGTTCATCAAGAAAATCGGTGTTCATCTGTGTTTATCTGTGGTTTCTGGCG
>VGOC01000147.1 GCA_016865865.1 Chloroflexota bacterium
CTGGCGGACTGCGTCGAGGATCTCGCCCCAGCCCTGTCGGCTGAAAAGATAGACCAGCAAGGCGATGGCTAAGAGCGATCCTCCCCAACGCAGATAGGATGTTTTTTTTGAGTCGTACGTAAGGTCACCCATTCGCTAATAGCATTGCTTTCCGTACACTACCTATTCGGGGTAGTCTCTCTCCGGTTCGCTCACCCTTACCGCTGAGATTGGCATGAACGCAGAGTCCATCGATTGGAAATCGATGCTACCTTGCGAAACCAACCTGCGTCGGTTGAAAATCCAATCCACGAAGGTGGATTTTGCATGCCAGCCCCGAATTTATTCGACAGCAGTTACATTGTTTAAATCTCTCTGCTGTCTCCGCCCACCTCCAAACTCGATCAGTAGCCCGTCCTCGGGTGCCCCGAGTACGAGGCCAGAGATCGATTTTGTGTAACTTTATCAACAGCCATCATGCGAAGAAAAACCGCTCGCTCATTTTGGTTTAGGCACATTTTTGACGAAAGCCATTATCACGTTATCCATGATTTTGGGATAAGATGTATTAAACGTGTTAGGAATGAGTTGGAAAAGTTGTCGGTCACATTTATCAAACATTCGTTTGATGCGAATACAATATTCCTTGAAGGCCAAAAACTGTCTATCAGTACCTGAAGGCAAATTGACCACCTTGAATTTACCCGATGGAGTAAAGAAGTTCTTTTTGTCTTGAGTAAAGAAGCGCACCGTGTAATGTCGGTCAATCGGTGGCACGAAATCAGGCAATATATGAGCTAGAGTTTTGGAATGAGCGACAATAGTGGATTCGGCAATTGAAACAGCAAGGGAAGTATAAATCTGTTTTAGATTGTCAATGTACGCCGAGTATTCACCTTCCGTACATTCCTCCATCGTTATATTACGAAAACTCTCGAGTGCTAGGCGTTGATCACTGAGTGATTGTCGGAATGTATCGAATTCGTTCATCTTGGCTTTGACCTTTTTCGGGTCACCCATACGATGCATTCCCCATGAAGCCAAAGTGGCATAAATCATCTCAATGTGACGCTCAGACAAGAAATAATGTCTTTGCTGATCGATGGCTTGGGTATGAAAATAAACGGACGGACCCCCAAACTCTCGCATTACATCTAAGGATTTGGAGTAATAACCGGAAATATCTCTAACGAGTTCAATTTCGTTATTCATGATTTAACATTCAGTACTTGTTGTTTACAACATATCAACCGGAACATTTATAGTCATTCTGCGAATTCCACAACGCGCGAGTGAGTTTATTACTCACTTACCATTCCAGTTTCTTGCTTTGGCGGCTCAACTCTAAGATTCCGAAGACCCATTGATGATACGGCGGATGGTGTAGGTGGGTTTTTGCTGAGCTTCGTGATAAGTGCGCACCTGCAACTCGGCCAGCAATCCCATTAAAATGGACTGAAAGCCCATGTACATAAACATCAAGCTGACCGGGAAAAAGGGCGATTCGAATACCGAAACCAATGTCACAATACGACGCACCACCAGGTATGCCAACAACAAGGAACCCAAGGCCATCATTGCCATCCCAGGGGCGCCAAAGAGATAATTAGGCTTGTGCCCATAACTGATCAAGAATTTAACCGTCAGCAGATCGAGGATGACCTTTCCAATGCGTTCCAAACCATACTTGGTTCTCCCAAACCTCCTGGGATGGTGCTGTACAGGAACTTCGGTGACACGCGCCCCGACATAACCGGCATAGGCGGGGATGAAACGGTGCATTTCCCCATATAATCGAAAGCCGGTGATCACCTCACGACGATATGCCTTCAAAGTACAGCCATAGTCGTGCAGTTTGACACCCGTCACCCATGAGATGAGACCGTTAGCGATGCGCGAAGGCAGCGTGCGAGTGATGAACGTGTCTTTTCGCTGAATTCGCCAGCCGCTGACAACATCGTAGCCCTCCTGCATCTTCTCCAACATCATGGGGATATCAGCCGGGTCATTTTGCATATCGGCATCCATGATGACGATGATATCGCCCTGGGAGTTATCAATCCCTGCCGCGATGGCGGCTGTCTGGCCGAAATTGCGGCGCAGAGCGATTACGCGGGTATGCGCTTTGTCCTCAGCCGCCAGGGATTCGAGCACCTGCACGCTCACATCTATGCTGCCGTCGTCAACGTAGACGATTTCCCAAGGCGTATCTACAGTTTCCAAAACCCTATGTAGCGCCTCATGCAATTCATGCAGGCTCTCACTCTCATTGTACACAGGGATTACTACAGATAGTTCATCCATAAACATTTTTTCTGGTCAACTCAGGCGGAATTGATTTTCTTCCAAGATCGAATGCTCTACCATACATGGGGCATTGTAGCCCACCAAAATTCTCCGGTCAAGCTGCCGGGCTGCGCCGGACGCCACGGGTGTGCCTGCGGCAAATCCTGCTTTTTCAGACCGTATCTTCGACATCCTTCGACACCAACACATCTGAAATCCACAACGCGCCAGGGAGGGTCTCGATCATCAGGATGAAACGCGTCATCACCACCAGGGCGGAGGTCTGTTCCAGCGAGGCGCCGATCTGAACATAGAGGGCTGTCATGGTGACTTCGCGCAGGCCCAGACCATTGATAGACAAAGGCAAAACCGAAAGCACATTGGTGAGCGCTCCCACCCCAATCACCTGCCAGAGAGTCACCTGCATCCCCAGGCCGCGAGCCAGAAGCCAGACTGCAAAGAACACCAGCACACGCGCCCCCCAGGAAACCGCAAAGGCCAGGGTAACCGCATCGAGGCGCCGCCGCCAGACCATCAAGGCGGTATAGAGTTTCTCGAGCCATTTCACGATCGAGAGATTAATTTTCCCAATCAGACCGGTCAACACGCCTGAAAAGAGGATGTTGCCGCTCCCAGCCCAGAGTTTCGACATCCTGCTCGAAATGGCGGCAGCTTCGTATGCGAACCAGGAAAAAGGCAACAGGGTAACCATCACCAGTAGATTCAACAGACGATCCACCACCACGGAGGCCACGCTCAGCGTCCAGCCGGCAAAACGCGCCGCGCTGACGACGCGCACTGTATCGCCGCCGACAGTAGAAGGTAAAAAGTTCGAGGCGAAATTGCCTGTCAGGACGATCTTCAGGATTTCCCAATACGGTACCTGGATGCTTTGAGCGCGCAGCAATATATACCAGCGTATGGCATTAGCAAGAACCCCAAAGAAATAAAGCGCTAATGTCGAAGGGAATAACCAGAGAGGGATTCGACTGGCAGTCGCCCACATCGCCCCCCAATCCTGGCGTGTCAGCAGCCAGATGAACAGGCTGGAAGAGACGATCGTGCCGCCCCAACGCACCCAGCGCATGTCGAATGAGAAACGTTTCGATGATTTCACAACATTATCATTCATCCCAGATACCCCAGGCTCCGTAGGCGATCCTCGATCTCGGCCAATTCTTCGCCAGCCAGATCGAACGTCAGCGAATCTTGGGGGATATCCGTCCGCCGGGAGACA
>VGOC01000148.1 GCA_016865865.1 Chloroflexota bacterium
AAGATCACATCGGCCTCGCCAATCCATCGGTCGGCCAACTCCTGACTCCACCATCCGTAACGCAGCAGATCATCCAGATCGCCGCCCAGGCGGAACGAATAGCCATCGTTGATTTGGGCGGGGTAGATTTCCACATCCGGGAGGTATAACAACGGCGCTGCCGAAAGGCCGCCCCACCAGTACACTTTCGACCCAGGGGGGACGTGCCCAGCCAGATGCGCCCCCCCAGCTTCATAGGAGGCAATCACATCCCAACCGCAATCCCGGTCGTCTGGGGAAAAGCCCAGCCCCAATGAAATGGCTGTTCCCAATAATAAGAAGAGCGCAAAGATTCCCGCAATAGGAGAATAGAACTCCCGACGAGCAGGCCCTACAATTATGTTCCACACGGCAGATCCAAAACACAGCAGCAACAGGCCGAACACGAAACCCATGAGCATCGGCGCAGCAGATCGAATGACATCGGTTGTCGTGCTGAAAATGTCCAACTCGGCCCAACCAAACCGATTGGCTAACAGGCCCCACAATTCGACGCTCCCAGGCTGGAGGCGAAAAGAGCTGACGCGCGGAACTTGAGTACGAAGTATGTCACGCGTCAACTGCTCTACGGTTTGCTGACTGGCCCAGATATTCTTGGCGCTGTACCCTATTCCCACGGATAAAACCAGGATCACTGTAAACAGCAGCCACTTCCCCAGGCGATTTTTGTACTGACCCCAGGAGCTAAAGGCCAGCAATGCCAGGAGTATTCCAAGGAAATCGAAAAACGAGAGGTAGGTAGAAAAGCAGAAGACGCAATAATTCTTCCCCAGCGCGGCCAAGAGATGAGAAACAAACAGCACGCCAAACAACACCGACAGGAATACACCCCCTCTGAATCGCCAGGACGAACGCCATTGGTCTTTCCTCGGCCAGCAAATCCAGGAAAACAAGACACCGACGACGGCAAAGAATTGGATGCGCATCCCCTGGAAGAAGCTCATGAGCCGGTCGGCAATGCTTACATCGGGATTCCAGTTGGGCAGCGCCCCCGCGGGCTTGGCCCACGGCTCAAGGAATGGAATCCACCCCAACGGTAGCCAGGCGATCCACAACCTCAGGATGCCAGGCCAGAACAGCGCATGTCCCACCCCAACGACGAGAATCCCTACAATCAGACTCCACAGTCCAATCTTTTTACCGTATTCCCAGAAGATATATAAAATCAAGAGAGGAGGCACAGGGGTCATATTCAGGCGCGTCAACATCATCAAGGAGGCCAGCGCCGCGCCGAGTAGCACCTGCCAGGTTGGCCGCCGATCACCCAGGGTGAGCGCCAACACCCACACGAACATGCAAGCTACCAGGCCCTGGGAAGCCATCACGCTATAGGTTTTGATCAACGGAATATTCAGCGCCGTCAGCCACACCGCAGCGACAGCCCACCAACGGTTACCCAGCCTGCGAGCGAGCAGCCAGATCCCCAGCAAAGTCAAGATCCCCAATATGATGGCGAAATAACGCCCGGTGCGCAACCCCGGGCCGAATAACACCTGGATATAGCCAGGGATCAGAAACGAAAACGGCATGTGATTAGACCAGGGGCCGTAATCCTGGAACGGTGTGTATTTGCCAGTGGCAAACAGATAGCCTTTCAACAGATAGGCGCCTTCATCCAGGATCGAGGATTGGGTATGAGCGTAGATCCAGGATTGAATCGCATAAACAACGCCGCCCACGAATGCGATCCCTTCGGCTAACCAGGGGGTTTTATGAACTCGCTCCAGGCGCGCTCGCCAGGTCATCTGGGGGTTTCCTTCCCTATCTGTTTCAGATCGGCATCCACCATCATTTCGACCAACTCCTCGAAACTGACTCGCGGCTTCCAGCCAAGTTTCTCTTGCGCGCGTCTCGGGTCGCCCACCAGTAGATCATCTTCAGCAGGGCGATAAAAACGCTCATCTTGAATCACATAATCCAGATAATCCAATCCCACATGACGAAAGGCCGCTTCGCAGAATTCGCGCACCGAGTGAGTCTCACCCGTGCAGACCACATAATCATACGGCTGATCCTGCTGGAGCATCAACCATATCGCTTCGGCGTAATCGCCAGCATAGCCCCAGTCGCGGCGGGCATCCAGATTGCCTAAGCGCAGCTCATCGGTCAAGCCAAGTTTTATGCGCGCTGCGCCATGGGAAATCTTACGAGGCACATACTGTAAGCCCCGGCGTGGGCTTTCGTGATTATATAAGATCCCAGAACAGGCAAACATGGCATACATCTCCCGGTAGGCAATTGTGATCCAATGTCCATAGACTTTCGCCACGCCATAGGGGTTGCGCGGGTATAGAGGCGTTTGCACTGTTTGTGGGACTTCACGCGCCTTGCCAAACATTTCGCTGGACGAAGCCTGATAAAAACGAGCTTCTGGCCGAACCAGACGAATGGCCTCCAGCAAGCGAGTTACACCCAGGGCGGTAATATCCCCGGTCACGACCGGGTGAGACCACGATCCCGCCGGAAAAGATAGCGCCGCAAAATTATAGATTTCATCCGGGGAATATCTTTCCAGGATGGCGACCAGGGAGCCCTGATCGAGCAGATCACCCTCGAGCAAGGTGATCTCATCCTGAATATGCTGAAGATTCTCGTATGTTACCGCGCTGGAGTAGCGGTCTATGCCAAGCACGCGATAGCCTTTCGACAGCAACAGCTCCGCCATATATGAACCGTCTTGACCGGCGATTCCTGTGATGAGTGCAGTGGGCATATAGATTCCTCGATTGAGCCTTCGATTGGAAATCGAGGCTGCCTTGTTTAACCGATACTTCGCTGTGCTCCGTGCAGGCACTCTTTCGGTCGAAAATCCAATCCACGAAGAGCCTGTGTTGGGCGTTCGCCTGAGTGCTCACGCCAGAGGTTTACCGAAGCATGGATTTTGTACGCCAGCCTCGAATTTATTCGATGGTCGAGCTTCTGCTGGCTATTATAGCTCGATCATGGCATACTGCCATCGGCATTGCTCGGACGCGCCCAATCCCAGATCCAATACAAAACCGAACTCGCCAGGCCCAGCCCAAAAACCTTGAAGACATCAATGACCGGCCAGTCGAATGGGGTATAACGGCGCAAGTACCAGGGGAGAAACCACAGGATCACCAGGCCTGCGCTGACCAGCATCCTGCGCAACCACGGGTCGGGCGATCTCTGTTGGTCAATCCAAACCCAGGCCGCCACGGCAATTTGCAAACACGCAAAGGTCGCCCGATAACGGGGATTATCCCATTGATCGCCGCCGCTCCGGAAAGAGGCCGAAAAAATCACGATCCAGATAGCCAGATTGATCCCCAAAATAAGCCGCTGGCGCGGCCTCCGCAGGGCGTGCAGCGGCGCATAGATCAGCATC
>VGOC01000149.1 GCA_016865865.1 Chloroflexota bacterium
TAAAAGGGATTTCGGCGATAAAAGACGGCTGTTCATCAAGAAAATCGGTGTTCATCTGTGTTTATCTGTGGTTTCTGGCGACTTTTAAAACAGTCTCTAAGTTGACATTGTCGAACTATTTACAAGCGGTCATATTCTGGAGGATCAACTTTTGCTACTTTCGACATAGCCTTAAGAAATTTTGCCTTACTCGCCCGTTTCGCACGCATCTCTAAGTAATCTTCTGCGCCTAATGCGGAAAGTTTTTCTGCTAATGCCAAAGTAATAAGTTGATTAATTGAAATATTTTCTTTTTCTGCCAACTCGCGAGCGGACTTATGAAGTGACTCAGGAAGCCTTAGACTTAATGTACTCATAATTCACCTGCCAATTCTAGAAACTCTTTTGGCGTTATTGCCTTTATGCCAAATTTTTCGATTCCTTCAAAGTCGTTCACATTGTACGTAATGATGTAATTACAACATGCAGTAACTGCCAACTCCAAAATCATATCGTCACCAGGGTCTTTGAGTTGAGGACGCCATAGATAATAAATATGCCAATGATTTGAATTACTGATAACAAAATCAAGGATGTCATCAACTTCTTTTTCACTCAAAGCAATTTCGCCAATCAATCTTTTTGCAACGGCTTCATATTCAAGAGCCAAAGGAACAGAGAGATTTAATTGATAAACATCTTGGTCAATAAGTGAAAAGAGTTTGTAGGATGCTCCAAACTGCGAGCGCAAAGCCGTTACGAAGACATTAGTATCTGCGACGATTTGATGTTTGCTCATTGTGGTATTGTATATGATACCTTGCTTTTGGTCAATCCCTACCTGAAAATAATGAACTTCTTCCTGCTAGGGGCGTGCTAACTCAGGCGTATACAATATCTTCGATGCCTTTTCTGTAAAATTATTCCGATGCAAAGAGGGTTTTTGTGTTTACTGGCGCTCTGCCCGCCCCCCAAAATACCCGAACAGGATGCCGCCGATCAGCGCGATGCTCCCCACCGTGATAAAAGCATCCCGCCAGAAGCGCACCGGGAAGAGGCGGATCAGGGTGTCGGAATAGCGGAAGATCCAGGTTTCCCCCTCGAAGAAGACTCGGTGAAAAGCCACAAAGAACCAGTCGAAGCTAAGCGCCATCGCTGCGATCATCGCAACGATCAAGGCCACAGTCAGCCAGCCGCCGCGTGACAGCGCCAGACGGTATTCCCGCCGCCAACCGCCTCGATGCGCCCACACCCCCGCCAACAGGATGACCGCCAGGGAACCGTACCAGACCCACATGGCGGCGCGCGCCACGATCTTGACATCGAGCATGTGGCGCAGCTCGCGCTCGTTGTACAGCGCAGAACCGTCTTCGAAAGTCAGATTGCCCAAGAATTCGATGCCGGCGCGGTTGAGCAAATAGACGCGCGCCAGCTCAGACCACTTCAGCCGATCCTGGAAGGTTAAGCCATAGGGATCCTCCGGGAAGTTGGGCGTGCGATATTCGATCTGTACGAAGAGCGGCGTGAGCAAGAAACGCACCGCGCCCAACGCCAGGATGACAGGGATGAGGATCACGATCAACCATTGTAAAACCTGTTTTAGAAAATTCATAGCATTACTCTCATCTTGACCGAATACGGAAGACCGGAGACCGCCGTCCTCTGTCACCCGTCCTCAGTCTACTATTGAAGCTCCTCGACGCCGCTAAATAAGACATAATCCAAAATCATGTCGTTGGTGATCCACTCGATGGGCGCGAGATCATCGGTGAAGACGATACAGCCCTCCGCGGGGTCAGCTCCTTGCGCATGGCAAGGGTTGGGCTGCATGTATGCGATGGCGAGTTGAACCGCTTCCAGCAGCACCGGGTGAACATCCCCCCGCGCACACAGGGCCTGATAATTCTCGTAGAGATCATCGAGCGTGGTCGGCTGGGCAGTGGCATAGATGATCGAATTGAAAGTATCGGGAATATCCATGACGTAGATCGAAGGGAAAAGTGTTTCGATGGTCCCTATCAGGCCTTCGATTAGTCGCCGGTCGGCGGGGGCGCGGCCGACGTTGATGACCAGGACGCCATCCCCGGCGAGGTGGTCATGAACGATCTGGAAGAATTCAAGGGTGGTCAGATGCCAGGGGATGTAAGGCGGACGGTAGGCGTCGAGGCTGATGATAGTGTACCGACGCGGGCTGTGCTCCAGACCCCAGCGGCCATCCTGCGGGAGGGGGGTGAGGTTGGTCTGTGTCATCCCGAAGAATTCCTGCCCAACGCGGATGATCTCGGGGTCTATCTCGAAGCCATCAATGGGGATCGAGCCGAAGACCGCAGTCGCCTGCGTCGAGATCGTCCCCGCGGCCAGGCCGACCACGGCCAGGCTTTCGACTTGCTCGGGGGTATAGGGCGCGGGGTTGAAAAAGGGCGCCGCCAGCACTTGCATCCAGGGGCCGTGATAGTCCAGACGGTCGGGGTGATAGATGGAATGGATGCCCTGCCCCTCGTTGAGGCGCAAATAACGATAGCCGTCTATCTCCTGCACCTGGATGTAGTTATACGCCGATTCGGTTTCGTAGATTTGCCCCCGGCTGGCCTTGATGTCGCCGCGGCCCCACAGGAGGGCTAAGACCCCCAGGCATACCGGCATCCAGCTCCACTTCAAGGCCGCCCGGGGACCAGCGCCCCGCCACAAACCCAGGATCGCCGTCAGGTTCGAGAACCCCGCGAAAGCCAGGAAAGTAAACGCCGTGCCAATCAACGGGATCAACACGATCACCGGGATGAATGTCCCCACGAAGGATCCCAATGTCGAAATGGCGTAAATCTTCCCCGAGATTTGCCCGGCCTTGCGGGGATCATCCAAAGCCAGGCGGATGGCGTAGGGCGAGGTCGTCCCCAGCAAAGTCACCGGAATGATGAATAGCACCAATACGGCCACGAACGAGCCAACCAGCACGCCCATGCGCAACTCATCGAAGGCGTCGGCGGCCAGGCGCAGCACCGGGCGGGAGACGAAAGGCGCCAACCCAGACGTGAACGCGCCCCAGGCCAGGATGGTATAGAATGGTTCGGGGCGCGGCCAGCGGTCTGCCCAGCGGCCGCCCAGGAAGTAGCCCAGCGTCAGGTAGATCAGGATCAGCCCGATGATGCTGGCCCAAACCAGGTTGCTGGCGCCGAAGACGCTGCCAAGCAATCGGGAGGCGGTCAGCTCGATGGCCAGGGTAGTCATGCCGGAGACAAAAACGGTGAAGTAGAGATATTTGTGACTCATCAGACGATGATTATATCCTACAAATATTGTAACTGCTCAGTCATCGAACGGATTAGCCCGAAAAAAAGGTGTGCGAAGGGGG
>VGOC01000150.1 GCA_016865865.1 Chloroflexota bacterium
CCCGGCTCCACGGCAAATTGCGTCACCGTGGGGCCAACTTGAAAACCGATCACTTTGGCTGGAATGCCGAACTCAGCCAGGGTTTGCTCGATCATCCCCGCCCGTTGGTTGATGTGCTTCTCGCTGGGAGGCGCCGCCCGTTCGGAAGACAATAGTTCCAAACCAGGAAGATCCTCGGAGCGAGGAATTGGCGTTGCGGGAGGCTGGTCATGATTTGGGTCAACCCGGAAGCGTTTGCGATATTCTGGCGCAACCTGCGGGGTTTTCTTCGTCGGCCTGCGCGGCGGCAGGGTGAGGGATTCTGCCTCCTCGACAGGAGCAACGCTGATTGCAGGGGAGGGTGATCCTGGCATTCTCCGGGCGGATTCTGCTCCCAGGGCATTCTGCATCAGCGCGCCCACCCTTTCCGCCAGATTCAGGCCGACCACCAGGAAAGCGACCAAAACCAGCAGCACCAGGCTCGTCGCCCAGAATGGATTGAGTACGATCCCTAAGAGTTCAGCCAATCCCCAACCCACCAACCCGCCATCCAAACCGAATTCGGCGCGCTGTAGTGACGCCCCATGGATCAATGTCAACAAGGTCATGAAGGCAAAAGCAGCCCCTTCCCAGGCAAAGACGCGCCTCCAGCGAATAGCTATCTCCTCCCCGGCGCGCCGGCGCAGCATAAACAACCCCACTGCCCCACCGGCCAACACCAAAGCCAGACTCCCCCATCCCAGCCAGCGCCGCAGGAACCTGGTCAGCCCCGAAATCAGGGCGCCGCCAGCCAGGTCAGGCGCAATCAGCCCCAGCAAGAGCATCAGCGAGAGCGCCAGCACAACCACGCCGCCGATATCCCAAGCAAAGCGTTCGAAACGCAGCCATAGGCGCACGGCTGTTTCTACCCATGATCGTCGGGGGGGGATTGGTTCTGCCTGTTTCTTCGCTGATGAGCTTCTCTTCTGGGCCATACTTTTCGACTCTATCATCTATGCAGCTTCGTGTTCGCTTCGAGAGGCCACATAGATGCCAACGAGAATAAGTATAGCACCAAACGCCATCAACGCTGAGGGCTGCTCCTGGAAAAAGAGATACGCCAGGATGGCCGAGCCAATCGGTTCACCTAAAAACGTGATCGAGACATAAGCCGCGGAGAGGTAGCGCAAAGCCCAATTGAACGTCGAATGGCCGAGCAGTTGCGGCGCCAGCGCCAATAGCAACACCCACACATAAACCATGGCAGGATGCCCGGTGAGCGATTCTCCCACCGAAAACATGAGACCATTCAACATCACAGCCGCCATGCCGTACACGACGAAGATATACGGGATCAGCGAGATCTTCTCCCGCAGACGCCGCCCGATGAGCAGATAACCCGCCCCTGTCCAGGCGCCGGCCAGGGCCAGGATGTCGCCCAGAAAAGCCTCGCCAGCCACGAATTCAGAAAAAGGGGGGCAGGACATCCCGCTATCCGCCCAGACGCAGGAATCGCTCAAGCCCACAATCGTCCCCCCGATCAAGGCCAATCCCATCCCCAGGAACACCGGACGAGCTACCGGTTCTCGGATGGTGAGCGGGGCCAGCAGAGCCACCCATAGAGGAGAGGTGCTCACCAGGACGACAGAGCTTGCCACCGTAGTGTATTCCAGGGAGGAAATCCAGGTTGCGAAGTGGATCGAGAGGAAAAAGCCGGAAAGTAAGGCCAGCCCCAGCTCGCGCCGTGTCAACGCCCTCAGCTCGGAGCGATGGCGTATAAGTGCGATGCCGGCGAGGAGGATGGTCGCCAGCGTCAACCGACCGGCGGCGATGACGATCGAGGGGGCCTCCGTTTGGGCATAGCGAATGAATATCGAGGATGTCGAGACGGCCAGAACGCCGAATGGTATGGCGATTTTCGTGGAGATCGGGGGCTTCGAGGATGACTGCATGAGCCGATTATATCTCCAATTCCCCCAATAGAAGGGGGATGTTCCTCGGATGCGTTCCTGGGCGTCCTGAGAGAAAGGGGTGAAGCGGTAGAGCTTCTCGAAAACACCCAGATAGCATTGTGCAGTATCCATGGCGTCAAAGCCGCAGAAATTCTGGTAATGCTGGTCGAAATGTCGGATGACCAACTCGACGGTGTCATCAATCATGGGGATCAGGTCACTTGGGAGATATGGTGGGTTGCGGTAGAATTGTCTGGCTTGATTCGTGTGAGAGCGCCAAGCGAAAGGATTTCTATTTGTTCCAGATCACATTTCTCGGCACATCGGCCTCTGCCCCCTCATTGCATCGCGGCCTTTCTTCCCAGGTCCTTCAACACAACGAACATCGTTTTCTGATCGATTGCGGCGAAGGAACTCAGCGGCAGATTTTGCATTCAGGGATGGGCTTCAAACGTTTGAATCGCATCCTGATCACGCACGGGCATTTGGATCATATCCTGGGATTAGGGGGGTTGATTTCGACCCTGGCACGCTGGGAGACGATGGACAAAATCGAGATTCTGGGCGGGAGGCGCGCCCTGGAGCGAATCCAGGATTTGTTGTTCGGCGTGGTCTTCCGAGGGGTGCGTCCGCCCATCGAGTTGATCCTGAAGGAAATCCGGCCAGGATTGATCTACGATGAGGATGATTTCACCATTACATCCTTCCCGGTCAGCCACCGCGGGGCAGACTCGTTAGGGTTTCTCTTCGAAGAAAAATCGCGTCGCCCATTTTTACCGGAGAAAGCTGAAGCCCTGAACATTCCCCCGGGGCCGTGGCGCGGAGACCTGGTCAAAGGCAAGGCCATCACACTTCCCGATGGCCGGAAAATCGAACCAGATGCTGTGTTAGGTCCTATCCGGTTGGGAACGCGTTTCGCTCTTGTAGGAGATGCTGGACGTACAGACGATCTGGTTGAGTTCGTGCGCGGGGTAGATGCGCTGGTCATCGAGGCCACTTATATGAACGAGGAGGCTGAGATGGCGGAAGAATTCGGTCATCTGACTGCCCACCAGGCGGCCACATTGGCTATTCACGCTGAAATCCACCACTTGATCTTGACGCATATTTCTCGCCGTTACCACGAGCGGGAAGTCCTGGCCGAGGCGCAGTCGGAATTTCCCAACACCTGCGTGGCGCGCGATTTCGACTGCTATCAGATTCGGCGGGGTGAATGTGAGAAGATAGATAACGAACAAGAACAGTCGGTAGATCACAAAAAAGTTCAGAAGCCCGTCCCCGGGCGACCCGAGGACGGGTCTTCGATCCTGTTTTCGTGAAGTACTAACAGTAGACGATCATGAATAGAATCTATCGCATGATGATCCCCTCTGAACAAAACC
>VGOC01000151.1 GCA_016865865.1 Chloroflexota bacterium
TCATAGAATACAACTGGCCGAAGAAGTCGAGATATTCGACAGCAGGCATGCGGGGATATAAGCCGTGATCTTCTGTCAGGATGCCCACAGACGAACGCACTTTTCGAGCCTCCGTGACCACATCGTAGCCCGCCACCCGCGCCGCGCCGCGCGTCGGTCGCAAAACAGAGGTCAACATCCGCACGGTCGTCGTTTTCCCAGCCCCATTCGGCCCCAACAAAGCCATAACTTCTCCCGCGCAGACGTCGAGACTGACCTCGTCAACGGCTAGAAAATCTTCGAATTGCTTGGTTAGGCCTTCGGTCCGGATCATTTTATCATCCGATGCCTCCAAAGCAGCGTCAAGGCAGATACGACCGCCGCACCAGCCATAATGGCCTGGTTAGTGTTGATCCCGGCCACCTGCGCCGAATCCAGGCGAAGGAATTCCAACAAGAATCGCCCCACGGGATAAGCGATCAAATAGATCAGCATCAAATCGCCAGCGATCAATCGTTCGGCATATTTCTTCCCCAGCCAGAGCAGCAAGGCCATGTTGGCGAAATTCCATAGAGATTCATACAGGAAGGTCGGATGAAAGTGGGTGAACTGTTCATAGCCTGGCACCCGATAGGTCGGTTCGATGAAAATTCCCCAGCGCAAATCCGTTGGCAGGCCATACAATTCCTGGTTGACGAAATTCCCCCAGCGGCCAATGGCCTGCCCCAAAGCCAGGGCAGGAGCGACGATGTCGGCCCATAGGGCAAAACTGGTTTTACGTTTGCGGCAAATGATGAAAAGCGCCAATGCGCCGCCGATCACCGCCCCAGGGATGCCCAACCCGCCGCGCCAGATCGCCAGCGCGTCTAGCGGATGAGTCAGGTAATACTCGACGGTGATGCCTTGCGCGACCATCGAGGGGGGCGGGGTGAAAATGTGCCAGAGACGCGCTCCGATGACGCCGCCGATCAACACCCAGGTCAGGCCATCCCAGACGAACTCGGCGTCCTGCCCCCGGCGTCGAGCTTGATAAGCAGCCAGCCAGGCGGCTGCTATTGCGCCTAGCATGAGGATGATTCCGTAAAAACGAACGAACAGGGGGCCGATATTAAATCCAACAGGCATAGTTATTCTCTATCTACTCTTCATCTGCTCATGAGCCTGACGGCGCACGTAGAGAATGCGTTGAATCGCAGTCGCGTTAGCCAGAACAGCGATAATCCCAACACCAATCGTGGGCGCATCGAAAATCAATGCGGGCAGCAGAACCACATACCGCTCCAGGCGGGTCATAATGCCGACCTTGGCATCGTAATCCAGCGACTCTGCCCGGGCGCGCACGTAAGAAACCAGTACCGAGCCGGCTGCGGCCAGATAAACAAGCCCACTCGATATCCAATCTCCTGCTTGCAGGAAATAGATCAACAAGCCCAGAAAAGTCACTAGTTCGGAGTAGCGATCTGTCACGGAATCTACGAAAGCGCCAAAGCTGGACGGCTCCCCCCGCAAGCGTGCCATGGTGCCATCTAAAACATCGATTGGGCCCATGGCTAAGATAATCAAGCCTCCCACCAGCATGTTGCCCCTCATCAAAAACGCCGCCCCGATCGCGTTGCCAACCAGGCCGATGATTGTGAGCGTATTAGGAGTCAATCCAACACTGTTGAGAAATGCAGCAATCGGATCCAACACCCCTTTGAAGAGCGTCCGCATCATATCCGTGAAGGTTTTCGGTCTTTCCTGTTTTTCAGCCAAATGAGTCATTTGCGATACCCTGCCTTTCTGTTGATATGGTGGCGTATGCTATCGCATGGGGAGGGGGATGTCAAGCGAAGGTCGCTAATATCCAGGGGCATCGTCCTCATCATTGATCATATCCATCAAATCGTCATCTTCGCCGACGAGCACTTCTCGATCGCGGCCGCCGCCCTGGGAGGGGCCAACCACCCCCAGCTCTTCCAATTCGTCCATCAAACGCGCTGCCCGCGGGTATCCGATCCGTAATTGACGTTGCAGCATCGAAGTGCTGGCTTTCTGGGTCTGCTGTACCAATTTTACCGCCTGTTCGATCAGGCCATCGCGGTCGGATAGGACAGCCTCCTTTTCTAACATCAGCTCCCACGGAGGAATCTCTTCCTCGCCTGCCTGATAGGTCCTCTGCCAGAACTCGACCACCTGCTCGATCTCCTGGTCGGTCACCCAAACCCCCTGTACACGGATCGGGCTGCCAGCCTCGGGCGGCAAGAAAAGCATATCGCCATTCCCCAAGAGATGTTCTGCGCCGGGCATATCCAGGATCACGCGCGAATCAACCGAGGAGGCCACCGCGAAAGACAGCCGCGCCGGGAAGTTCGCTTTGATCAGGCCGGTGACCACATCCGTGCTGGGACGCTGGGTAGCCAGCACCAGGTGGATGCCCGTGGCGCGGGCCATCTGAGCCAGGCGCACCAGGGTATGCTCTGTCTGCTCCGGGGCCGACATCATCAAATCGGCCAACTCATCAATCAATACCACGATGCGAGGCAATATCTCGGCATCCTTGCGACGCCCCACTTTGCGGTTGTACGTATCAATGTTGCGCGAGCGCGACTCTTCCAGGATAATATAACGCCGATCCATCTCCGCCACCACCCAACGCAAGACGCCCAAGATGCGCTCCAGATCGGTTTCGACTTTGCCGTACAGGTGCGGCAGGCCGTTGAAGCGAATCAACTCCACCATCTTGGGGTCTATCATCACCAGGCGCAAATCCCGCGGAGAGTTGTTCATCGCCAAGCAAGTTGTGATGGCGGCGATAAACACCGATTTCCCCGATCCTGTCGTCCCCGCCACCAGCATGTGAGGCATGGTGGTCATATCAGCCACAACCGCTTCCCCAGAAACATCGCGCCCCACGGCAATCGCCAGCGGCGACTTTACGCCAGCAAAAGCATTCGACTCCAAAATCGGCCGCAAACGCACGATCGCTGAACGAGCGTTCGGCACTTCGATGCCGATGTACGAACGGCCTGGCACCGGCGCCTGAATGCGCAGGCGTTCCGCCGCCAAAGCCAGAGTCAGATCGCGCTGCAAACCAGCAATCTGAGAAACCCGCACCTTGCGCTGCCTGGCAATCTCATCTTCCGAAGCCCCCGGCCTGGCAATGTACCCCGGCTCCACGGCAAATTGCGTCACCGTGGGGCCAACTTGAAAACCGATCACTTTGGCTGGAATGCCGAACTCAGCCAGGGTTTGCTCGATCATCCCCGCCCGTTGGTTGATGTGCTTCTCGCTGAGAGGCGCCGCCCGTTC
>VGOC01000152.1 GCA_016865865.1 Chloroflexota bacterium
TGACCATTGCACCGCGCCGACTTCCTGAATAAAGGGCACCATTTCGTGGAGAATGTCCACGTTATGCTTGGCTACCGTGGTGTTGACCTGCACGCTCAAGCCGGCCGCCTGGGCGCGGTGAAGGATTTCCATCGTCCGCTGCCAAGAGCCGGACACCTGGCGAAAGGCATCGTGGACCTCGGGCCGGGGCGCGTCGAGGGAGAGCGCGGCGCGGCGGATGCCTGCCCGGCGGGCCCTGTCCAGCCGCTCGAAGGTCGGCAGGGCAGTGGCAGTGGGTGTCAGCGAGCAGCGCAGGCCGCGCTCGCTGGCATGCGCAATGAGATCGAACAGGTCGGGCCGCATCATCGGGTCGCCGCCGGTAAAGATCAGGATGGGGCTGTTGCCGAAAGCGGCCATCCGCTCGATGAGCGCCTTGGCTTCGATGGTGGACAGTTCGCGCGGATCGCGGCGGTGCTGGGCGTCGGCGCGGCAGTGGACGCAGGCATAAGCGCAGGCGCGGGTCACCTCCCAGGCGATGGTGAAGGGGGCCTGGTCGAAATCCGCGTGCGCCATGCGCTCGTTGTTGGCCTGCCGCTCGGCAGCGGCGCGGGGGGCAAGTGTATTCAGACTCATTTACCTAACCTTTCAGCCATTTTGCCGCATCCACCGCATGATAGGTGATGATCAGGTCCGCGCCAGCGCGCTTCATGGCAGTCAGCGTTTCCAGCGTGACCCTGGCCTCGTCGATCCAGCCGTTGGCGGCCGCGGCCTTGACCATGGCGTACTCGCCGCTGACGTTGTAGGCTGCCAACGGCAGTTCGGGGAAGGACTGCTTCACAGCGCGGATCACATCCAGATAAGCGAGGGCCGGTTTCACCATCAACATGTCCGCGCCTTCGGCTTCATCCAACGCGGCCTCGCGCAGCGCTTCACGCACATTTGCCGGGTCCATCTGGTGGGATTTACGATCGCCGAATTTTGGTGCGCCCTCGGCGGCCTCGCGGAATGGTCCGTAAAAGGAAGACGCATATTTGACGGCATACGACAGGATCGGCGTGTTCTCGAAACCGCCTTCGTCCAGCGCGGCGCGGATGGCGGCAACCATGCCATCCATCATGCCGCTCGGTGCAACGATGTCCGCCCCGCATTCGGCATGCGAAAGGGCAACCTTGCCGAGAATATCGAGGGTGGGATCATTCAGCACATAACCTTCAGGCAAACTTCTTCCCGGAGGGGGGCTGATCCCATCCTGGGCATTAAGCAGACCACAATGCCCGTGATCGGTGTATTCGCACAGGCAGACATCGGTGACAACGATCATTTCGGGGACTTCTCTTTTAATCGCGCGGATCGCCTGCTGGATGATGCCATCCGGGGCGAAATTCTCCACCCCGACCGGATCCTTTGCCGCCGGGATGCCGAAGAGGATGATGGCGGGAATGCCCAGCCCGAAAGCGGCTTCGGCCTCGCGCACCGCCTCTGTCACCGATAACTGAAAGACGCCCGGCATGGAACGAATCTGCGTCCGCCCGGTTCCGTGACGGACGAACAGCGGGTAGATGAGATCGCCGGCATTGAGTTCGGTTTCGCGTACCATGGCGCGCAGGGTAGAAGTGCTGCGCAGGCGACGCGGGCGGATGGATCGCGGATAATTGATCGCGGGTTTTGAGAAAGAAATCATGTCAACTCCGGGGCGTTCTGCTCAGCGCGACAAGGAGACCCTCAGTGGTGAATTCGTCTGCAACAAGGTCTACCGAAAACCCTTCTTCGCGCGCGGCTTGTTCGGTGATAGGGCCAATGCAGGCGATCTTCGGCATGGCGGGAAGGGCGAGCGGATCGAGATCGTGGGCACGGGCGACTGCGCAAAAATTCTGCACGGTGGATGGGCTGGTGAAGGTAATCCAGCCCACACCGGATTTTAATGCCGCCAGGCCGATCGGGTCCGGTTCTACAGGCAGGGTGTGATAGACGGCGATCTCGTGCGCCACACCGCCGGCGCGGGAGATCGCTTCCGGCAGGGCCTTGCGGGCAATCTCGGCGCGAGGCAGCAGCACCCAGCGCCCGCGCAGGTCACCCAACCCGGGCAGGATGGCCTCGGCAACGTATTCTTCAGGGACGAAATCAGGAGTAACGCCGCGCACTTGCAGGGCGGCAGCGGTTTTGGGACCGATGGCGGCAACTTTCGGCCCCTCGCCCTTGACATCTTTTCCAGCAAGAGCGGATGGCCGGGAAAAGAACACCTCCACACCATTGGCTGAAGTGAACACCACCCAATCGTAGCAATCCAGTTTGGCGAGGGCGCGGTCGAGGACGGTCAGGTCCTCTGCCGGGCGGATTTCGATGACCGGGAAAAAGACCGGCTCGAAGCCGGCATCGACCAACGCAGCGGCGAAGGCTGTGGATTGGGCGCGGGGGCGGGTGATCAGTACTTTCATGGTTTTCAATGTTCAGCCGTCAGTTGCAGGATGTTGTTTGCGCCTTGTTGAATGGCTCTTTGGGCGAGTACGCTGCCGAGTTCGACTGGATCAACGCCGTGACCAGAAACCCTGACCATCATCGTTCCATCCGGCGAGGTCACCAAACCTGTCAGCGATACTGACAACTGATCACTGTTCACTGAACACTGACCATAAGCCGCCACCGGCACGGCACAGCCGCCTCCCAGCCCAAGCAAGAACTGGCGCTCGGCGGTCACCGCGGCGCGGGTGGTGGCGTCATCCAGGGCGGCTAACAGCGAAAGTGTAATTTCGTCATCGGCGCGGCACTGGACTGCTAAGGCGCCCTGTCCGGGGGCGGGTAGCATGACCTCGAGCGGCAGCCACTCCGTGACGTGTCCATCCAGGCCGAGGCGGATGAGGCCGGCGCCGGCGAGGATGATGGCATCGTACTGCCCCTCCAGAGCCTTCCGCAGGCGGGTATCCACGTTGCCGCGCAGAGAGCAGGTGGAAAGGTCCGGGCGGGCAGCGAGGATCTGGGCGGCGCGGCGCAGGCTCGAGGTCCCGACCGATGCGCCGGCGGGCAGAGAGACCAGGGAATGTCCATCCTTCGCGATCAGGACGTCGCGTATCTCGCCGCGCGCCGGAATGCAACCAATGGCCAGCCCGGCCGGATTTTCCACAGGCAAATCTTTGAGCGAGTGGACGGCGCAATGCACCGCGCCTGAGAGCAGTTCGTTTTCGAGTTCCTGGGTGAACAATCCCTTGCCTCCGATTTCGGGCAGGGGTTTGTCCAAGATCTGGTCACCTTGCGTAGTAATGATCTTCTCTTCA
>VGOC01000153.1 GCA_016865865.1 Chloroflexota bacterium
CGATATAGAAATACGGCCAATGCAGGTACACGAAGGCATGTAGTCGATCGTAGAAAGAGAAATCCGCCGCCCGCCGGGCTTCTCGCATAAAGGCCCGGGTGGATGGCAGCAGCAATCCCAGGATGGGTTTTTGTGGCATGGCGTTTTCTCCTATATTCGATGACGAGCCGCCCGGCAACGCTCGCAACTCGACCGCTTACACAATAGCGCAAGGGGGTTTCTATGGATCAGTTCGACAACGGTTTTGATCAGCATCGGGAGCGGGATGCATTGCATGAGCGCAGCGCCGATCTGTGACTTGATTGTATGATTTTCTGTTTCAGAAGCGATCGCATTGAAGCCATAGGAACAGCCCGGCCAGCGGGGACATTCCAGGACCCCCTTTGGGGTGAGCGCCCACCTGATGAATTGCTTACGCCCGGCGAGCTGCTCTCCATAATGGATGCTGGTGTTGGCGGTGTGATCCACCCCAAGGAGTAGGATAACGCCCCGGGATTCAGCCAACACGCGTACAGGCGCGAAAGGTTCCGCCAGGGTTTGAGCGATGATGGCGTTTTCAGCATCCACCCCCGAAAAGGAATAGATCGGATGTTGCGACCGCTGCGCCTGGGGGTGCTGGCGCAAAGTCTCCGCGACGATCCCCATCAGCGGGTCGGCGGGCATGTCCTCGGTATAGAATTCTGCCAGACGATTCGCGTCCGAATTACTGCCATAGGTGATGCCGTTATCGGGCGGGCCACTCTCGGGGGTGATCATCGTCTTGTAAGTGAAGGTCGGCATGATCAGGCCATTGGTCACGCTCAACAGCGCTCCCACGACAGTCTGCGCCCCGCCCTGCACATCCCCGAAGGCGGAAAGCGAGACATGGGCGATAGCGGGTTGTGTACCGTCTAACCCCAGTTCTCGCAGCGCATTGACCAATTCCCGATAGGTTATCATTTTCAAACGATCTACCGGCCCCGCCAATACGGGTCGCGCTTCTCGACAAAAGCAGCCATGCCCTCTTTTTGATCCTCGGTGGCGAACAGGAAGTTGAAAGCTCTGCGCTCAGCGGCCAAGCCTTCACTGAGGGAAGTCTCGAAGGCCAGGTTGACGGCCTCCTTGCCTAACCGGATCGCGATGGGCGCGCGCCCGGCGACCTCGGCCGCCAGCGTCAACGCCTCTTCCAGGTAACGCTCCACCGGCGCGACGCGGTTGACCAGGCCATGGGCCAGCGCTTCTGCTGCGCTCAAGGCGCGATTGTTGAGCACCATCTCCATGGCCAGGGCTTTGCCGACGGCCCTGGCAAGCCGTTGGGTGCCCCCCGCCCCAGGGATCACGCCGATATTGATCTCGGGCTGGCCGAATCTGGCCGTCTCCGAGGCAACGATCATGTCGCAGGAGAGCGCCAGTTCGCTGCCGCCCCCCAAGGCCCAGCCGGATACCGCTGCGATGACCGGTTTCTTGATCCCACGGATACGGTCGAAGGTGGGGATGAAATCGCTCTCGAGCATCTCCACAGCTGAAGCTCCGGCCATCTCTTTGATGTCTGCGCCGGCGGCAAAGGCTGTATCGTTCCCCGTGATGACCAGGGCGCCAATCGTCTCGTCGGCGTCGAAGGTCTCCAAAGCGACAGCGAGTTCCTTCAACAGGAGGCTGTTCAGGGCGTTGAGCGCCTTGGGCCGGTTGAGTCGGATCAGCCCAACTCGCCCATGGATTTCGACCTGGATGGTCTCGTATGGCATTGTTTTTCTCCTTGGAGTGACGGCGGACTACCGACCACTGACCACAGACCGTTGTCTGTTATCATCGGTCAGCCATCTGCCGTCATTGACTTATGGCGATAATTTTTCCAATAATGATCTCAGCTTCTAGGCTACACATATACAGTACTGCTTCGACGACCTCCTTAGCCGGCTCGATTATTTCTGACGGCAACCCCACTGCACCTGAGGAGATCGCGTTGACACGAATATTATAAGCGGAAAATTCAGCGGCCAATTCCAATGTCAGGCCGATCAGCCCCATACGGCTGGATTTAAGAGCGGCATACCCCTCGCCGCCCGATAGCAGGTTGACGATGACTCCCTCGCCAGCCTCTTTCATCACGCGCCCCGCGGATTGGGCCAGCAGAAACGGCCCGGTCAGGTTGACGTCTATCGTCCGGCGCCAGTCCCATTCATCCAGATCGAGCAGCGCCTTATGGGGGTCAACATGGGCGTTGTTGATCAGGATGTCGAGCCTGCCCCAGTCTTCCAGAATCTCATCGAGCATGGCCTGAACGGGCATTTTCTTAGAGACTGTTTTAAAAGTCGCCAGAAACCACAGATAAACACAGATGAACACCGATTTTCTTGATGAACAGCCGTCTTTTATCGCCGAAATCCCTTTTATCTGTGTTCATCTGTGGCCGATTTGAGTTTTAAAACACTCTCTTAGAGATATCGGCCACATAATCCCTGGCGCGCCCGCCTGCCTGCGTGATGCGTCGGAGGGTCTCGTCCAGGTTGATGGGGGTGATGTCATTGGCGGCGACGATCGCTCCCTGGGCGGCAAAGGCTTCGGCCAGGGCGCGCCCGCTTCCCCGCCCGGCGCCGGTGATGAGTACAACCTGATCTGCGAATTCGCTCATACTTTCTCCCAGAAGACCACAGACCGCGGTCCGTGGTCTGCGGTCAGTCGTTAGCAGTTTATTTCTCTATGCACCCTGGTATCTCACCAGCATTCTCACTCGCATTCACCGCCAACCCCAGATACGGCGATGGATCCAACGTGTTCTGGATTTTCAACTCGTTGCGAAAATAGCCCTGCCCATCATCCAGCACAATCGAAAAGTGCAGGTGCACGCCGGTGGGATTGTTGGTGTCGCCAGAATAATTGCCCTGGTAGCCAAGCAGCGTGCCGGCTTCTACGTAGACCTCGCTCGCGCCCGGGGGAAAAGCCTCATGGATATAAGATGCTCCCTCCCGGTCTGCCAGATGAGTGTAATACATCCAGATTTGGCGTGAGGGATTCAAGGGATCGCTGGGGATGCGAATAATCAACGAAGATTTCCATTCCGGCAGGCGCGTCAGGTAGCCCGGATAGGCCGCGTAGACCGGGGTCGCACCCGACTCCCCGCCCCCGAAGATATCGAGTCCCTGGTGGCGGTGTCCGGGACGAAAAGAATCATCCCAAAGAAAACCGATATACCCCGAGGTAGGCATCTGGAATGGCGCTTCTCCACAACGTTCGCCAGCGGCGATCGCCCACTC
>VGOC01000154.1 GCA_016865865.1 Chloroflexota bacterium
ATCCATCGCGTCGAGCGGAGGCGAAGTGATAACGCAGCCACAGTCGAGACGCAGCGCTTCGACTACGGCAGCAAACTGCGCTGCCTCCGCTCAGCGCGATAAGATCCATGAAGAGACGAGGGAACCCATGCACAATACGCCTTTCTTCACAATCTGGCGCGTGAACATGCGCACTAGAACCTGCCGGCGGGAACCTGTCCCCAAAGACTGGGGACGGCTGGGCGGGCGCGCCCTGATCGCTCGCATCCTGGTTGATGAGGTCGAAGTGACCTGCGACCCGCTCGGCCCAGAAAACAAATTGATCTTTGCGCCCGGTCTGCTGGTCGGCCACATGCTTTCGAGCTGCGACCGCATCTCCATCGGCGGAAAAAGCCCGTTGACCGGCGGCGTCAAGGAGGCCAACGCCGGGGGTCGCACGGGCTACCAGATGGCCGCGCTGGGCATCAAGGCGCTGATCGTCGAGGATCTGCCCGAGACGCCTGGTTTGTGGGCAATCCGTTTGAGCTCCGAGGGCGCTCAGTTCCTCCCCGCTGACGATCTGGCAGGTGTGGGCGTTTACCAGAGCGCGGCGAAATTACTCGAACGCCACGGCGACCATGTAGCGATTGCGCTGATCGGGCCAGGCGGAGAGGCGGGCATGTTGGCGGCTGGCATCCAAAACCTGGACAAGGACGCTGCGCCCTCCCGCATGGCTGCCCGCGGCGGCCTGGGCGCATTGATGGGGTCGAAAGGTCTCAAGGCGATCATTTTCGATGGCGACACAGGCAGCAAGCCCCCGTTGTTCGATCGAAAAGCCTTCGAACTCGCCCGTAAGGATTACAACAAAGCCCTTCTGGCGCATCCTCAAACGTCGGCCTACCGCGATTACAGCACCGTGGCGATGACCTCGTTGACCAATGCCTACGCCGCGCTGCCCACGCGCAATTTCTCCAGCGGGCAGTTCGAGGGGGCGGAAACATTGACCGGGGAACATTTTCGCTCCCTGATGCTGGGACGCGGCAAAAGCTGCGATCCCTCGCACGCCTGTATGCCCGGATGCATCATCCAGAGTTCGAACGTCTTCACCACTGCGGATGGCGACACGACGGTATCGCCGATCGAATACGAGACGGTGGGCATGATGGGCGCCAACCTGGGGATCGCTGATCTCGACGAGGTGGCGCGGCTGAATTATCAGGTCAATGACATTGGGTTGGACAGCATCGAAATCGGCGCCGCCCTGGGCGTGGCAGCCGAGGCGGGTTTGATGGAATTTGGCGATGCGGCGCGGGCGCTCGAGTTGGTCGGAGAGATCAGAGCCGGCACCCCTCTGGGGCGCATCCTGGGGAATGGCGCAGCAGCCATAGGCAGAGAATATGGGGTCGAACGTGTACCGGTAGCCAAAGGACAGGCCATGTCAGCCTACGACCCGCGCGCGATCAAAGGCACCGGCGTCACCTATGCCACCTCCCCGCAGGGCGGCGACCATACCGCCGGGCTGACCATCCGCGCCAACATTGATCACCTCCGGGTCGAGGGTCAGGTTGAACTCTCGCGCAGCGCACAATTCAAGATGGCCGGTTACGATAGCCTGGGCGCCTGCATCTTCGCCGGTTTCGGCGTCAGCCTCAATATGGGCGTCATCCCGGCGTTGCTGGCGGCGCGCTATGGCTGGGAGGTCGAGGAGGATTTCCTGGTAGATTTAGGCAAAGAGTGTATCCGCCTGGAGCGGGAATTCAACCGCAACGCCGGCTTCACTCCCGCCGACGACCGAATCCCTGCCTGGATGACATGCGAACCCCTGCCCCCTCATAACAGCGTATTCGATGTGCCAGAGGAGGAGCTTGACGGTATTTTCAGCGATCTGTAGACAGTAAAACCCGAAAAATGGGGTGTGTGTTATAATATAGAACATATGAGCGAATTCGAGCGTTTGAAGTTGCTCTCCAGCCAGATGCACCTGGAGCCGACCGAGGGCGATGAGTGCCCACAAATGGCGGATCGGAAGCAAGATGCGATCTACACCAGCCAGGCGGCCCTGCCCAATGGCCAGCGCATCAAGCTGCTCAAGACCCTGCTGACCTCGGCCTGCGAGCGGGATTGTCTCTACTGTCCCTTCCGGGCCGGCCGCGACTTCCGCCGCGCCAGCTTCGAGCCGGAGGAGTTCGCTAAAGTCTTTATGTATATGTACAAGGCCGGCATGGTGGAGGGCATTTTCCTCAGCTCGGGGGTGGTCAAGGGGGGCGTAACAACGCAGGATCAACTCCTCGCGACCGCCGAGATCTTGCGCCGGAAACATCAGTACCAGGGGTATCTGCATTTGAAGGTGATGCCCGGCGCGGAGAGAGCACAGGTGGAGCAAGCTATGCTCCTGGCCGACCGTCTCTCGGTCAACCTGGAAGCGCCCAACTCGCAGCGCCTATCTCTCCTTGCCCCGCACAAGGATTTCGCCCATGAGCTGCTCGAACCCCTGCGCTGGGCTGACCAAATACGCCGTGAGCAGTCGCCGCACAAGGCCTGGAAGGGGCGCTGGCCCTCCACGGTGACGCAGTTTGTGGTCGGCGGCGCCGACGAGAGCGACCTGGAGTTACTCGCCACTACCGAGCAACTGCACCGCCAGATGGGATTGACCCGCGCTTATTTCTCGCGCTTCAACCCCATCGTTAATACCCCGCTGGAAGATCATCCCCCTACCCCATTGGAACGACAGAACCGCCTCTATCAGGCTTCGTTCTTGATCCGCGATTACGGTTTTACGTTGGAAGAGATGCCCTTTGCCAACGAGGGCAACCTGCCCCTGGAGGTAGATCCCAAGCTGGCCTGGGCGCAGCAGGCCTTGCAAGGCGCGCCCGTGGAAATCAACACCGCGCCGCGCGAGTTGCTGCTGCGCGTCCCGGGTATCGGCCCGAAGGGGGCTGAAGCAATTTTGAGGTCCAGGAGACAGCACAAATTGCTGGATTTAAGCCAATTATCCAGGCTAGGGATCGCGGCCCGCAAAGCGTCTCCGTATATTCTTCTAAACGGGGCGCAGCCGGCAAGGCAGCTTCCTCTATTCCAGGATAAGAGGTAACTATTCAGGCCACCACCATTTTCCTCATCCCCCTGCCCCCCTTCCCAATGGGAAGGGGGGCAGGCGCCGC
>VGOC01000155.1 GCA_016865865.1 Chloroflexota bacterium
AGGCTGATACCATCGTCCCGGAAAACTGGCACGCCTTGCATCAACGCAGTCAAGCCATCCCAACAGAGCTGTTCACCCCCAGAACCAGCGTAAACGTTCAGCAAAATCCTTTCGATCAGATGGCAGCCCCAGAGCCTAACGCTGTCCCCTGGCCGAGAAAACACAAGAAGGAGGGAAGCCATTCGCCTGGCAGATTCCATGAAAACTAAAAAGCCTGCGCCTGGAGTGGTTATTCTGTATAACGATAGCGATCGATTGATCAAAGGGGAAGCTCATGACATACTGGCAGATCAAGGCGTGGTCGCCTGCGCGCACGCGATAGGCGATGCGCTCCGCACGACCGACGCCGATGTGGTCATGCTGCCGATCAGCGACGAGGTGGAGCCAGCGCTGGCGTCCTATCCCCCAGACCAATGGTTGATCTTCAACCTGTACGAAGGTCTGGGGGGCAGATTATTCGATGAGGCGCGCGTCGCCTGGGCTTTGGAAGCCATGGGATATCGTTTCACCGGCTGCGGCGGCGAGGCGCTGGCGCGTTCCACCAACAAAGCCTACGCAAAATCGTTACTGGCCGCTGCTGGCGCGCCGACGCCCCCCTGGTGGCTTTTTCGGCGACCAGACGATGTGGATAGGTTGCTCTTGGATGAGATTCAATTCCCGCTGATCGTCAAGCCAGTCGCCGAAGATGCCAGCTCTGGAATCACCGAAAACGCGATCGTCCATACGATCAGCGATCTGCAGGAACGAGTTGCCTATGTGGTGGATTGCTACCGTCAGTCCGCCCTGGCGGAAAAATTCATCGTCGGGCGCGAGTTCAATATTGCTATTTGGGGCGACCCGCCCGAAGTATTGCCCCTGGCAGAGATAGATTTCGGCGCTTTCGATAACCCATACAGTCAGATCGTGTCTTTCGCGGCGAAATGGGAGCAGGATGCTTTCGAGTATCACCACACGCCCGCCATTTGTCCCGCGCCAGTGGAACCTGGCCTGGGTCAGCAGATCACCAACCTGGCCCTCCAGGCCTGGGAAATCTTCGATTGTAAAGGATACGCCCGGGTAGACATGCGGGTTTGCCAGGAGCAGGTCCCTTATATCCTGGAGGTCAACTGCAATCCGGATATCTCCCCTGAGGCGGGATTCCACAACGCCGCCCGGGTGGCCGGATACAACTATAAGAATATGATCGAAAAGATCATAGAAACTGTGAGTATTCAGTCTGATGTTTACGATCGGCTTAGCCAAACCATCCGATGGCCCTTCCGTCCTGCAAATTACAGCCAACACGCGCGTATTCAACCAGTCAGAACAGGAGTGCGTAGATGAGCTGTGGAACGAGTACCGCGATAAGAAAGAGGCCAGCGATTACACATTCTTGATATGCAGTGAAAACGACCGCATTCTGGGATATGCCTGCTACGGCGCTCATTCTCTAACCCAAGGCGCGTTCGATCTCTATTGGATCGCGGTAGACCCGGAGGCCCAGGGGAAAGGGGTTGGTCAGGCGTTGCTGGGGCAAGTTGAGCAGTTCGTGCGAAATCTGAATGGCCGATTGCTGATTGTCGAAACGTCCGGCACGCGGGATTACCGTCCAGCCCGTCGCTTTTACAGGCATAATGGATATAAACGCGTCGGAAGAATCCCTGATTTCTACTCTCCCGGTGATGATCTATATATATACTCGAAACATCTTTGAGTCCACTGCAAAAACTACGAGTAGAGGATTCGGGGCGGCATATATGGGGGTGCGTGCACAGCACGCACCCCCATATATGCCGCCCCGAAACCTCGTTCAGGAGTTTTTTCAGTGAACTCATCTTTGAAAAGTCATAGAAAATGGGGGGACAGAGGGAGGTGAGAGGCCTGAACGATGCGCATCGTATATTCCGAAAAACACAAACTTCACGCCACTGATGAAGTGCTCAAGGAGGGCAACCCCTTTATCACCGAAGAAATCCCCGCCCGGGCGGAAAAAATCCTCTCGGCAATTCGATCCGCCCACCTTGGGACGATCACTGAACCCTCCGACCACGGCCTCGAGCCTATCCTGGCTGTCCACGATGCGGATTTCGTACATCATCTGCGCGAGGTTTATTTCGAGAATGCAGCATATTGGGGAAAACCTGAGGCGGTTTTTCCCCATGCCTTTGCTGTTCGACAATCCAGGAGAAAACCGAGGGGGTTTCTTGGCCAGTTAGGTTACTATGCATTCAGTTCAGGAACCCCAATTCTCGAAGGCACCTGGGAAGCAGCGTACTGGAGCGTCCAGACCGCCCTGACCGCCGCGGATTTTCTCCTGGCTGGCGACAGATCAGTCTATGCTTTGTGCAGACCTCCCGGTCATCATGCCGCCAGGGACTTCTATGGCGGCTTCTGCTATTTGAACAACGCCGCGATCGCAGCGCGATATTTGGGGACAGGTGGCGCCCGGGTGGCGATCCTGGATCTCGACTATCACCACGGCAATGGGACGCAGGAAATCTTCTACGATGATCCATTGGTGATGTTCTGTTCTCTGCATGCCGACCCTGACGAAAACTATCCCTATTATTGGGGGGGAGCAGACGAGGTTGGAGAGGGACCCGGCAAAGGCGCAAACAGGAACTGGCCGCTTCCTCGCGACACCGACGATGAGAGCTATCTGCAAACCCTGGAGCTCGCCCTGGATGCCATCCTTACTTTCTCGCCCGAACATCTTGTCGTTTCGGCCGGATTCGACATCCTGGCCGGCGACCCGGTTGGCGGCTTCGCGATCACCAACGACGGGCTCCGAAGAATTGGCTGTCTTGTCGCCAGCCTCGATATTCCCACCGTCATCGTACAAGAAGGGGGGTATGCAATCGAGCATCTCGGAGAATATGCTGTCACGTTCCTGAAATCTTTCTCGTGACGATTTAGAGACTTTGTTATAAAATTGTGTTCACTGAAAAAACTCGTAACTACTCAGCCAAACGGGGAAGTTCCCGAAAAAAGGGTGTGCGAAGGGGGCGCAGCCGCTTTGCGTTCGCACACCCTTTTTTCGGGCTAATCCGTTCGATGGCTGAGCAGTTACAAAAACTCATAAAAGAGGAGAGGGGTTGGATG
>VGOC01000156.1 GCA_016865865.1 Chloroflexota bacterium
TGTCTTTGTACACTACAGTTCGATCCTGGGCACAGGATATCGCATGCTCGAGGAAGGCCAACGTGTTGAATTCGACATAGTCCAAGGAGAAAAAGGCCCTCAAGCTCAAAATGTGAGCGTGATATAACCCACCAAAAAACAAAAAGAACAGTGAAGAAGCTAAACTTCTGTCAGAAGTCTAGCTTCTTTTATCTACAGTAAACCAACGTCTTTCAGAGAAGATTCGAGCAAATCTACAGTTACAGGCTTGATAATGCAGGTAGCCGCCCCCATCTCCCTGGCGTGTTCGATCGTTTCCAGTTGATCATCCGATGTCACCACGATCACGGGCACATGCTCACAACCTGGGGAGCGCCGGATATAGGATAGGACTTCGAATCCGTCAATGCCGGGCATGTTGATATCCAGAAACACCACATCGGGCGCTTGATGCTCGAGAGCCAGCAACCCTGAACGAGAACCATACGCTGGCCGGCCTGATATGCCTAACGTGTTCAGCATCATACACATCAGGTCAGCCAGACTGCGATTATCATCTATCACCAATGCATCCAGCATACTTACTCCATTTCGGCGACAATCTCACCCATCCGCGAAAGATCATAGCCCGGCAGCGAGGCGACCAGCCCCCGAAACGTTGGATCAGCGAGGACATCCATCAGCGGACTCAACAAATCGCTTCCGAGATGTTCCTTGGGGATAATTAAATCATATCTTTCTTCGAAGAGGGGGATGAAATCCAAATCCAGGGCCTGGGCGGCTGCGGCGATTCCCAAACCGCAATCCGCACGATTGGAGGCTACAGCGGCAGCCACCGCCAGATGAGTATATTCCTCGTGATCGTACCCCTGGATTTGCCTGGAATCGAGATGCACCCTTTCGAGATGATAATCCAACAGGACGCGGGTCCCGGCCCCGCGCTGGCGGTTGACGAAGCTCACCCCGGGGTTGGTGAGGTCGCCCAAAGATCCGATTCCCTTTGGGTTTCCCCTCCTCACCAGGAGACCCTGCTCCCGTCCCACCAGAGTCATCACCTGCACAGGCACACCCGGCAGGTATTGCCGGATATACGGCAGGTTGTATTCCCCGCTCTCAGGGTCGAGAAGATGAGCGCCGGCCAGGTGCGCTTCCCCCCGGCGCAGGGCCACCAATCCGCCCTGGCTGCCGACGTTGGCCGAAGTCAGCCGGCGATCGCGGGGGGCCAGGAATTGCGCGATGATATCCAGCGTTATGTCGTGTGAGCCGATGACGAAGATGGTGCGCTCGATCTCCTTGGGCGAGCGATACAAACGAACTTTTACCCGTTCTCCCGCGGGCATCCCTTGCGAACCGCGGGGAATGATCAAGATGCCATCTGCCCTCACCAGGGAGGTGATCACCCCGGAGCCGCGCGCCAGTGGGGCCGCCAGCATGCGCCCCCCCACCACCCCCACGGCCACGCGCACGTAGTCATCATCCCCGGCGGGAGAAACCACTTTACGGGTCAGAGTCGCCTCGATTTCGAGGGGCTCCACCGGACGCTGTCCCATCCACCTGGCCAGCAGCGGCTCGACGAAGATCTCCCCGGTCAACGCCGCTGAGACAGGGTAGCCGGGCACACCGATGATAGGTATTGGGTATTGGATATTGGAGGTTGGAGGTTGGATCATTCCCAGGATGACGGGATGGCCGGGGCGGACAGCGACGCCATGCACGAGGAGTTCCCCGAGCGATTCGACGACCCTCGCTGAAAAATCTTCGGAGCCAGCCGAGGAGCCAGCGTTCAATAAGATCAGGTCGTGGGTACGAGCAGCCTGAACAACCTGCTCCTTGATCTCTTCGAAAACATCGGGGGTGATTGGATATCGGGTCGCCTCGCCACCCCAGAGGTGGACTTGCGCGGCCATCACCATCGAGTTGTATTCGATAATATCCCCGCTTTCCACAGATTCGCCAATCGCCACCAGCTCCGTTCCCGTGGGGATGATGGCAACCTTTGGACGGCGGGCTACACTCACGGCGCCGTGACCGCATCCAGCGATCGCGCCGAGGTCTGCCGGGCGCAGGGTTTGGCCAGCGGGGAGGACTAACTGCGTGGCGACCATGTCTTCCCCCATCGGGCGCACGTGCGACCAGGGGGTCACCGCAGCGCGAATGCGGATGGCGTACGGCTTGCGATGATCTTCGGTGATCTCCCCGGTTTCGTCCACAGGCTCGACGTTTTCGATCGGGATGACCGCATCTGCCCAGGCCGGCAGCGGATCGCCGGTATCGAGATAGAATGCCTGATCGCCGCAAACCAACGTCCGCGGCGCGGTGGCCAGCGCGCCTTCGGTCTCCCGCGCCCGGACGGCAAAGCCGTCCATGGCCGAGGCATGATAATGCGGCGAGGAGATCTTCGCCCAAACCGGCTCGGCGGTCACGCGTCCCAGCGCGCGCTCATCCAGGGGAATCTCCTCGACGCCCAGGAGTCCCCACAACCCGGCCTCGCTAAGAGCTTGCTCGAATCTCTCCCACGCCTGAGATAAAGGGATATCGTGCAAATAGACAGACATCTTCGAACCGAATATGCCTGAATTCTATCACCAGCGGTAGTCGAAGTCGATGTTCCTTCGCTGCGCTCAGGACATGCCTTGACGCGCAGGCGGACACATTCCATGAGGCGCAGGCCGGGGCCGTAGAGCAGGCGCGCCATGAGCCGGTAGATGTTGGGGATGAGTTCGATCACTCGGCGGGTTTCTGCTGGGGTGAGTACGGTGGGGAGGCGAATCCAATCTATGTAGGTTTCTTCGGTTCGGTAGGAGTAGTCCCGCAAGGGGATGCTTCGCGATGTTTTATGCGAATGGCATTGCGAACCCGGTCGAGAAGTTTTTTCTCCTTCGGAGACGATGTCCCCTGCGGGAGCGGTGTTCCTTTTGGAGGCGTTGGAGGAAGGTTTGGCTGCACATTGCACCTTTGGCAGGAGTTTGCTATACTGTGAGCAATTCTAACCGATTTTTCATTCCATGCCGTATAACATCCCAACCCGGTTAGAAGGTTATACGGGCAGCCCATAAGCCATTAGGCCGTCCGTATAACCAGATGTTAGCCCGCCCCTTGC
>VGOC01000157.1 GCA_016865865.1 Chloroflexota bacterium
CATCCAGCATCGGCAACAGCCGTCCCTTCTTGACACGACGTCTGGACAGCATCCGGAGTATCTGTGCTCTGCCCCTCCGCATAAACCACAGATGTCCATGACAAAGCCATCACCAACGACAAAACCACCAACACGCACAAACGCAAAGCCGCGCCAGTGTGGCTTTTGCATCTCTGGGCATCGGCAGGTCGGATGGTTCTGGTCAATAAATCATACGATTGGCTGTTCCGTACAGTGCGATGCGAAAGGTTCATTTTCGAATCCTCATCACGAATTAACGACAAAGATATCAAGATAAGCCTAACAGATTTGAAAGGCAAGCGCATCAGCAAAACGTTTAATTTTGCTTAAACATTTTGTTTATTTTTTCAGATCAACAACGGTGGATCCCAATTTGGTTACGGCCAGTGCGTTTGGCTTTCAATAAGGCTTCATCTGCCTGGTTGACCATCGTGTCAAGGTCGGCTGTTTCCTCATTCAGAGCTGAAACGCCCGTAGTTATCATTAACCTTCTTGAAGTGATCCAGGTCTATCATAATAGCAGAGATGGGGCGGGTGAACCGCAGGGCGCGCGCAAATTCGGCCCTTGCCAATTCGAAGAAATGACGGCGGGTGTGCACCCAGCGTTATGACCACATCAATGGAGCGGTTGGGGTCGAACTCAAAAACATAAAACTCTGAGGGGATACCGAACAATTCGATGAAATATCGGGCCGTGTGTGGGTTGCCAGTATAATCGATCAACCGGGTGACAGCCGTGTATTCGCCATTCGAGACCTCGACGATATTGACGCCCAAGGATTGCAGATAAGCTTTCGTTCTACCTCCCAGACCCTCCACCAGGCTGCCGTTCAACAGGACGATTTTGGCAGCCTCTGCCGCCATGCGCTCTTGCTGGGATCCGGGTGCCAGTGGTCCCATCGTGCCCGTACTGGCAAGAAAAACCTCATCCCTGATCTGGCGGATTTCATCGGGGATGGGCACCAGCACGCTCTGCTCATCGGGCGACTCGGCCAACAGTATTGCGGAGGTGGAGATAGACTGACGCACGATCTGATCTTCCGGGATTTGCTGCGCCAGCAAGGCCAGTTTGATCAATTCATCCAATTGCAGGTTGGCGCGAACGCCTGACACCAGATCATTGTATAGTGTCGGGGCCTTGGTGATCAGGAGTGACAAGGCTTCAGGGCTGAGCAGGCGGTCACGGATGCCCAAGATGACCTGCTGCTGGCGCGAGGCCCGGTCAAGATCGCCCCCTTCGGTGTTGCGCGCCCGGGCATAGGCCAGGGCTAGTTCTCCGTACAAGGTCTGCCGCTCCGGTTTGAGGATGACCGGGTCGCCGACGATGGGATCGATCTTGATCTTTTCGGGGACATCAATCTTCACGCCGCCGATTTCGTCGATAAATCGCACAAAGGCGGCGAAGTCGATCTGAGCATAATAGTTGATCGTCACCCCGAGGAGCTGCTCGACGGTTTTAACGGCCAGGGCTGGTCCACCACCCGGTAGTTGATACGCTTCCCCGAGGAAGTAGGCCGTATTGATACGCCCATTCTCGAATCCGGGGATCGACACCCACAAATCCCGCGGGATCGACAACATCCCGGCTGTATTGTTGAGAGGGTCCATGGTCAAAAGTATCATCGTATCGGTGCGCGATGGCCCCTCTCCGACAGACCAGTCGCGGTAATCCAGCCCCATGACCAGGATCGTCACCCGGCTGGCGCCGTCCCAGGGTGTGAGAATCCCCTCGGGGACAAGATCGAACATAGGCAGGAGCGCCTCACCACCGGGTTGCAGAATGTCGCCGCCCTCCGCGTCGAATTCGATCCCAACGGCATGATTGCTGCCCATCGCTGCGAGATACCTGGTCACAGAATAAAAGCCCGTCATCGCCAATACGAGGGTAAGCGTCATCGCAATCAACAGCCCGTATCGCGCTGTTTTAGAAGCAGGTGTGTTTTTCAGAAATTCCAGATATTTCATCAGATCACCTGTCACGGAGATTCCGGGGTGGGGGTCATTTCTACCTCGGGGGTAGGTTCGAGAGTACTCGTCCCCGTAGGGGTGGGAATTACGACGTCGGGCGTGACCTGCTGAGTGGCGGTCGCCTCTGGGGTCATTGTCGTGGTTGGGGTAGCCGCTTCTGGAGAGGGGGATTGTACGGTCGGAGCAGCGCCATGACATTGTTCTCCAGCGAAGGCAGCGGTAGGCAGCAGCGCCTGATCGTCGAAAAGGTTCTGCGCCAGGGCATATTGCTCTAAGGCCAGACACCAATCTCCCTGTTCGGCCAGCCGATCCCCATATTGCGCCAGCGCCATCCTGTAACGATCTTTGGCAAAGATACCCGATAGGTCGCGCAGGTATGGGGCGATGTTGGCAATCTGGCTGAAGTAGGCCACGGCTTTTTCGGGGAAGATGCCCCAGAAACTCACCCCAAGCTGGTACAGGTTGGCCCACTCGCGGTAGACGCTGGCCTGAGAATCGAGCGGGACGAACTTTCCGACCAGCGATAGATCGTACATGCCTCCTTCGAGGTCGCCATCTTCGAGAATCTTTTGAACCCCTGCCATGCGCAAAGCGACGTATAGCATTCTATCGGTGAGGGAGACCTGGTAGAGCGGATCGATATCCCGCAGCGCGCTGATGGTCTGGATGAGGTTCTTCCACTCCCTATTCTGATATTGGCGTTGAGCTGTGGAAAACAGTTCGTCAATCGTGCGGGTATCGGGCGTAGGGGTTGGGGCAGGTGTGGGTGTCGGGAGAGCCACCTCTTGAGTGGAGGTTTCTGCAATCCGCAAGAGTGTTTCGGCAAGGCGGTCAGTAATGCCGGGGAAGCCAGGGTCTTGACCGAGGACGTACTCGAATCGCTGGCGGGCCAGATCGTAATTCCCGGCATCCAAATCGGCCACACCCAGCTCAACCTGAAGCTGTAAATCAACCGCTCTGGCAAATGCCAGGCTCTTTTGGCGCTCTTGCAAGCC
>VGOC01000158.1 GCA_016865865.1 Chloroflexota bacterium
CGTCGAGAATCGGATTCGCCAAAACCTGGAAATGCCCCCCTTCCAAATAGAGCTTCCCCTCGGCTGATCTTTTGGCCGAGACGGCTCCGGGGTAAGGAGGAAAAGTTATGCAGATTACCTCTGAAATCCTCAGACAATTTGCAGAGACCACTGTCGAAAAAATAACGCGTGTCAATTTCGATGTCATGGCTGCCTATCTCAGAGGCTCCCTGGTCATGGGAGATGATCCTCTCCTTGGAAACACAACCGACATAGACCTTGTCTTCATCCACACCGATACGCCCAGAACAAGCCGCGAAATTCTGAGGCTGACCGATGAGGTGCACCTCGATATCGAACATCACTCCCAAAGGGAATACCTGAAAGGGCGGGAATTACGCGTGCATCCTTGGATGGGGCCGAGCCTGTATAACGCGCAGGTGCTTTATGATCCCCAACACTTCCTCGATTTCACCATTGCCACAATCCGTGGGATGTTCCAACGCGAAGACCACACGATTATCCGGACTCGCACGCTCATGGAAAGCGCTCGTCGAAGTTGGACAGAACTACATAGTTCACCTTCGCTCAGTAATCAACAAACTGTGACGAGATATTTGGAAATAATCGAAGATGCCGCCAACGCGCTTTCCCTCCTGGCAGGCGAGCCACTCACTGAGCGGCGTTTTCTCCCCGCCTTCGCCAGGCGCGTACAGTCGCTGGATCAGCCAGGGATGTATGCTGGATTGATGGGCTTGCTGGGCGCCCCACGCGTGGAAGTCGAGACTCTTCGTGATTGGTTAACCTTTTGGAATATGGCCTACACTGCGAAATCGGCCGCCAAACGGCCCGCTCAAATTCACCCTTACCGACGAAATTATTACTTGCGGGCCTTCAAGGCTTTACTCGCCAGTGAAAAACCAAAAGATGTGCTCTGGCCGCTCCTGCTAACGTGGTCTCGGGTTGCTGGCTGCCTGCCTGAGGAAGAACCTGCTTTCGCGAGATGGCAGGCAGCTTTCGAACAACTTGGCCTTCTCGGCGTTGATTTCCCAGAGCGCATCACGGCGTTAGATATGTATTTGGAACAGGCGGAAGAGAAAATAGATAGCTGGGCTCTCGAACGTGGGGTCTGAAATCACAAGAGGCGGCAAGTTGCTAAGGGTAGTATCTCCGTAGTTGCACCTTGAAGGATGATCCTTTCCCCGGGCCCTCGGATTCTGCCCAAATCCGGCCCCGATGAAGTTCCACCATCCCCCGGGCAATCGCTAATCCCAAACCCAGGCCCTCGTATCGGCGCGTCATGTGATGCTCTATTTGATAGAAGTGTTCGAAGATACGTTCCAACTCATCCGAGGGAATGCCTATACCACTGTCTTTGATCTCGACAAGAATATCCTCGCTGGTAGCAGATATCTGCACTCTGATCTCGCCGTTGAGCGGCGTGAATCGGATGGCATTTTTCAACAGATTGACGAAAACTTCTCGGAGCCGGTTATCCGCATGAACCCACAGATCCTGGGATGGCAGGATCAAATCAAACTGATGATCTCTGGCCTCTGCCATCTGAGAAATCTCATCATATATATTGCGAACGATCGATTGGATACACAAGGGAGAGAGGTGAAGTTCAGTTGCGCCTGTATATAACAAGTTCATATTGGTCATATCTTCGAGCAAGGTGCGCAATCGCAACGCCGCCTTGTACAGAGTTTCAGCAAGCTCCGAAAGTTCCCCTTTCGTCTCCTCTTTCAAGAAAGTAGCATAGCCCAGAATGATGCCCAAGGGCGTACGCAGTTCGTGAGAGACAACGGCCATAAAATCGGCTTTGAGCTTGTCTGCCTTACGCAGTTCTTCATTGGCCTTCCGTAATTCTTCGACGATGCGGGCGTTCTTGATCGCCACAGCAGCCTGCGCAGCCACGATCGAAAGCGTTTTCGTATCTTCTTCCGTGAAATCACCGTCGAGTTTGTTGAGGGCTTCGATCACCCCAATCACGCGGTCACCGATGCGCATGGGGACTCCCAACAAACTGCGAACATGGTATCCTGTGCGATCCTCTACCACCTTATAATGACGAGGATCTTTGGGTACATCATGAACGATAACTGGATGGTTTTCCCGGAAGATCGTCCCGGCGATGCTTCCCTCCAGAGGGACAGGAATGCTTTTCAATTCATCGGATTCTGCCCCACTGGCGGCGGCAAAATAGAGATGCTGATCAGCTTCATCGTAGAGCATGATGGAGGTGGCCTCGCAATCGAGACACTCGATCCCTGCGCTAAGAATTTTCTCCAACAAGATCGTTGATTCGAGCGTGGAGTTTAGAGTCAGGCTGATATCAACAAGCCGATTCAATTTATCTACCATCTGGGTATCTTCGACAGATTTGCTCATATTCATATTCTAACCGCAAAAAGGGATTTTCGAGGCTAAGTTTTCGCGTTTTTCGGAATCTGCTTCTAGCGCGTTGAAATCATCTCTCGCTGATGCAGGTGGACTGTAAAAGCCCCCCCCGAAAGAGCGTTATCCTTGTTCTCCAGGACGGTCGCGCAATAAGAATACAAGAACGATGCTCACTGCCCCGAACAAGAGAACTACCCCTTCGGTGATAATAACTCCCCAACTCTGAGCACAAAACACTGCCAATGCGTTTATCACCGTATGCCAGGAAACTGCGGCGCCGACCCAAAGGACATTACGGCGCGTAAAGGCCTGTAGAACCAGGACCGAAGCCGACAGATGAAAACACAGCGCCCCGACTCGTTCCACTGCGCCCATCAAGGCTAGATGCCAGGGAATGGCCCAGTAGCTCTCAAGCTGAGATCGAGCTAATTGGATCTGCTCAGGGGGAAGGATTGTCGTCAAATCGGCCTCGCGCAAGACGAGAGCTTGGATTGTCACTTCGCGGGCTACAATACACCATCGATTCGCGGGCATGATGCGCCAGTCGTTCGCGTCAACAGTATACCACCAGTTCGCGGCAACACTGCACCACTGGT
>VGOC01000159.1 GCA_016865865.1 Chloroflexota bacterium
GGCCAGGCCCTGCGCGGCGCACTCGATCAGGTTGGCGCTCAGGGTGGTGGTTTTGGCGTAAGCGGCCTGGATGACTTGCTCATTGAAGTTGAGGAGGACTTGCTCATTGAAGTTGAGTAACTGCTCAACCATCGAATAAATTCGAGGCTGGCGCACAAAATCCACCTTCGTGGATTGGGCCCAGTCGAGGATCACTGTCCAGCGGTTGAGGGTCAGCAGCAGACCGATCAGGAAGTCGTCGCCGGAGGGGGTCAGGCCTGCGCCGCGGCCGAGGATGTGGTCGAGTTTCTCTACGGCGGATGACAGGTCGGAAATATCCAGGCTCAGGATGGCTTCCTGGAAGTCCCGGGCGATAACATTCGGTTGATCGTTTTCCCGTGGCAGCTCCAACAGGCGGGGCAGCAGGTCGCTGAGGCCAGCAGCTTTCTTCTGACGATAGGCTCCCTGGGAGAAAGTTTTCAGACGGGTGACACATTCGGCGGGTCGGAAGGCTTGTATGGCGGGAGGGTGGGGTTCCCAAATGGTTGCCTCAGAAGTAGAAACTTGCACGTCAGCCTCGGGAATAGTCAATCCCCCCGGGGTGATTCGAACCAACCCTCCAGGAGTCAGCTCCCTCGAAGATGGGATTTCACCCCTCAGGTTGACGGTCATCGGGCCGCGATTCCCCTCATAAGATAAGAAGATCATCCACTTCGGCTCTGTCTTCAGGAAGATGCCCCGCGAGGTGATCCCCACCAGCCGGGCAGAATCCACTTCAGTCAGAATGCTTTGCGCGATGGTTCCCCATGCGCTCGCGGCAACCTGTCGTAGGAGGGATTCTGCTTGTCTGGTCATCGAAATGGAGATAGAGGATAAATGTAAATTGGGGAGGTGATCTTTGCAACTATGGTTGTCAGACAATTTGCGATACCTTATCTCCGGGTGTGATCATTATAGCGCGATCCGGTTAAGGTGGGATGCCCTCGTAGAAAGTAGATTCGCACCAAAGCGTTGAGCAAGTGCATCCCGCCTTGATCTAGCGGTTTGATTTATCGAAACGAAAGGTTTATACTTATCGAGGTATCATCTCAACAAAAAGGGGAGCGGGGGGTGTGCGGGCGGCTTTGCCGCCCGCACACCCCCCATCTTCCCCCAAGTTATTGGGAAGACACTTATCGAGTTACAATTTGGATCAGGAAGGAGTTTGTATGGCAGTATCCAAAGTAGAGATTCGTACTGGAGCGTATTATGACTCGGTGATTCTGATGCAGTTGCAGCGCTCCCTGGCCGAGCAGCCCGGCGTCATGGATGCCGGGGTGGTGATGGGTACGGAGGCCAATAAGGATGTACTGGCGCAAAGCGGATTGCTTGTATCCGAGGCTCAGCGCGCCAATCCCGACGACCTGGTGATCGTGGTCAAAGGCGAGGATGAAGCCGCTGCCCAGGCCGCTCTGGACAAAGTGGACGAGTTAGTCTCGTCCCGTCGCAGCACAGGGGGCGACGAGGACTACCGTCCCCACGACATGAGAACCGCCGTCAGGATGCTGCCCGAAGCCTCTTGGGTGCTGATCTCGGTCCCTGGCCGATACGCCGCCGGGGTAGCCCGCCAGGCCCTGGAATTGGGCAAACATGTCTTCCTGTATAGCGACAATGTCTCCCTCGAAGATGAAATCTCATTGAAACAAGAGGCCGCCTCGAAAGGCCTGCTGGTGATGGGACCCGATTGCGGCACGGCCATCGTCAATGGCATCGGTTTGGGTTTCGCCAATAAGGTGCGCAAAGGCCCCATCGGGATGGTGGCCGCTTCGGGCACCGGCTTGCAACAAGTTTCTGTGCGCATCCACCAGTTGGGCGGCGGGCTGACCCACGCCCTGGGCACCGGCGGTCGCGATCTCTCTGAAGCGGTCAATGCTATCACCGCCCGGCAATGCCTCGACTTGATGGCGCGCGACCCGGATACCAGGGTGATCGTGCTGGTCTCCAAACCGCCTTCGCCCAAGGTCGCTGATGAACTGGTCAATGCAGCGCGTACGGCAAGCAAACCGGTGGTGGTCAATTTCATCGGTTATGCTACGGCCTCGCGAAGGGTGGACAATATCTTCTTCGCCACTACCTTCGATGAAACCGCCGAGCTGGCCGTGAGCCTGGTCGACTCGGGGGAAGATTTCGCCGTCCAACCGGATATTTCCAAATTCGCCAAAGGTCAACGTTTTCTGCGCGGCCTGTTCTCCGGGGGCACGCTGCAATATGAAGCCCTGCTGATCTTGCAGCATTATTTCCCGGTGGTCTATTCCAACGCTCCCCTGGATAAGAAAAACAAACTCGAAGACTCGCTGGTCAGCAAAGAGCACACGGTCATTGATCTGGGCGAGGATGAGTTTACTGTCGGACGCTTGCACCCGATGATGGACAACGACCTGCGTATCCGCCGATTAGAGAAGGAGGCAGCAGACCCTGAAGTGGCGGTGATCCTCCTGGATGTGGTGTTGGGTTACGGCGCCCATGGCAACCCGGCCAGTGAGCTATCACAGGCCATCTACGCCGCCCTCCAGACGGCCAATGAGGCTGGCCGCCATCTGAAAGTGGTGGCGGTGGTCTCCGGCACAGACGAGGATCCTCAGGGTATGAAAGATCAAATTGCCATGCTCGAGGAAGTCGGCGTCAGGGTCGAGACCAGCAACGATGCTGCTGTCCGTTATGTGGGCAGGCTATTACAGGCTATCGAGCGTTCTCATCAACCCCCAACAGAAGACAGGATGAAACATGTTGACCTGGAGCCGCTCAAGAAGCCCCTGGCTGCGATCAACGTCGGCCTGGAGTCCTTTACCGAGGCGCTGACCGACCAGGGATCTCAAGTTGTACACATGGACTGGAAGCCCGCGGCTGGCGGCAATGAAAAGCTGGCTGGGATCCTCGAGCGTATGAAGCGGAAATAGATTTGGAGGCACTTATGGATATCGAAAAAGCCAATGCTGAAG
>VGOC01000160.1 GCA_016865865.1 Chloroflexota bacterium
GCTTCTCCACGGCAGCTTCGACCCGCGACAGGCGGTCCTCGCTGCGCTTTTGCGCTTCTGCCAACTCCTCGACGCGCTGCTCAGTGCGCACTTGCGCGGCAGCTAACTCTCGCTGCGCTTCGGCCAATTCCTTCTGCGCTTCGGCCAGTTCCCGCACCACTTGCGGCAGAGACAAAATCTCCTCCGTCAACACCAATTGACGCAGTTCCGCCCGCCATTCCGGGTGCTTGTAGGCCATCTCGACCAATGTGTGGAAATCAGATACGGTAAATGTCATGGCTGCTTTCTCCGATGAGGGTCATTATAGCATAAATGAAAGACGACGCCATTTCTTCGATATTGATCTCTTCGACCACAATCCGATAAGATTCTGCACCCATGTGGCGCAGACGGGGAATATCCGAGAGCGCCTCTCGCAGCGCGGCGGTAAAGGCGCCCTGATCGCCGGGCGTGACCTGCCAGCCGTTCTCCGGGCGCACCAGATCATCCTGCGTGCCATCGCCCTTGGCGACGATCACCGGCAGCGCGTAACTCATGGCCTGCTGCACGGCCAGGCCGCCCGTGCCGGGCAGGGCAAACAGATCCGCCCTCTCGAAATAGGGTTCTGTGTCCCAGCCGAACTTCGCCCCAACGAATTCGACCTGCGGGTAGAGCTGTTCCGCCAGCGCTTCGAACTGCGGCCGGGCGGGGCCATCCCCCACGACCAACACCCGCGGTCGGATCTCCTCCGGCAGCGCAGCGCAGGCCTGAAAGAGGATATCCAGGCGTTTGCGAGCCTGCAATCGCCCGACGAAAAGTACGACGGGGGGCCCATCCAGGATGTCAGGCCGATGGGGTAGGGGCCTCTCTGGCCGCGGCGTCGCCGAGTTGGTCGCTGCGAAAATTCGTCCAGGGGGCAGACCCAATGCCCGGTACTCGGCAGCCCCTTTTTGGCTATACGCAAGGATGCCATCCAGGGAGCGCAGAAAACTCAGGCGGCTGCGTCGCCTCACCGGGGATAGGATTCCCCCCAGGGGCGGCGCACCCAACCCCCACCCCAGCACAGGGCGTCCCCGCTCCTTCATCCAGCGAATCGCCTTGCGATTGCTCAGATAACGCGGGTTGGCTTCCAGGATCAAGGCGTCCGGGTCCACCTTTTCCAGCCAATCCACCACCCCTCTCTGCCAGCAAAGATAGAATCTGGTCGAAGGATCGCCAAAATGTATGTTGCGCGCCGGGACATATTCGGCGTGATTCAGACTTTCGGCGGAGGCGATTCCCTCCACGAGTAACGGCTGCCCGGCGAACACGCTCAGGCCGCCCAGGCAGGACCCCGCCAGCAAATCGAAAAAAGGAGCTCGGTAAACGGGGAGCACACGCTGCTGGAGGGCGAGGCGTCCGGGGAAGGAGGGGTGAGAGGATGGAGGCGCGGACGAGGGCATCACTACACTTTATAGGGCAGCGACTCCAACGTCACTTGTCCTATGAGGGCTTCGTACTCGGGGTCTTTGTGTAAGAGGGTTGCTCCCTGGTAAAAAGCATAAGCGGCGATGATGGCGTCGGCAAAAGAGAGGCGGTGCTGAGATTTCCAGCGCGCGGCAACTATCAATGTCGGTTCATTCATCTCCCAGAGGATGCGAGGAAATGACTGCTTCAATGCCGCGTAACGGTGTTGCGCAACGATATCACCCCGCTCTTGCTGCGTAATGTAGAGTACTTCCAGTAAAACCGCCCAGGGTAATAAAACCACAGCATCCCGGATGATTTGTTTAACCCGTTCGACCCCATGCTCTGCTTCGAACAACGTAAAAATCGCCGAAGTATCGAATACAAATCGTTCAGGGGTTTTCTCGATCACGTTCTTCCTTACGGTATCGGTATAGCGCTTCCAACAAATTCTCGCCGCGAGCGCAACCGATCAAGGCTTCGAGCGGGTCTGCCGGAATAGGGATCACTTTGATGCCCTCGCCAGTATCAATCCAGGCCAGGCGATCCCCCTCCTGCATGTTGTAGCGCTTGCGAATTTGGGCTGGGACAACTGTCTGGCCGCGTTTGGAAAGAGTTGTGTTCATAGTACACCTCCGCGCTCATTTTACAATATAAAGTGACAGATTACAAGGCGAATTTAGCTATTGACTTGTGATCCATGTGCCTGGCCACTATATACGCTTTCCAATCCAAATCATCCAACGCCAACACTCGCGGGTAGCCGCGCGCCATGCGGCCAATCTGGTATCCGGCCCCGGTGAGGGTCTCCCAGGCTGTTCGCGCCGCTTCAGGGCCATGCAGTTCTAACAAGATCAAGGGGCGCGCTTCTGCCAACAGCCTCTCCATCCCAGGCAATGCCAACACTTCTCCCCCTTCGATATCCATCTTGACGACCTGAGGCGGCGGGTTGCCCTGAGTGTAGATGAAATCATCCAGCGAGAGGCCGAGGACTTCGATGGATTCAGAATAAACAGACTGACGACCGGCGGAACCGGCGGCTTTGCCCATATCATCGGAGGGGCCGATCAGGAAGCGGACGGGGGCCGAGGTTGCTCCTACCGCCGCGGGGAAGACCTGCACCCGGGGATTCAGTCCATTGAGGGTGATATTCTCATGCAGGCGTTCGACATTAGCGGGCAAGGCTTCGAAAGCGTAAACGCGCCCGCTCTCGCCGACAGCGCGCGCCAGCAGCAGCGTGATATAACCGACATTCGCGCCGACATCGCAGGCCGTCCAACAAGG
>VGOC01000161.1 GCA_016865865.1 Chloroflexota bacterium
CTTCGACATTCCGGCTGACGAAATATGCCTCCTGGTTGCCGTACCCGGTAGGCTGTAACTTCTCCAGGTCTACCAGGATTTCGGGTCTCAGATCCGATAGGCTGAGTTCGACATCGGCGTTCAGGGATGGCTGAAGTTCTCGATCGGATAGTTGTTCTTCGGCGATGGCTCGAAGGCGTTCGGTCAACCCGGGGAGATTCTCGTTGCGAATGGTGAAACCGGCTGCCGCCGCATGGCCGCCGTATCTTTCCAATAGATCGGCGCATTGTCCTAACGCCTCGGTAATATGAAACTCGGGGATGCTCCTGCAAGAGGCGCGCGTGGTCTCTTCGTCGAAATGACCGATGATGGCAGGACGATAATACTGTTCGGTCAGCCGGGAGGCGGCCAGGCCGACCACGCCAGGGTTGAATTCGGGAGCGACAGCAAATAATAATAACGGGTCGCTGCGTTCGGCGAAGGCCAGTTCTTCAGCCCTGGCCTGGATGCCGCGAGTGATGCTCTGGCGCTCCCGGTTTTGGACTTCTAACTGCTGCGCCAGGCGACCTGCCTCGAAAACGTCCCGTGTGGTGAGCAGGGTCAGAGCATCCCAAGCTGATTCTAATCGCCCGGCGGCGTTCAGCCGGGGGCCGAGGGCAAAGCCGATATCGGTCGCAGTGATTTTTTCCGGTTTGAGACCTGACACGCCGATGAGAGACATCAGCCCCTGTCGCCTGGGCCGGTGGATGATCTGCAACCCCCTCCGCACCAGGGATCGGTTTTCTCCGATCAGCGGAACCAGGTCAGCGACGGTGCCCAGGGCGACCAGATCAAGATAGCCCTCGATTCTGCTCTCTCCTGGATGGATTTTACTCTCCAGGGCGCTGGCAAGTTTGTACGCCACCCCAACGCCGGCCAGATTTTTCTCGGGATAGGAATCGCCTGGGCACCTGGGGTCTATCACGGCCACCGCATTGGGTAGGATTTCTCCGGGGGTATGGTGATCACAAATGATCAGATCCACGCCCAAGCCCCGCGCGTGATCCGCCTCCTCGAGGGAGCGAATGCCGCAATCCACGCTGATGATGACATCCACCCCCTGGCCTCGAAGCGTTGTGATGGCGTCACTGTTGAGGCCATATCCTTCATCGAAACGGTGAGGAATATACCCGAGCACGTCCACGCCCAACGCTTCGAAATATTCTATGAGGAGTGCTGTGGCCGTGACGCCGTCTACGTCATAGTCGCCGTAGATGGCGATTTTTTCCCCCTGCGCGATCCCCCTTTGCAGGCGTTCGACTGCCTCGGCGACGCCGGACATTTGGAAGGGGTCAGCGTCGAGAGGCGGCTGCGCTTCGAGAAAGGCGCGCGCCTCGGCCTGGGTTGCATAGCCGCGATTGAACAGGATCTGGCGAAGAATGGGAGGATAGTCGCTTAAGGCTTCTTCGGCGGCGGGGGTGATGCGAGAGGCGATCCGCCAGCGTTTTTCGTTAATGGTCATTTTTCTATCCCGGTTCGTGCCAGGATCAGCGCGCCGATCATGCCGGCGTCATCTCCCAGGGCAGCGGTGGTGATGATGAGATCCCTGGCATATTTTGGGTTCATGACGTGTTTTTCGACGGAGCGTTTGATGGGGGCGATCAGCAGATCGCCGCTTTTGGAAACGCCACCGCCGAGAATCACGATGCTGGGGTTGAAGATGTGCAGAAAGTTTGCCAGGGCGAGGCCGATATAATAACCGGCCTGCTCGAAGGCTTCGCGGGCCAACTCATCGCCGTTTCTGGCCGCTTCCCCGATGATCCTGGCGGTCAGCTCATCGGCCGTAGCCAGGGTGGATGTCGCCCCTCCGGCCAACTGCTCTTTCGTCCAACGGGCGATGTTCGGCCCCGAGGCGAGCGCTTCCAGGTGCCCTGGATGCCCGCAGCTGCACATTGGGCCGTCGGGAATCACCGTCACATGACCCAGTTCAGTAGCGATGCCGTCCTCGCCTTGCAGCAGGTGGCCGTCGCTGATAATCCCTCCGCCAATGCCAGTGCTGATCGTCAGGTAGATGAGATGGTTATGGCCTTGCCCTGCTCCGGCCTGCCATTCGCCAAGCGCGGCAAGGTTGGCGTCGTTATCTAATAGCACCGGCGCGCCCAATTTCTCCTGAAGGTAATACACAATGGGAAAATCTCGGAAGGCGGCGATATTGGGCGCGGTGTAGATGACGCCGGTTTTGGGATTCACCGGCCCTGGGGCCGCCACGCCAATCGAAGCGATATGCTTTTCAGGTGGACAAACGGCCTCGATGAGCCGAACGAGGCGCTCCTGCGGTAGAGAGTCTGGACTTTGGGTTGGGACTCGCTGAATGGCGAGGGGCTGATATCCTTCGAGAGGGAAGGCCGCGGCTCTCATTTGAGTCCCGCCGATGTCAACGGCGACGTGGATGCTCATGTTGCACAGTATAGCATAGCGTGACCTCTTGCCGCAACCAGGTGATCCATCTCCGAGCGGAGAGTTGACGGTTCTGAGAAAGCTTGCTATGATCTTATATTATGGACAATAGTATGAGGCGTTGGCCCTCGGCTCTGTGGAGACGGTTCAACAAGTCGGTCCGTTGGCTCAGGCCCGGGTTAGGCGTCAAACGTTGGCTGGGTATCGTTTTTGCGGGGACAACCTTTTTAGCGGTTG
>VGOC01000162.1 GCA_016865865.1 Chloroflexota bacterium
TTTACTCCACCACCTGGAGAGTAAGAATTTCACTTACAGGGACACTCAGTTGTCAAGGTTCGATGACCTTGCCGCTCATCCCTTGTATCTTGCGATACAATTTCGAGCGAACGGGTCGCACACATTGCATGCAGTGGACAAGTGGGGGGCTTCGCGGCATCTGACGGAGAATCTACACCCTCCGCCACTTGCCACTAACGCTTGCCGTTGGGCAGCCCTCCGGGATGCCCGACCACGAAGGCTTGTGCCACGAAGTTCTCCCCGGTTGGTACAATAGGCCAAGTTGAGTAGACTCGTTCTGGAAATCCTGATCATCCTGCTGCTGCTCATTGCCAATGGGGTCTTCGCCATGGCGGAGATTGCCATTATCTCCGCCCGAAAGGCCCGCTTGCGGCGGCTTGCAGATGCAGGCGATCGCCATGCCCGAGCCGCTTTGCTCCTGGCGTCATCCCCGAACCAATTCCTCGCCACTGTCCAGGTCGGCATCACTCTTGTCGGCATCTTGGCGGGAGTGTTTGGCGGAGCAACCATCGCAGAAGAGCTCGCGGCTTTCCTGGAGGCAATCCCGCGGCTCGCGCCATACGGGGAGATCATCGGTGTTTCCGTGGTCGTTCTCGGCATTACCTACTTATCACTCATTCTCGGCGAACTCGTCCCCAAGCGTCTTGCATTGAACAATCCGGAACGGATTGCCGCAGTCATCGCCACCCCGATGCATGCTCTCTCGGGTATTCTGGCTCCAGCCGTCCGCCTGCTGAGTGTTTCGACAGATCTCGTCATTCGCTCGATTGGGATTAGGCCACCCGCCGAGCCAGCCATCACTTCAGAGGAAATCAAGATTCTCATACAGGATGGCAGAGAAAGCGGCACAATCGAGCATACCGAGCAATACATGCTCGAAAACGTGCTCCGCCTGGATGAGCGCCGAGTAAGCGCGTTCATGACGCCCCGCACCCAAGTCGTCGCGCTCGACGTTGGCGACAGCCCGGCGCGCATACGGCACAAGATCGCAGCTAGCCAGCAAGCGAACTTCCCGGTCGTGAAGGGCAGCCTCGACGTCTTGCTTGGCGTAGTACGCGCTGAAGACCTGCTCAATCAGAGTCTTGCCGGTGAGCCGATAGATCTGATGGCCTTGGTACGCCCTCCTCTCTATGTGCCTGAGAGCATTTCGGCCCTAAAGGTGCTAGAGCTCCTTAAGCGTGAGGGCATTCAGATTGCAGTCGTCACGGACGAGTATGGCGGAATCGAAGGAGTAGTCTCGTACAAGGATGTTCTAGAAGAAATCGCGGGCGCCATCCCCTCCGCGGCCACGATTCCTGAGCCAACGGCTACCCTCCGCCCAGACGGCTCATGGCTTCTCGACGGGCTGCTCCACGCGGATGATCTCAAACGGATCTTCGGAATCCAGAATCTCCCAGGTGAAGAAAGCTCCCTGTATCAGACTGTCGGCGGGTTCGTAATGACCCACCTCCAGACCGTCCCCCTGGTCGGCCAGAATTTCGACTTCCAGGGACTGCGCTTTGAAGTAGTCGACATGGACGCACGTCGCGTCGACAAGGTGCTTGTCACCCCGCTCGTAGTGGCACCTAGCCAGACTCCATGAGAGGCACCCATGCATCGTTCCCATGGGCTGCCCAACCACTCGCTGGAGCGGACCCGGCCAGTTCGGCGCGAAAATGGGAGCGTGCCTTGGTCGGGCCGCTCAGCTCGAGACCGTTGGGCTGTTACTTCCAAAACTTAAATCATAGGAGCAACCTATTTTGACTCGCACCGTTGGCATCTATCTGTTTGACGATATTGAAGTGCTTGATTTTGCAGGACCTTTTGAAGTATTTTCAACTGCGTCACGCGTAAAATCGCGCCTAGAACCTAACGCGTCAAAGCCGTTTGAAGTCTTTACTATCGCTGATACGATACGTACCGTTATCGCGCGTGGGGGATTAATCGTACAGCCGCATTTTGACATTACATCACATCCTCAAATAGATGTGCTTGTCATCCCAGGCGGCATAGTTACATCTGAAATAAAGCGCGAAATCATCATTGATTGGATTGCACGAACAGCATCAACGTCAACAATCACTGCATCGGTTTGCACAGGTGCTTTTCTCTTGGGACAGGCTGGATTGCTCAGCGGTAAAGACGCAACTACACATTGGGAAGATGTAGCCGACTTACGATCTATGTTCCCTAATATAAATGTTCAAACTGAGACACGATGGGTAGATACTGGTCGAGTAATCACATCAGCAGGTATCTCTGCTGGGCTAGACATGAGTCTTTATCTTGTTGCACGTCTTGAAAGTGAAGATTTGGCTATTAGAACTGCTCGACAAATGGAATTTGAGTGGCAAAATCCTTATGTTAAATAGGCACAGCCCAACAAAGCGTTCTGGGAAACAGCTCTGATTTCAAACCGGGGCGAGTTGGAATCCGAGTTTGGCGGCCTTCTTTTTCAGGTACTTCAATTGCTGTTCGCGATATTTCTGTTCATACTGTTCCACGCTC
>VGOC01000163.1 GCA_016865865.1 Chloroflexota bacterium
CGCCCTGTCCGGGGGCGGGCAGCATGACCTCGAGCGGCAGCCACTCCGTGACGTGTCCATCCAGGCCGAGGCGGATGAGGCCGGCGCCGGCAAGGATGATGGCATCGTACTGCCCATCCAGAGCCTTCCGCAGGCGGGTATCCACGTTGCCGCGCAGAGAGCAGGTGGAAAGGTCCGGGCGGGCAGCGAGGATCTGGGCGGCGCGGCGCAGGCTCGAGGTCCCGACCGATGCGCCGGTGGGCAGAGAGGCGAGGGAATGCCCGTCCTTCGAAATCAGAACGTCGCGTATCTCGCCGCGCGCCGGAATGCAACCAATGGCCAGCCCGGCCGGATTTTCCACAGGCAAATCTTTGAGCGAGTGGACCGCGCAATGCACCGCGCCTGAGAGCAGTTCGTTTTCGAGTTCCTGGGTGAACAATCCCTTGCCTCCGATTTCGGGCAGGGGTTTGTCCAAGATCTGGTCACCTTGCGTAGTAATGATCTTCTCTTCACAAACCAGGCCGGGATGGGCAGTTTCCAGAGCAGAAATGACCCAGTGGGTTTGCCAGCGGGCGAGAGCGGAAGGACGGGTGGCAAAGATAAGTTTCATAGTTGTGTAGTTCATTGGTCGGCTAGGGCGAAGAGGGCGCGGGCGAGAACGGCGTATTCCGGGGCCAGTGGCGTGGCGGCCTCGGCGCGCAGGCGAGTGGTGGGATTGTGGAGCAACTTCTTGACCAGTGCCTGTGTCAGCGCTTCAATGTGGTCGCGCTCGGCTTCGCTCAGGCCGGGAAGGCGGCGCAAGGTCTTGTCCAGTTCCATCCTCCGGATGGTTTCCGCCTGCTGACGAACCTCGGCGATGAGCGGGAGCATGTCCAGCGAGTGGAAGTAGGCCATGAATGCGGCCCCTTCCTCGGCCAGGATTGCCTCCACCTGCGGCACCTGGGATCTCCGTTCCGCCAGGGACTGTTCCAATTTGGCATGAAGGCTGTCCATATCGTAGACCCTCACGCCGGGGATCCTGCCACAGGCGGGGTCGATATCGCGCGGCACGGCGATATCGATCATCACCAGCGGTCGGGAGATCCGCCCTGCCATGATCCGTTCGACCATGCCGGGGAGGATGATGGTATGCGGTGCGCCAGTAGATGAGATAAGCACGTCCGCCGCCGCCACCGCTTCATCCAGGCGTTCGAATGTGGACGCCTCGGCCTGCCACCGCCGCGCCAGCACTTCCGCCCGGTCGAGGGTGCGGTTCAGCACCAGCACCTTGCTCGCCCCCCGCTTGCGCAAAGACTCGACTGCCAGTTCGGCCATCTCTCCCGCCCCCAAGATGACAACCTGCACTTGCCCCAGATTGCGAACCGATCTCTCCGCCAGCGAGGCCGCTAGCGAGGCGACAGAGGCCGGGTTGCGGCTGATAGAGGTCTCGGCGCGGGCGCGCTTGCCGGCGTGGATGGCGCGCTGGAACAGGCGGTTGAGCAGCGGCCCGGAGGCCCCGGCGCCGCGCGCCAGTTCGAGGGCGCGCGTCACCTGGCCGAGGATCTGCGGTTCGCCCATGACGAGCGAATCCAGCCCGGCGGCTACGTTCAGCAAGTGACGGATGGCCTGGCTGTCGGCGTGACGGTACAGGTGAGCATGAAGGTCCCCTGCAGGGATACCGCGCGCTTCCGATAAAAAGGCCTCCAGTTCCGAAAAGGACAAACGGCTGGAGGCGGCATAGATCTCGACGCGGTTACAGGTGGAGAGGATGACCATCTCGGCGGTCGCGCCTATGCTCTCACCGCAGCCCAGGCGGGAGAGCGCGGCGCGCAAGGTGTCTTCGCAGAACACAAGCCGCTCGCGCAGGTCAAGCGGGGCAGTTTGGTGATTGAGGCCAAGGCAGAGGATGTGCATCGTTGAGGCGCTTCTCCGATCGTCTGCCCTGCTTATAGCGCGAGAATTCACAACGGGATAGATAAGTTTGTCATGTTTTGAATGAGTAACTAATGAGAATCACAACCCACCCAATGAAGGCGAATCCTTAATAATAACTGTAACTAACGAAGTGATGGGCTTTGTTTCCTTATCGCTGTGCAGATATTCCAAACCCTGATTTCAGACAACCGTTATTTTTCAGCAAGCTGCCGGACGCTCATTTTCTCTTCCGTATGTAGTCGAAAGATCTCCACATCCCTCGGAGTGACCGGCCTTGGTTTCCAAGTGGTGGGGGTTTCTCCACCAGATGAGGGCGTGTGTAAAGAAAGACCGGAGTCGACACGACATCGTGATGATAAAAAAGCATCCCCGGACAGAATCCGGGGATGCCTCTCACAAAGTATTAGCCGTTCGAACTTGTGCCCCCAAGGGGACTCGAACCCCTGTTTTGGCCTTGAGAGGGCCGCGTCCTGGGCCGCTAGACGATGGGGGCATGTCATTAAGCGGGAAAAATTCTACCATGCGGGTATAGCAGCGTCAACGAG
>VGOC01000164.1 GCA_016865865.1 Chloroflexota bacterium
CTGTTTCCATGCAAGCGCTCAAATATTTGCGCCATTTCCAGCGCAGCAGTTATCAAGATGCCGTGCGCGCGAACATCGAACCTGCGATCATGGCCGAAATCGAACGCCTGATGAATTATTACCTGACTTATCTATTGGAAAGGGGTTTGAATTCGCCCTCCTTCTTGAGACGAGTGCGAAAGGACAAACAGTGAGTCCACTGAAAAAACCATGAAAGATGGGTCCGATGCGGCCTGCGCGCCGAAGGCGATCCGACTCCGGTTATAACCTGAGAATTCATTCTCAGCCGGGATCGGCTGAGTAGTTACCAATACATAAAGGCATATCTTTCGGCGGAAAAATGTTGAATAGTTGTACATGTTTAGAGGGAGGTTGGACTGAAGGGAGAGAACTATATTGTATAGCTGGATATTATGCTTGCAATCGGGGGTGTTGTAAGGTGGGGAATGTGACAGCGCCGGCGGCGCCGATTGCGGGGAAGGAGATGTGCTAGGCGATGGCTGTCGCCAGGTTGGCGCGGGGGGATGCAGACGCCGATGCTGATACCACCGCTGACAAGATGGCGAGGAGGGTGTTTGGCCTCATTGCGATTCGTCCCCAGTTGTACTAAAATTATTCGTACTAATGACAACAAAAATCGAACTTCTCCTGTCATCTGCCCCTCAGACGACCTTTACCATTGATGACTTGGCGGTGTTGTGGAGCATGCCAGAGCGCTACAAACTTGTGCGGTTGGTGAACTATTATGTCCGCACAGGCCGCCTGTATAGTATCCGGCGCGGTGTGTACACACTCAAAGAAGACTATTCACCGCTCGAAGCGGCCATCAAACTCTCCCCGCCGGCGTATATCTCTAGCACTACTGCATTAGGTATTCATGGTGCATATTTCCAATACGAAAGCGATCTTCATGTTATGGCACGGAGTAGTAAGACCATCAGGCTTTCCTCGGGCCAGACGTTCGTCTACCATCGACTGAAAGATGAAATTTTACTCAATCGTCAGGGTGTAGAAAAGGTAGATAACTATTGGCTCGCTTCCTTGGAACGGGCAATCTGTGATACATCTTATCTGACGCCCAGTTTTGTCTTCGAACATCTTGAGCGTGTGGAAGTTGACGAATTGCGCCGGTTAGCCTCGATCTATGATAATCACGCGCTTGTAAAGCGCATTGAGGCTCTGTGCGCAGTAATCGAGGGGCAGAACATCAGAGAGGCGCACCATGCTTGATCGAGGGAAGCACGAAATCATCCTCAAAAATATTTTACGGGATATCTACCAACATCCGCAACTCCAAGCCCGACTTGCTTTCAAAGGCGGTTCTTGTCTATATCTGTTCTACGGGTTACCGCGCTTCTCGACTGATCTGGACTTCACACTGATCACGGAGGGTACGGACGAACAATTTTCTCCGCGAGCAATGAGCGAGATTCTTGGCGAATATTTGTTTCTTTCCGATGAGCGTCAGAAACAATTTACCTGGTTTTGGCTGGGGCACTATGAGGAAGGCATGCAAAACATCAAAGTGGAGATCAGCAGGCGTCAATATCCAGATCGGTTTGATATCCAGGATTTTTTGGGCGTAACTGTGCGTACACTCGATCTTGCCACAATGTTTGCTCACAAACTATGTGCGATCAGTGACCGTAGAAAATTAGTCAACCGTGATCTCTTCGATACCTGGTGGCTGTTGAAGAAAATGGTTCCCATTCGCGCGGAGATCATCGAAGCGCGCACCGGCAAGATGCTGCCGGATCATTTGGGTTATCTTCTGACATATATTCGTGAATCTGTTGACCGAAGGCATATCCTGGCCGGTTTGGGAGAATTGCTTTCACAATCACAAAAGGACTGGGCGCGCGATCACTTGTTGACCGAATTAATTGCCCAGCTCCAGATGCGTGTTGATATGGAGGGAAGATAAGAGTCCACTGAAAAAAAAACGAGAGATTGATCCTGTGCGGTAAATGGGGGTGCGCGCGGAGCACGCACCCCCATTTGCCGCACCGCCACTTCTGCGTCGCGTTTTTTTAATGGACTCAGATAAGCATTCTCGCTAAAAGCTGTTCCGGACTCTTTTGTTTCCCAGCGAAAACCGCCTTGGTTTCAGGTGGAAGGGGGCAATATTCATACCAACAGCGGCAGTCAGCCTTCAGCAAGCGGGGTGTTTTTGGGGGTGGGGATGTAACTGAAAAATCTCCCCTATCATGTATAATGACCACATGAGCGAACTTCCCCTGGAGATCGTCATCGGAAAATTGCTCCGTCAGCATGGGCTGCGCCTGGCGGTAGCCGAATCCTGCACGGGTGGGCTGCTGGGGCACCGTATCACCAATATCCCCGGCTCTTCCACTTACTATATGGGCAGTATCACAGCCTATGCCTACGAAGCCAAAGTGCGCCTGCTGGGCGTCGAGTGGGAAACGTTGGAAGAAT
>VGOC01000165.1 GCA_016865865.1 Chloroflexota bacterium
TCACCGCGCCCAGGCGGCCGGCTTGAGCGTGCAGGTCAACACCACGGTAGCCAAGCATAACGTGGACATTCTCCACGAAATGGTGCCCTTTATTCAGGAAGTCGGCGCAGTACAGTGGTCGGTCTTCTTCCTCGTCCCCACCGGGCGGGCGATGGCGGAACAGATGATTTCCGCCGAACAGCACGAGCAGGTTTTCAGCTGGCTGTACGAACTCTCGCAAACCGCTCCTTTCGATATCAAAGCCACCGCCGCGCCGATGTACCGCCGGGTTGCCATCCAGCGGAAAAAGGCAGACACAGGCGACAAGCCGGTCGCCTTCCAGGGGGCGGGCTTCCAGTACGCCGACGGCCTGAATCGCCCGACCCGGGGTGTCAATGATGGCAACGGTTTCCTGTTCATCTCACACATCGGTGAGATCCAACCGAGTGGATTCCTGCCCCTCACGGCCGGAAATGTGCGCACGGATGATATCGTGGATGTCTACCGGAACTCACCCCTCTTCCGCGACCTGCGCGATGTTACCAAACTCAAGGGTGTTTGCGGCGGCTGCGAGTACCGCGAGGTCTGCGGTGGGCAGCGCGGCCGCGCCTATGGCCTGACCGGAGATTATCTAGAAAGCGATCCGGGCTGCATCCTCGTCGCTCAGGCTGCCCGACAAAACATATTGGAATCTGGCCGCTGATGACTTCGCTTCGCTTTCTCTCCGCCTGCCATCGCCTCCCAACGGATGCCACCCCGGTCTGGTTCATGCGCCAGGCGGGGCGCTACATGGCCGAGTACCGCGCCATCCGCGAGAAATACACGCTGATCGAGATCTGCCAGCGCCCTGAACTCGCCGCCGAAGTGACCCTCCAGCCGGTGCGCACCCTGGGCGTGGACGCGGCCATCCTGTTTGCAGATATCCTCCTGCCGGCCATTCCGCTGGGTGTGGGCCTGGAATTTGCCGCGGGCGAGGGGCCGATATTACAGAATCCCGTCCGCACGCTGGCCGATGTAAACAACCTGCGTCCGGTGGATCCCGATACCGATCTCGGGTATGTGCTGGAGGCCATCCGCATCCTGCGCGGCGAACTCGGCGACACCCCGCTGATTGGCTTTTGCGGCGCGCCGTTTACTGTTGCCTCCTATCTCGTCGAAGGCGGCGCCTCACGGGAATTCCTGAAAACCAAAACGATGATGTACGCCGATCCGCAGACCTGGCACGCGCTGCTGGACAAACTCTCCCGCGTGCTGACCGATTACCTGCTGGCGCAGATCCGCGCCGGCGCGCAGGCGGTGCAGGTCTTCGACTCATGGGTCGGCGCGCTCAACCCGGCGGATTACGCCGCCTTCGCCCTGCCCTATTCGCAGCGGGTGCTGAAAGCCGCCGAAGCGGCAGGCGTGCCGGTCATCCATTTTGGGACGAACACCGCCACCCTCCTGCCGCTGATGAAAGAGGCTGGCGGCTCGGTCATTGGACTCGACTGGCGTATCCCGCTCGATGAGGGCTGGCAGGTCATCGGTTACGACCGTGCCGTGCAGGGCAATCTCGATCCGGCTGCCCTCTTCGCTCCGCTCCCCGAACTCGAGCAACGCGTCAAAGATATCCTGCGCCGCGCCGCGGACCGCCCCGGTCACATCTTCAACCTGGGACATGGCATCCTGCAAAACACGCCGGTCGAGAATGTGAAGGCCGTGGTCGAGATGGTGCATGAGTTGAGTCAGGGTGTCCAACAGCCTGATCCTCGATCATGGAAGGTAGATAACGATTAACACCCTTGGAGTGATCGCCGCTTTTTCCGCCTTTTTGGGCATCTGGTTGGGGCATGTGGCAGTGCGGAAGATCGAATACCTCTCGCCCACCATCTGGTTGCCGACCATGATTTTTGCGGGTCTGGGCATAACCTGTGAGATCTTTTCGCTGTTAACTGTCCACCGTCCACTTTCCACTTTTCTCGGTATTCTTGGCATCACCTTGCTCTGGGATGCGCTCGAATTTGCCCGCCAGCAGCGTCGTGTCCACAAGGGACATGCCCCGGCCAACCCGCGCAACCCGCGCCATGCGAGCATCCTGGCCCAACATCCCGCGGCGACAACGGTTGATCTGCTCAAAGAGCACCGCTCCTGAAGATTGGACACCATGAACACATTCGGATTCCTCACCGGCCTCCTCACCCTGCTCATCATCGGGCTGGGATTCCCGCTTGTCATTCAAACCGAGCGGCGGCTTGGCCATCTTTGGTGGCCTTACATGATGGGAGTGGGTGTCCTCATCATTTGCGCGTCCCTCTTTTTAACCAGCGACTGGCTCTCCGTCATCGTCGGTGTGGCCGGCGCAACCTTTGTCTGGGGCTCCACCGAACTCAAAGACCAGGCCGCCCGCGCCGCTTTGGGTTGGTTCCCCTCCCGGGCCGGGAAA
>VGOC01000166.1 GCA_016865865.1 Chloroflexota bacterium
TGGGTTGCCACAGCTTAGCCCAGAATATTGATTTGGAAAAGTTCTATTTTTTCGCCGATTTTTGCATGTCGGCCTACTTTTGCACAAAAGTTACGCTAACGAGGGGACGGGGCAAAGAAATCCACTTGACGGCAAATCCAACCTAGTGATGTAGAATTTGAGAGAGGAAGAGCTTGGTGCGATCGTGTTGGGGGTTGCTGAAGAGGCCCTCCGGGGTGGTGTGTTCGACGATCACGCCCTCGTCCATGAAGATGATCTCGTCGGCGGCTGACCGGGCGAAACCCATCTCGTGCGACACGCAGACCATAGTCATACCTGCGCTGGCCAGGTCGAGCATCACATCTAGCACCTCCTTGATCATCTCGGGGTCCAGGGCGCTGGTTGGCTCATCGAAGAGCATGATCTTGGGGTTCATCGCCAGGGAGCGGGCAATGGCAACGCGCTGCTGTTGTCCCCCCGAAAGTTTCCTGGGATAAGAGTCAGCTTTCTCTGGAATGCCTACCCGGCGGAGTTGTTGCATGGCAATTTCCTGGGCTTCTTCCTTGGAACGGCCGCGCACGACTTTCTGCGCCAGGGTGATATTCTCGATGGCGGTCAGGTGCGGGAAGAGATTGAAGAGTTGGAAGACCATGCCGATCTCGGCTCGCGTTTCGTTGAGCTGTTTGGGGGAGCCTGTCAACAGCTCGCCGTCTATCCAGACCTCCCCGCTGGTGGGCTTCTCCAGGTGGTTGATGCATCGCAGCATGGTGGACTTGCCCGAACCGCTAGGCCCAATGACCACAACCACCTTGCTGCGCTCCACGGTCAGGCTGACTCCGTTGAGCGCCTTTACATCCCCAAAGTATTTATAAAGATCCTTGACGACGATGATATTGTCTTTGGTCTCAGACATCTCTTCGTAACCGCCTTTCGATTTGTTGCACCAGCAGTGAGAGCAACACGGTCATGGTCAGGTACATCACCGACAGAGTCACGTATGCTTCTCGGAAGCGGAAAGTGCTGCCTGCATATAAACGGGCTACCTGTGTGATGTCACGCACGGCTAATACCGAAACCAGGGAAGAGTCCTTGACCATGGAGACGAAATCGTTGCCCAGGGCAGGCAGTACGTTGCGGATGGCCTGCGGTAGGATGATGTAGCGCATGGCCTGGCCGTAGCTCATCCCCAGGGAACGGGCGGCCTCCATCTGTCCGTGCTCGATGGATTGGATCCCAGCGCGGAATATCTCAGCCAGATAAGCGCCGTACGTCACAGCCAGGGCAACGATTGCGCGGGCATTCATGCTGATATTTTGGTTGTTGAAAGCTGTGAATAAACCAGCTATTGGGTCTACTCCCATCGTGAAAAGCCATTCCCCAAAAGCGTTTAGCCCGTTGACGACAGCGGGAACACCAACCAGCGCGATAAAGAAGATCAGCACCAACATTGGAATGCCGCGGACGAGTTCTACATATAATCGGGCCAGGTTATTGGAAACCACATTTTTAGATAGGCGTCCCAGCCCTGCGATCAATCCAAATATAAGAGCAATACCATAAGCGGTGAGGGCAGTTTGGATGGTGATGGTGAGGCCAACTTTGATGAAATTGAAAGCCTCGTTGAAGTTCTCGCGAGTGAGGATGATATAGAAGACCCAGATGGCAATCGAGATCATCGCCACGAACCACCAGGGAAATTCATTCAGGCGTGTGCTGAATGATATTTCTCTCTCTTCGATTTCGAGGGGGCTGGAAGGCATAAGGGGTTGATCGGCCACGGTGAACTCCAGTTCGTGTTGAGCGCTGAAACAGAGGTTGTACCTTGTACATCCCCGGTTTTTATAAATCGGGAGGACAACCAGGTTGTCCTCCCGAATACGGTTTCCTAGAAAATAGTCTGGCTACTCTCCCAGGCCTTCGAGGGTCAGGCCAGCGGCTTCGACCATCTTGCGGACCATATCGTACTCCGCATCGGTCGCAGGCAGGATGCCGCTCCAGCCATAGAAGTCAGTGTTGCCGATCGAAGTGTCCCAGGCATCGGTCTCTGCAAACGCGAGCAGGGCGGCTTCGATTTCGGCGCGCAGTTCAGCCGGGAATTCAGGTCCGAAGGAAAGCGTGTCATTGGGGATCTCGGCGGAGTGGGCCAGGATGCGCACCTTCTGGATCACATCCGGGGCTTCCTCGCGGATATTCGGGCGGGCATCCAGCGGTCGCCATTCGCCGCAGAACAGCTTGCCATCGGCGTTGAGCGCGCAACTGTCCACCACATCAGCGGGGATATCCC
>VGOC01000167.1 GCA_016865865.1 Chloroflexota bacterium
ATCAGTTGGCTCATGTGGGTCTCCCGATGTTCGCCTTTCGGCGGTATAGAGACATCGAGGATACTCGCAGGAGCCAATTTTCATCAAGGGCGCATCCCATCACTTTGGCGCGCTAACAACTTTTTTGACCAGCATATTTACGTTCATCGGCATGGTACCCCCCAATATCTGGGGGGTGACTTTTCGGTTGTCAAAAAATTACCCAAAATTCGGTTAACTTTGGCGATGCTGGCAGGAAAAATCGACGTGGCTAAGTTTTTTATCATCAGCAACAGCCAAATATCGCCTAAAAAGTTGCTTTTTAATGTCGATTTTTGCATCTTCGGCTCTATTTGCACAAAAGTTACGTTAAGGTACTGATTTATTCGCTATGGCCCGTCGAAACCTTGCGCCTGCAGGCAACCCTGGCACCCACGGTGTTCATAGAACCGTAGCTTACAAAGAAATCACTGACCAAGGAGATAACTATGTCTGATCCCCGTGTATCGAGATTAGCCCAAGTTCTCGTACAGTATTCCCTCGACCTTCAACCCGGCGATCAATTCGTCCTGCGTACCAGCCCGCTGGCAGAAGAGCTCAACCTGGAAGTATACAAAGAAGCCATCCTGGCCGGCGCGCACGTGACCCTTCAAGTGGGTCTACCCGGCGCGGCGGAAATATTCTTCAAGAGCGCCAGCGACGCCCAACTGGAATTTATCTCCCCGGTGCGTCGCTTGATCACCGAAACCTTCGACGCCAGCCTGTACATAGACGCCGAACACAACACCCGCGAGCTTTCCGGGGTCGAACCAGAACGCCAGGCGCTCTTCAGAAAGGCCAGCGCAGAACTAAACAAGATCTTCCACGAGCGCGCTGCCAGGAAAGAGTTGAAATGGTCCCTGACGGTCTACCCGACCCATGCTATGGCCCAGGAAGCCGATATGAGCCTGAGCGAATATCAGGAGTTCGTTTACTCAGCTGGCATGCTGCACCTGGATGACCCGGTCGCCTTCTGGATGAAAGAAGGCCAGCGTCAGCGCGAGCTGATTCGCTGGCTGGAAGGGCGAGACCAGGTCGTCATCAAGGGGAGCAATGTTGATCTGACCTTCTCCATCGAAGGGCGCGCCTTCGAGCCTGCCGATGGCAGATACAACTTCCCGGATGGCGAGATCTTCACCGGCCCGGTGGAGGATACGGCCAATGGATATATCCGCTTCTCCTACCCGGCCATCTACGGCGGGCAGGAAGTCGAGGATATCGAGCTATGGTTCGAGAATGGCAGAGTCGTCGAAGAGAAGGCCAGCAAGGGTCAGGAGTTGTTGACCAGGATGCTCGAGACCGATGAGGGCGCGCGCTACCTGGGCGAGTGGGGCATCGGCACCAACTACGGCATCCAACGTTTTACCAAGAATATGCTCTTCGACGAGAAGATCGGCGGCACCATCCATCTGGCTGTCGGCTCCGGATACCCCGAGACCGGCAGCAAGAACAATTCCGGCATCCATTGGGATATGCTCTGCGACATGGCCGAGAACGAGATCGTCGTGGATGGCGAGTTGATGTACAAGGATGGGAAGTTCGTCATTGGCAAGCAATAATTCCAGTCAGCGCCCAATATATGTAGATATGACGACAATACGAATAACAGAACAGGTTACTTGCTGCGCACTTTGGCAATGCCAATGAACAGGACGCCAAGGTCTAAGAAGAATACGCCCAGGCCAATCGGGCTACCCCAGTAGAGTGAAAGCCACAAGTCCATGATTTTTCTCCTTTCGTAAAAAAAATCTATCGGGCGCTGACATAGCGCGGCTTCCAGCCGCGCGCTGCCCGCGCCCCGGCAGCCGGGAACCCCACCCTGCGCCAGATGTCGGCCGCCATCCTGGGCAATCCGCAGGCGCGGCGCTTCTTCGTCTACCTGCTGCTGCTCCTGGCGGCCATCCCTGGCCAGGACGTACTGCTCGAACCCTTCGCCGCCGAGGCCTTCGGTTGGGCCGTGACACAGACCACCCGCCTGATTTCGCTATGGGGCGGATTCGTTTTGATTGCCATTCTGCTTGCCGGTTTTTTGGAACGGCGCCTGCCCCGTCGGGTTGTAGCCCAGGCCGGCAATCGG
>VGOC01000168.1 GCA_016865865.1 Chloroflexota bacterium
TCATCAGTATCAGTTGGCTCATGTGGGTCTCCCGATGTTCGCCTTTCGGCGGTATAGAGACATCGAGGATACTCGCAGGAGCCAATTTTCATCAAGGGCGCATCCCATCACTTTGGCGCGCTAACAAAATATTCAAGGCCACCCCAGGGGTTACGAAAACCTCCAGGATTGCCGCGCCTAAGAGCATTGGGAGCACCAAAACAAGCATCACTTTTGCCCAATCTGCCAGAGAGTGCAGGAGAGCCTCGCTGATCGTCCGGTTTTCAGCCGGAGCGGACAGCGTTGCGCCTAACCGCAGAATCGCCGCCCCCGCCAGGGCAATCGCTGGGATTTCTAGAACCCCGTGCGGGAGCACGAATGCAGTCAAAAACAGCCCCAGCGGAATCCCCGTCCTGGCCGCGGTGGCGGTGAAATAGCCAATCAGAATGAACGGCAGCATCAAAACGATCAGCCCCATCACGCCGAAGGTAAAGAGTCCCAGAATAGTAGCCAGCAGGATAACCCGCAAATTATGCATCCAGACCAGGGGGACGCTTTCCACAGAGAAAAAGCGCAGCGCTTCGAAGCCTTCGATCTCCTGAACGAACCCCTGTTGAAGATTGTTGATATCCATCAGTTCGGTCGGCAGCACGAAGATTTGGGCCTGCTGCGCGCCGACAATCCCCCCGGCTGTGAACGCCACCAATGCTAATAACAGCGGGAGGCACACCCTTTGGAAGGTCTGGATAAATCCCCGGCGCAGCCAGTCCGAAACCGACTTCGACTCGCCAACGAAAGCCCGCCAGAACACCTGCCAGCTCCACTTCAGGTTCAGCGTGTCTATCTCGCGCCCCAGGAGTTCTTCGCGATTGAAATGAGCTATTCCTGTTCGTATCAACAAGCCAGAGATCAAGATTTGCCCAAAGATCGCCCACCAGAGCACATTGTAACGCGCCCAAAACATGATCATGCTCTCGCCGATCAGCAGCATGGCCGTGGGCACAATGATGAAAGAAGCCAACAAGTTCGCTGCCCGCGTGGAGGTAACCTGCGATGAAATCACCACCGCCCCGCTGACCATCAGCAGCGACTGCACCGTAGTCAGCGTCACAACCTGCACGAGCAAGATCGGGTCAGGCGTCCACCCCACCTGCCGATGCACCCCAAACAGATAGACTCCGATTCCCAAGTAGCTGGCAAGAAGCGGGGGCAGCATCACGGCCAACAGTTTGCCCAAATACAACTGCAAATCCGTCAAAGGGCTGGATAACAGCGGCTCGATGCTGCGGCGTTCCTTTTCTCCCACGAAACTTTCCAGAGCAATGACCAGCGACACCGAAATGGGGAAGAAGCCCACCACCATCAACAGAAACGGGATCAGGCGATCTCCGATCACCGGCGCGCCGTAGCGTGAGACGAAGCTGACCGCCTCGCGGGCTGTGAAGTTCATCAGACCGGGAAAGAAGAGCGTCAGCACTAAAACGGGCGCCAGGATGCGCCAATCCCGAAATTGGTCGCGGACTTCGCGACGGGTGACGATCAAAGCCGAGGCCAGGTCAGAGAACATCCAAGACCTCCCGCCCATCGGGTGCATTGACCGCTTCCAGATATACCTGCTCCA